>NZ_JBBIAA010000010.1:107354-110159 GCF_037482545.1 Pseudokineococcus basanitobsidens | reverse complement strand
GGCAGCTCCGGGTGCTCGCTGCCCGGGAACGCCCACCCGGACCGGTCGGCCTCGCCGCCGGTGCCGGTACCGGGGTCCTCGGCGGGATCCTGGCCGTCGGGCACCGGCGATCCGTCGTGAAGGTCCACGCCGCGCCTCCTCCCCGTCCACCTCACGGCTGTGTCGAACGCGTGTTCGACTACCAGGCACGGTAGCGGGAAGGTCCGACAACGCCCGCCCGCCGCCCAGAGCTGTGGACGACCGCGCGCCTCGGCGGGCTGTGGACGCAGCGGCCCTCGACCACGGTCGCTCGTCAGGTGAGGTAGCTGAGCACCTGCACGACGCTCAGCACGAGGAACAGCAGGCCCGCCGCCGCCAACAGGGCGTTGCTCAGCCAGCTGTTCCGCCACTGCCGCGGCGTACGCGCCGAGTTGAGGAGCCAGATGAGCGTCCCTGCCAGGAAGGGCATGAAGAAGGCGCCCAGGACGCCGTACGCCAGCACCAGCTGGAACGGCTGCCCGAGGAGGAGCAGCAGCATCGGCGGGAAGGTCAACCACACCGCGTAGAGGCGGAACGCGGTCGTCCGCTCGGGCCGCTGCGCCCGGGCGGGCGAGCCTGCGCCTCCTCGCAGGACGGCCACGAAGTCGGCGAACAGGAGGCCGACGCCGTTCCACACCCCGAGCAGCGAGCTGAAGGCGGCGGCGAAGAAGCCGACGAGGAACACGGTGGCGACGACGGCCCCGAAGCGGTCCTCCAGCACCTGGCCCAGGTCGAGCAGCCCGCGGTCGCCCTCCGTCAGGCTGATGGACGCGGCGTTCAGCAACTCGGCCCCGACGACGAGCATCGCGACGACGAACACGCCCGTCGTGATGTAGGCCGTCCGGTTGTCCCAGCGCATGACCCGCATCCAGCCGCGGTCGTGCCATCCCTTGGCGTTCACCCAGTAGCCGTAGGCCGCCATCGTGATGGTGCCGCCGACGCCGCCCACGAGCCCGAGCGTGTAGACGACCGACCCGTCGGGCAGGCGCGGGACGAGGCCGGCGAGCATCGCCGGCACGTCGGGGGCGACCAGGACGGCGAGGCCGACGACGACGACGAACATGACGCCGATGAGGGCCGTCATGATCTTCTCGAAGACGGCGTAGCGGCTCGTCAGCACGAGCACCAGGCCGGCGACGCCGCACAGAGCGCCCCAGGCGGCCAGGGGCATGACGTCGGGGAAGAGCGCGGCCAGCGGCAGGGCGCTGGCCGTCATGGCCGTGGCCCCGTAGACGAAGCCCCAGACGACGACGTAGACCGCGAAGTACCCGGTGGCCCACCGCGTCAGCGACCGCCACCCCTCGATGATCGTCGTCCCCGTCGCGAGGTGGAAGCGCCCCGTGGCCTCGGCGAGGGCGATCTTGACGACGCAGCCGACCACGGCGGCCCACAGGAGCGTGTACCCCAGCTCGGCGCCGGCCACGAGGGTCGCCACGAGGTCTCCCGCCCCGACCCCCGTGGCGGCGACGACGATCCCCGGGCCGACGCGACGCAGCGAGGCCCGTCGCTGGGGGGCGTCGGCGCCGGGGCCCGCGTCGGCAGCGGTCGGCCGCTCACGGCCGGGCGGCGCTCCGGCGGGGGCCGGGTCGGGATGGGCGGCGTCCACGGTGTCACGTCCTTCGGTGGCGGTCGTCGCTGACCGTTCGGCACCGCACGAGGGGGACGGGTCGGGACGGTGCGAGGCCCGGCAGGGACCGTAGCCGTGCCTGCGCGGCCGTGGGCCGGGCGGTCGAGCTCCCCGGCGTCCACAGGCAGGACGTGGAGGCCGTCGTCCCCAGGTGGTCCCGGTGACGACGTGGGTCGGACGGACGACGCCATGGTCGACCGGTGCGCGGTGCAGGAGGTGGAGACGCGTCGGACGCCGAGGTCGTGCGCCGGCGCCTGGACGCGGTGCTGCGGCAGGAGGCGCGGCGTCCGGTGGGCCGGGCCCGGCCGGCCGGCCTCGAGGACGACCCGGAGGACGCCCCTGACGACGACCTCGACGACGACCTCGACGACGACCTCGAGGACGGCCCGGGTGGCGATTCGCGCGGCGGAGGCCCTCGACCTCGGCGACGGCCGGAGGGGGCCAGGCCCGCGGGGCGGCACGGCGAGGACGGTGACCTCGCCGAGGGCATGGGGCTGTGGCCGCAGCTCGTCGGGGCCCTCGCGGACCGCGTCCCGGTCTCGGTGCGGCACGGGCGGTGGGGTGTCTCGGGCCCGGTCGTGGCGGCCGTCCTCGTCGTCGCCGCGGTCGTCGTGCTCGTCCTCGCGGTCCGGTCCTCCGCCGGGGCCCCGGGGGTGCCCGTGCCGGTCCGCGCCGCCCCCACCTCATCGGCCGCGGTCTCGAGCGGGAAGCCTTCCGGTGCGCCGACGGCCGCCTCGGCGGTCCCGGGCCGTGCCGAGGCGTCGCCGCGGCCGGAGGCGTCCGCGGGAGCTGCCGTCGGGCGCCCCGGCGCGTCGTCCACCGGCGTGACCGCCGCACCGCCGTCGGCCGCACCGGTGGCCGAGGCCGAGGCCGAGGTGGTGGTGCACGTCGTCGGCCGCGTCGTGCGGGCGGGGGTGGTCCACCTCCCGACGGGCTCGCGGGTGGGGGACGCCCTCGACGCGGCGGGAGGACCCACGCCGGACGCCGATCTCGCCCGGGTGAACCTGGCCCGTCCGCTCGTCGACGGCGAGCAGGTCGTCGTGCCGGCGCCGGGGGAGGAGGTCGCGACCGCGCCGCCACCGGTCGCGGGCGCGTCGCCCGCCGGTGGCGCCGGCGCCCCGTCCGGTGCGAGCGGCGCTGCGGCGGACGGGGCGCCAGGA
>NZ_JBBIAA010000010.1:44295-107251 GCF_037482545.1 Pseudokineococcus basanitobsidens | reverse complement strand
GTGGTGGCGGTCCCCCCAGGACCGGTCGACCTCAACACGGCCACGGAGGCCGACCTCGACGCGCTGCCCGGCATCGGTCCGGTCCTCGCCCGACGCATCCTCGACGTCCGTGCGCAGCTCGGCGCCTTCAGCAGCGTGGAGGAGCTCGGCGAGGTGAGCGGGATCGGCGAGTCGCGCCTGTCGGAGCTGCGCGAGCTGGTCGTCGTCACGTGAGCCCGGGGTCCGTCGGTCCGGCGCCCGGGGGGCGGGACGTCGCCGACCTGCGCCTCGTCCCGGCGGCGCTGGCCGCCTGGGGCACGGCCGCGGCGGCGGTGGTCCTGCCCGTCCCCCTCGGCCTCGGCGCCGCCGGGGCGCTCGCGGGGCTCTCCCTGCTCGTGGCGTGCTCCGGCGCCCGGCGGCGGGGCTCGTCGGTCCGGGCCGCGGTCGCCCTCGTCCTCCTCGTCGCCGCCGTGGTCGCGGCGACGACGTCGCTGCGCGTCGCCGAGCGTTCCGGCGGGCTGCTCGCCGACCTCGCGCGGCGGTCGGCCGTCGTGGAGGTCCGGGGACGCGTCGCGAGCGAGCCCGCGGCCGTGCGCGCCCGGGCAGGGGAGGACGACGGCGCGGCCTCGGCCGGCGGGGCGCCCTCGCCGAGAGCGGTGGACGGGCCTGCCCGGTGGGTGGTGCGGGTCGCCCCGGACCAGGTCGTGGGGCGTGGTGTCGTGGGGAGGGCCCGTGGCCCCGTGCTCGTCGTGGGCGGCGGGGACGTCGGGGCGCTCGGGCGCGACCAGCGCGTGCGGCTGGTCGGGCGCCTCCAGCCCGCGCGAGCGGGGGACGACGTCGTCGCCGTCCTGCGGCTCCAGGGCGGTGTCCGGTCGGTCGACCCGGCCGAGGGCTGGCGCGGCAGGGCCGCCTCGCTGCGGCAGGGGCTGCACGCCGCCCTCGGCGGGCGCGGCGAGGACGCCCGCGGCCTCCTGCCCGGTCTCGTCGTCGGGGACACCTCGGCGATGCCGCCCGAGCTGCACGAGGCCATGCGGACCACCGGGCTGGCGCACCTCACGGCCGTCAGCGGCGGCAACACCGCCGTCCTCGTCGCCGCCGTCGCCGCGGGGGCGGCACTCCTGGGCGCCCGCCGCCGGGTGCGGGCGGCCGTGGCGCTGACGGCGCTCGTCGCCTTCGTCGGGGTCGCCGGCGCCGAGCCGAGCGTCCTGCGTGCCGGCCTCATGGCCGCCGCGGCCCTCGTCGGCGTCGTCGCGGCCCGACCTCGTCGGGGTGTCCCGCCGCTCGCCGCCGTCGTCGTCGTGCTGGTGGTCGCGGACCCGTGGGCGTCGAGGTCCGCGGGGTTCGCCCTGTCGGTCCTCGGCACGGGGGCGCTGCTCCTGCTGTCGGGTCCGTGGTCCGCCGCGCTGGCGCGCGTCCTGCCCCCGCGCGCAGCCCTCGCGGTCGCCGTCCCCGCCGCCGCGCAGGTCGTCTGCGCGCCCGTCCTGCTGCTGCTGTCCCCGGGCGTCTCGGTCGCCGCCGTCCCCGCGAACCTGCTCGCCGCCCCCGCGGTGGCCCCGGCGACCGTGCTCGGCGTCGCGGCCCTCGTCACGGCCCCCGTGTCGGTGACCGCCGCGGCGGTGCTGGCGGTGCCGGCGGCCTGGGCCGTCGACTGGGTGGCCCTCGTGGCCCGGACCGGGTCAGGGGTACCCGGGGCCTCGCTCCCGTGGCCCGAGGGCTGGGGAGGCGCGGCCCTGCTCTGCGGCCTCACCGTCGCCGCCCTGGTGCTCGTGCCCGCGGTCGCGTCGCTCCTGCGAGGCCGTGCCGCCGCCCGCCGCCGGGAGCGCCGGCGGCCGCCGCAGCGGGACCCGCGGCGTCGCCGGCCACTGCCCGCTGCCCGACGGCGCCGTCACCGCGCCGTCGCCCTCGCGGCCGCCGCCGTGCTGGTGCTCGCCGGCGGCGCCCTCGTGCTCGGCCGACCGGGCGGGCGCGGTGGCGCGTGGCCGCCGCCGGACTGGGTCGCCGTCCAGTGCGACGTGGGGCAGGGAGCGGCCCTGGTGGTCCGCAGCGGACCGGGCGCCGCGGTGGTCGTCGACGCCGGGCCGGACCCCGGAGCCGTGGACGGCTGCCTCGACCGCCTGGACGTCGAGGAGGTGGACCTCCTGGTGCTCACGCACTTCCACGCCGACCACGTGGACGGGCTCGCCGGCGTCCTCGACGGCCGCGAGGTGGCGCGGGCCGTCGTCAGCCCGCTCGCGGTCCCCGCACCCGCCGCCGAGCGGGTCGCGGCGCTGCTCCGCGACGCCGGGGTGCCGGTCGGGACCGGCGAGGCCGGGCTGTCCGGCACCGCCGGTGACGCGACGTGGCGCGTGCTCGCCCCCGCGGACGGCCGCTACACCGGCCGCCCGGCCGCGGGCGGGGCGTCGACGGGTGGGGCGTCGACGGGTGGGGCGCCGACGGGCGGGGCGTCGACGGGCGGGGCGTCGACGGGCGGGGGCGAGGACGACGGCGCGAACGACGCGAGCGTCGTCGTCCACCTGGAGACGGCGGGGGTCCGGCTGGCCGTGCTCGGCGACCTGGGCGCCGAGGCCCAGGGAGAGCTGCGCCGTGCCACGGCCGCCGACCCCGGCGCCTGGCCGGTCGACGTGCTCGGGGTCGCGCACCACGGCTCCGCCGACCAGGACCCGGGGCTGGCCGCGCTGGCGGCCCCCCGCGTCGGCCTGGTCGGGGTCGGGGAGAACACCTACGGCCACCCGTCGCCGAGCGCGGTCGACCTCTACGCGGGCGGCGGCGCCCTCGTCGCCTGCACGACGGCCACCGGTGACGTCGCCGTGGCGGGCGCGCCGGACGCCCTGGTGCTGGTCCCCCGGCGTCGCACGGGCCCGACGTGCTGACGCGCCGCTCGTCGAGGGCGCCGTCACCGCCCCGTGGCACGCTGCGCCCCGTGGCCACGACGGGGCGGAGCAGAGGGGGCCGGGCGAGGCCGGCGGCGTCGGGGCGGACCTGGCGCGAGGCCGTGCCGGCGCCCGTGGTCCTCGTCACGGGGACGGAGCGCCTGCTCGGCGAGAGGGCGGTGACGCGCGTCACCGCCCTGGCCCGCGAGAAGGACCCCGACCTCGAGGTGACGACGTTGGACGCGGCCGACCACCGGCGCGGTGCGCTCGAGGCGGTGGCCAGCCCCTCGCTCTTCGGCGAGGCGCGCCTGGCGGTCGTCACCGGCGTCGAGGCTCCGGGCGAGGGCTTCGAGGACGAGGTGCTGCGCTACCTCGCGCACCCGGCCGACGACGTCGTCCTCGTCCTGCGGCACGCCGGCGGGCAGCGCGCCAAGAAGGTCCTCGAGGCCGCCCGGGCCGCCCCGGGCGCCGTCGTCGTGGACTGCCCCCCGGTCAAGCGCGACGACGAGAAGCTCGCCTTCGTCGGCGCCGAGATGGAGGCCGTGCGGCGGCGGATCTCGGCGCAGGGGGCACGGGCCCTGGTCGACGCCGTCGGCTCGGACCTGCGCGAGCTCGCCGCCTCCTGCGCGCAGCTGGTCGCGGACACCAGCGGCACCGTCGACGTCGACGACGTGCAGCGCTACTACGGCGGCCGGGTCGAGGCCACGGGCTTCCGCGTCGCCGACGCCGTCGTCGCGGGCCACCGCGCCGAGGCGCTCGCCCTGGTGCGCCAGGCCGTCGGCACGGGGCTCGACCCGGTCCCGATCGTCGCCGTGCTCGCGCTGCGCCTGCGCCAGATGGCCCTCGTCGCGGGCACCCGGGGGCGCGGCGACGAGGTCGCCCGCGTCCTCGGCATGCAGCCGTGGATGGTCGACCGCACGCGCCGGGAGCTGCGCGGCTGGACCCCCGCGGCGCTGGGGGCCGGCGTCGTCGCGCTCGCCGAGGCCGACGAGGCCGTCAAGGGCGGCGGCCGCGACCCCGTCTTCGCCCTCGAGCGGGTGGTCCTCCGGCTCTGCGACTCCCACGAGCGATGAGCTCGCGACCGGCCGGCGCCGCCACGGACGACCACAGCCGACCACGCGGGAGCCGGGGCGCAGCGCCCGGGACCGCACGCCCAGGAGACCCCGAGGAGCAGCCGTGACCCACGTCGTCGCCGAGATCCGCTACCGCGCACCGGCCGAGGAGGTGGCCGCCGTGCGCCCGGAGCACCGCCGCCACCTGCAGGACCAGCACGCCCGAGGGCTGCTGGTCCTGTCCGGGCCCTGGGCCGACGGCACCGGCGCCTGCCTCGTCTACCGCGTCGAGGAGGAGGGCACGCCGGCGCAGGAGCGGGTGCGGGCCCTCCTCGAGACCGACCCCTTCCGTCGCGAGGGGCTCGTGGACGTCGTCTCCGTCCGTGCGTGGACGGTCGTCGTGGGCGCCTGAGCAGCTCGTCGCGGACGCCTCCCGTCGGCGGGGCCGCACCCCGCCCGCCCACCCCGGACGCGACGGACGGGCGCTCCCCGGAGGGAGCGCCCGTCCGTGGGCCCGGGTGTGCCGGGCGCCGTGGCGCGGCGTCAGACGGAGGCGACGCGCTTGGCCAGAGCCTGCTTGCGGTTGGCGGCCTGGTTCTTGTGGATGACGCCCTTGCTGACCGCCTTGTCCAGGCGGCGCGAGGCCTTGGCGAGGGCGGCCTGGGCGGCGTCGCGGTCGCCGGAGTCGGCGGCCTCGCGGACCGACCGCACGGCCGACTTGAGCTCGGACTTCACGGCACGGTTGCGCTGGCGCGCCTTCTCGTTGGTCGCGATGCGCTTGATCTGGCTCTTGATGTTGGCCACGGGTAGGTGCTCCAGGTCAGGTCGGGGCGGGCTCAGAGGTCTGCGAGGCGGCCGCGACCTGGGCGTCTCGCCCGGCGGTGGCCACGTGCCTCCGCGCCCGGTCGTCCTCCGCGGAGGGGGACGCGCCCCGGGCGCACTCGCAGGAGGCTACCAGCGCGGCGCCGTCGTCCTCGCCCCCGTGCGACGATGGAGGGCGCCCGCGGGCCCGCCGCTTCCGTGGTCCGACGCGGGCGCCGGGGCCCTCTGCCACCCGAGGCGCGACCACCGAGCCGCCGGCAGACCGACCGACCGCAGACCCACGACGGAGGTGGCCCGAGCCCGTGAGCTCCCCGGCCCGCAGCGACACCACCCGCGACCACGGTGGCATCGAGCCCGCCTCGACCGCGCCCGCCCTGCTGCGGAACTTCTCGATCATCGCGCACATCGACCACGGCAAGTCGACCCTGGCCGACCGGATGCTGCAGATCACCGGCGTCGTCGACGAGCGCGCCATGCGCGCGCAGTACCTCGACCGGATGGACATCGAGCGCGAGCGCGGCATCACCATCAAGAGCCAGGCCGTGCGGATGCCGTGGACGGTCGACGGCAGGGCGCACGCGCTCAACATGATCGACACGCCGGGGCACGTCGACTTCACCTACGAGGTCTCGCGCTCGCTGGCGGCCTGCGAGGGCGCCGTCCTCCTCGTCGACGCCTCCCAGGGGATCGAGGCGCAGACCCTCGCCAACCTCTACCTGGCGATGGAGGGCGACCTCGAGATCATCCCGGTGCTCAACAAGATCGACCTGCCGGCGGCGCAGCCCGAGAAGTACGCCGAGGAGATCGCCGGGCTCGTCGGCTGCGACGCCGGCGACGTCCTGCGCGTCTCCGGCAAGACCGGCGAGGGCGTCCGCGAGCTGCTCGACCGCATCGTGGCGCGCGTCCCGGCCCCGGTCGGCGATCCCGACGCGCCGGCCCGCGCCATGATCTTCGACTCGGTCTACGACACCTACCGCGGCGTCGTCACGTACGTCCGCGTCGTCGACGGGCACCTCGACCCGCGGCAGAAGATCGCCATGATGTCGACGCGCGCGACGCACGAGCTCCTCGAGATCGGCGTCAGCTCGCCCGAGCCCACGCCCTCGAGGGGGCTCGGCGTCGGCGAGGTCGGCTACCTCATCACCGGCGTGAAGGACGTCCGGCAGTCGCGGGTCGGCGACACGGTCACCGACTCCGCGAAGCCGGCGGCGCACGACCTCGGCGGCTACCGCGACCCCCGGCCCATGGTCTTCTCGGGGCTCTTCCCGCTCGACGGGTCGGACTACCCCGTCCTGCGGGACGCGCTCGACAAGCTCAAGCTCAACGACGCGGCGCTGGTGTACGAACCCGAGACGTCGGTGGCGCTCGGTTTCGGCTACCGCTGCGGCTTCCTCGGCCTCCTGCACCTGGAGATCGTCCGGGAGCGCCTGGAGCGCGAGTTCGACCTCGACCTCATCGCGACCGCGCCGAGCGTCGTCTACGACGTGCACATGGACGACGGCGACGTCGTGACGGTGACCAACCCGAGCGAGTTCCCCGAGGGCAAGGTCACGGAGGTCCGCGAGCCGGTCGTGAAGGCCACGGTGCTGGCGCCCAGCGACTTCATCGGCGCGGTGATGGAGCTGTGCCAGGGCCGCCGCGGAGAGCTCCAGGGGATGGACTACCTCTCGCCCGAGCGCGTCGAGCTGCGCTACGTCCTCCCGCTCGCCGAGATCGTCTTCGACTTCTTCGACCAGCTGAAGTCGCGCACCAAGGGGTACGCCTCGCTCGACTACGAGCCCTCGGGCGACCAGGCGGCCGACCTCGTCAAGGTCGACGTCCTGCTGCAGGGCGACAAGGTGGACGCCTTCAGCGCCATCGTCCACAAGGACAAGGCCTACGCCTACGGGACGCTCATGGCGGGCCGGCTGCAGAAGCTCATCCCGCGCCAGCAGTTCGAGGTGCCCGTCCAGGCGGCCATCGGCGCGCGGGTCATCGCCCGCGAGACGGTCCGCGCCATCCGCAAGGACGTCCTCTCCAAGTGCTACGGCGGCGACATCACGCGCAAGCGCAAGCTGCTGGAGAAGCAGAAGGAGGGCAAGAAGCGGATGAAGATGGTGGGCCGCGTCGAGGTCCCCCAGGAGGCCTTCATCGCCGCGCTGAGCTCGGACGCCGACGTCAAGGACGCCGCGAAGAAGTAGTCCGGGCGGCGCCGGCAGGGCGGTCGCCCCCCTCAGCCGCGCCGGCGGGGACGGCGGTGGTCCACGGTCGCCCAGGAGCGGGCCGCGGCGACGTCCTGCAGCCGGGCGAGCTCGTCGACGTCGCGGTCAACGACCGCTGCGCCCGACGGTGCCCGGGGGGCGGGGACGACGGGTCGGGCGCGGCGCGTCGTCGCGGGAGCGAGGGAGGTCACGCCCTGGTGTCGGCACCGGCGGGCCCGCCCTTGAGCGCCCCGACCCGGACGCCGCGCCGCGAGGGCGCCCGGTGCCCCCACGGCGCTGCTTCACTGCAGCCATGACGGCTGCACCGCCCGGTCCTGCGCCCGCCGGCCCGCCCGCCGGCCCGCCGGGCAGGGTCCTCGCCGTCTGCCGCGTGCACCAGCTGCGGCCCGACGGGGACCGCGGTGACGTCACCGGCATCGACAAGCGACCCGTGGACGCCCTCGTCCCCGTGGGCCCGCTCGGGCTCCTCGGCGACGTCCAGGCGGACCGCGCCGACCACGGCGGTCGCGACAAGGCGGTCTACGCGTACGCGCAGGAGGAGGCCGACCACTGGGCCGACGTGCTGCAGCGCGACGTCGTCCCGGGCCTGTTCGGGGAGAACCTCCGCACGTCCGGCGTCGACGTGGACGGCGCGGAGGTGGGGGAGCGGTGGCGGGTCGGCCGCGACCTCGTCCTCGAGGTCACCATGCCGCGCACCCCGTGCCAGACCTTCGCCCGTCACCTCGGCGAGCAGCGGTGGGTGCGCCGCTTCGCCGAGCGCGGGCGCCCCGGCGTCTACCTGCGCGTCGTCGCCCCGGGCGCCGTGGGCCCGGGCGACCGCCTCCAGGTGCTGTCGCGACCGGGCCACGGCGTCGCGTCCTCGGCCTTCTTCGCCGACCCGACCCCCGAGCGGGCGCGGGCGCTGCGGGCCGCCCACGACGCGGGGGACGTCGTCCTCGCCGCCGACCTCCTCCCGTCGGTCGAGCGGGCGCTCAGCCGCGGCTGACGCTCCCGCCGACGCCGGGGCGGACGGGCGGCTGCGGGACGGCGACGACGAGCACCGCGAGGGTGCCCTGGTCGCCGCCGACCTGCCGCACCCCCGTGTCGGTCCACCCGGCCGCCGCGTAGGCGCGCCGTGCGGCCGTGCTCGCCTCGGCGACCGTGAGGACGGCCAGGGCCGGGCCACCCGCCGACGCCGGCCCCCACAGCCGGGCGGCCAGGGCGGGGACCGCCGCGGCGGCGCGCCGTCCCCAGCCGCGCCCCTGGTGCTCGGCCGCCAGGTAGAAGCCCCGCAGGAGCACCGCCCGGTCGGGCTCGTCGAGCACGGCGGCGAGCAGCTCGCCGCGGTCGAGGACGCCGAACCCCACCGGGCGACCGTCGGCGAGGACGGCGAAGGGCGCCCGGCGCGGGTCCGCGTCGGCGGCCGGCAGCGTCTGCCGGGCGCTCGCCGAGTCCGCGAGCTGGGAGGGCGCGGGCTCCAGCCGCAGCAGCTCAGCGCGCAGCCGGTCGTCCTCGGGCTCGAGCGCGTGCAGCTCGAGGACGACGTCGTCGCGGCGTGCCGCCGGGATGGCCATCTCCCCATCCTCGCGCGGGCGTCGCGGACCACCGCCGTCGCCGGGGGACCATGACGGGGTGAGCCCCGCCCTGCCCGCCGGTGACCCGGTCCCCGAGGACGGCTCCCTGCCCGCGACCGCGGCCGAGGGCGCCGCGGACCGCGCGCTCGCGATGTACCTCCACGTCCCCTTCTGCCGGGTCCGCTGCGGCTACTGCGACTTCACGACGTACACGGCCGAGGAGCTCGGCGGCGCGGGCAGCGGCTCGTCGCGCGCGGGCTACGCCGCCGTCGCCGCGCGCGAGGTGGAGATGTCGGGCCGGGTCCTGGCCGACGCCGGGCTGCCCGCCCGTCCGGTCTCGACCGTGTTCGTCGGCGGCGGCACCCCGACGCTCCTGCCGAGCGGCGACCTCGTCGGCCTGCTCGGCGCGGTCGACCGGGTGCACGGCCTCGCCCCGGACGCCGAGGTGACGACCGAGGCGAACCCCGACTCGGTCACCCCCGCGTCGCTCGCCGAGCTGGCCGCCGGGGGCTTCACCCGGGTCTCCTTCGGGATGCAGTCCTCGGTGCCGCACGTGCTGGCGACGCTCGACCGCACGCACGACCCGGCGCGGGTGCCCGACGTCGTGCGCTGGGCCCGTGAGGCGGGGCTGCAGGTGAGCCTGGACCTGATCTACGGCGCCCCCGGGGAGTCACGCGCCGACTGGCGGGCGAGCCTGGAGGCGGCGCTGGCGTGCGCGCCCGACCACGTCTCGGCGTACGCGCTCGTCGTCGAGCCCGGCACGAGGATGGCGGGGCAGGTACGCCGCGGGGAGCTGGCGCTGCCCGAGCAGGACGACCTCGCGGCCAAGTACGAGGACGCCGACGCCCTGCTCACCGCGGCCGGCATGTCCTGGTACGAGGTGAGCAACTGGGCCGCGCGGCCGGACGCGCGCTGCCGCCACAACGTGTCCTACTGGCGGGGCGACGACTGGTGGGGGGTCGGGCCGGGCGCCCACAGCCACGTCGGCGGCGTCCGGTGGTGGAACGTCAAGCACCCCGGCGCCTACAGCGCCCGGCTCGTGTCCGGACGCTCCCCGGCCCACGCCCGCGAGGTGCTCGACGACGAGGCGAGGCTCGTCGAGCGGGTGCTGCTCGGTGTCCGGCTCGCCGAGGGGCTGCCCGTCGACGAGCTGCCGCCCGCGGGACGGGCGCTCCTCCCGGGCACGGTCGCCGACGGCCTCGTGCGGGAGCCCGCGGAGGTCCCGGGGACCGACGGCGCCGCGCGGGTGGTCCTCACCGACCGCGGCCGGCTGCTCGCCGACGGGGTGGTGCGTCGCCTGCTCGGCTGGTGACCAGGGCTCGGCCGACCACGCCAGGGCCGACGACCGGGGCGTCCGGGGGCGAGGGGGCTCGCGCCCCGTCAGCGCACGAGCCGCAGGGTCAGCGGGTAGCGGTACCGCTCGCCGCGGTTGCTGCGCACGGCGGCGACGACGGCCACGACGAGGACGTAGACCGGCAGCACCACGGCGGCGATCGCCGGCAGGAACGCGAGGACGCCGAGCGTGACGAGCGCCAGGACCGAGGTGGCGAGGAAGACGGCCGCGACGGTGATCTGGAAGTTCAGCGCGTCCCGGGTCTGGTCCCGGACGAAGAGCCCGCGGTCGCGCAGCACGAGGAAGGCCACGAGCGGCCCCACGGGGAAGGTGACGATCCCGGAGAGGTGGGTCAGCGTCGCCCACAGCCGCTGGTCGGCGGGGGAGAGGTCGCCGGCCCCCTCCGGACGGGGCGCGCCGTCCTGCGCGCCGTACCCGTGGGGCGGGGCGGGAGGCCCGGGGGGCTGCTCCCCGTACCGGTACGGCTGCTCGGCGCCCCCGTACCCGGGGTCCTGCGGCCCGTACCCGGGGTCCTGGGGGCCGTACCCGGGCGGCCCGTGACCGCCCGGTCCCCGGGGCGGCGGGCCCTGCGCGGGCGGCGGGGCCCAGCCCGGCGGCGGCTGCTCGGCGGACGGCTCGTCGCCGCGGGGCTGCTGCTCGGACACCGGTGGGCTCCTCCCCGGGCGGCCGGTCGGCCACCCGTCCTCGACCCTACCGAGCGGCGTCCGGCCACGGCCCCGCCGTGCACAGGCGGGGCGGCGGGGAGGCGGCGGCCTCCGGGGTGCCGCAGCCGGTCAGGCGCCGGGCGCCGTCACGAAGTCGATGAGCTCCTCGACCCGGCCCGACAGGGAGGGCTCGAGGTCCGCGATGGTCGTCACCGTGCCGAGGATCCGCTTCCAGCCGTGCGCGACGTCGCGCTGGTCGGCGTGCGGCCACCCGAGGGCCGCGAGGACGCCGTGCTTCCACGACTGCCCGCGCGGCACGTCCGGCCAGCGCTCGAGCCCGACGGCCCGCGGCCGGACGGCCGCCCACACGTCGACGTAGGGGTGCCCGACGACGTGGACCAGGCCCCGCCAGCGCCGGTCGGCCAGGACGGCGTCGACGAGGCGGGACTCCTTCGTGCCGGGGACGAGGTGGTCGACGAGCACGCCGACCCGCCGCCCCGGCCCGGGGGCGAAGGCCTCGAGCGCACCGCCGAGGTCGTCCACGCCGTCGAGCGGCTCGACGACGACGCCCTCGACGCGCAGGTCGTCGCCCCAGACCTTCTCGACGAGCTCCGCGTCGTGCCGGCCCTCGACCCAGACGTGGCTGCCCCGGGCCACGCGGGCCCGCTGTCCCTCGACGGCGCGGGAGCCGCTCGCCGTCCGGCCCGGGGCGATCCCGGTGGGCCGCGCGGCGGCGTGCGGGGCGGCCTGCCGCGGCGGCGCCAGCCGCACCGGCCGGCCGTCGAGGTGGAAGCCGGGCCCGAGCGGGAAGGCGCGGGTCCGTCCGCGCCGGTCCTCGAGGTGGACGACGTGCGCGCCGCCGGCCTTCTCCACGCGGACGACGGCGCCGACCCAGCCCGTCTCCACCTCCTCGACGACGAGGCCGCGGTCGGCCGCGACCTCGGTCGAGCGGCCGCGCGGCGGGACACGCCAGTCCCCGGCGAGGACGTCGCTGCCGTACCGGTCGCGCGGCGGGGTCGTGCGGCTCATGCGGCGGACGCTAGCCGCGCGGGCCCCCCGGTCCCGGAGGGCGCGCGGGCACGTCCCGGCGAGCGGGTGCGGGTGGGGGGAGCCGCTCCTAGCGTGGACGCGGACCAGCCGGGGCGACGCCGGCGGACACGACGGAGGCACCCATGCAGATCGGCTACAAGCTCGCCACCGAGGCCTTCGCGCCGAAGGAGGTCGTCCGGCAGGCCGTGGAGGCCGAGCGCGCCGGCTTCGACTTCGTCGAGATGAGCGACCACTTCCACCCCTGGCTCGAGACGCAGGGCCACAGCGGCTTCACGTGGGCGCTGCTGGCGAACATCGCGGCGAGGACGCAGACCCTCGGGCTGGCGACCGGCGTCACCTGCCCCAGCGTCCGGTACCACCCGGCCGTCATCGCCCAGGCGGCCGCGACGATGCAGATCATCTCGGACGGCCGCTTCACCCTCGGCGTCGGCGCGGGGGAGCGCCTCAACGAGCACGTCGTCGGCACGCAGCACTTCCCCGGCATCCGCGTGCGGCACGAGCGGTTCCGGGAGGCCCTCGAGATCATCCGGCTGCTCTGGCAGGGCGGCTACCGCACCTACGAGGGGAAGCACCTCCAGCTGGAGGACGCCCGCGTCTTCGACCTGCCCGAGGAGCTGCCCGCCATCGCCGTCGCGGCCAGCGGCCCCGCCTCGGCCCGCATCGCCGCCGAGCTGGGCGACGGGCTCTTCGCCACCGAGCCGAAGGGCGACATGGTGGCGACCTGGAAGCGTCTCGGCGGCAGCGGACCGGCCTTCGCCGAGATCCCCCTCGCGTGGGCGCCGGACGCCGAGAGCGCGGCGCAGGCGGTGTGGGAGAAGACCCGATGGGCGCTGACGGGCTGGAAGGTCATGTCCGAGCTGCCCAACCCGGTGAACTTCGACGCCGCGACGCAGAGCGTGACGACGGAGCAGATCCAGGCGCAGTTCGCCTGCGGCCCGGACGTCGCCCGGCACCTCGAGGTGGCCCAGCCGTTCGTCGACGCGGGCTTCGACCACGTCGTCACCATGAACGCCGGTCCCGACCCCGACGGCTTCTTCGACTTCTTCCGCCGCGAGCTCGCCGAGCCGCTGCGCGCGCTGACGCCCTCCGACGACGCGCAGGGACCGGGGCTCGCCGACCGCGTCCTCGGCGCCGTCCGCGGGGGCTGACCCGCGGGCGACCGGGCCGCGCGACGTCCCCCGGGGGCTCGCGCGGTCCGGGCCGGGCCCCGCACCGGGCGTAGGCTTGGCACTCAGGACGGATGAGTGCCAGGTCGACCGACCCGGCGGCGGGCGAGCGGAGGTGCACGGGTGAGCGACGAGCGGCGGCTGGCGGTCCTGCGGGCCATCGTCGAGGACTACGTCGCCACCCGGGAGCCCGTCGGCTCGAAGGTCCTCGTCGAGCGTCACAGCCTCGGCGTCTCGCCCGCGACCATCCGCAACGACATGGCCGTCCTCGAGGAGGAGGGCTACATCGCGCAGCCGCACACGAGCGCGGGCCGCGTGCCCACCGACAAGGGCTACCGGGCCTTCGTCGACCGCCTGGCCACGGTGAAGCCGCTGTCGCCGGCGGAGCGCCGCGCCATCTCCACGCTGCTCGACGACGCCACCGACCTCGACGACGTCCTCACCCGCACCGTGCGGGCCCTCGCCCAGCTGACGCGGCAGGTGGCCGTCGTCCAGTACCCCTCGCTCAGCCGGGCCACCGTCCGGCACGTCGAGCTCGTGCCGCTGGGCGGGCCCCGCCTGCTGCTCGTCCTCATCACCGACTCCGGCCGGGTCGAGCAGCGCACGGTCGAGGTGGCCGGCGAGGTCCCGGAGGAGCTCGTGGGGCAGATGCGCACCCGTCTCGGCGCCGTCGCGTCCGGCCGTCGGCTCGCGGAGGTCGTCGCCCTCCTGCCGTCGCTGCCGGAGTCCTTCGCCCCGGCCGACCGGGACGTCGTGCGCGCCGTGCTGCGGGCGCTGGAGGACTCGCTGTCCGCCGAGCGGGAGGAGCGCGTGGTCCTCGCGGGCACGGCCAACCTGGCGCGCTCGGGGCTGGACTTCCCGCAGTCGATCTCGCCCGTGCTGGAGGCCATCGAGGAGCAGGTGGTGCTGCTGCGCCTGCTCGGGGAGATGGCGGACGACGCCGGCGCGGCGGCCGGCGGCGTCTCGGTCCGCATCGGTCGCGAGCTGGCGCACGACCGGCTGACCGAGACGTCGGTCGTCACCAGCGGCTACGCCTCCGGCGGCCAGGTGGTCGCGCACCTCGGCGTCCTCGGCCCCACGAGGATGGACTACCCCACGACGATGGCGGCGGTGCGCGCGGTGGCGCGCTACGTCTCCCGCATCATCGGGGGCTGACGAGCACCACCCGCACCGCCGCGTGCCGCCCGCGGGCCCGGGCCGCGAGGCGCCGGCACGAGCACCACGACGAGCACGAGCACCACGACGAGCACGAGCACCACGACGACAGCACCACGACGAGCAGGGGCCGGCGCAGCGCCGCCGGCCGACCCCGACAGGAGCGAGCACACCCACGGTGAGCGACCACTACGCGGCCCTCGGCGTCTCCCGCGACGCCTCGCAGGACGACATCAAGAAGGCCTACCGGCGCCTGGCGCGCAAGCTGCACCCGGACGTCAACCCCGGGGCGGCGGACGAGTTCAAGGACGTGTCCGCCGCCTACGACGTCCTGTCCAGCCCCGAGAAGCGGCGCGCCTACGACCGCGGGGAGAGCCTCGGCGGCTTCGGCGGCGGCGCCGCCGGCGGCTTCGGCTTCAGCGACATCTTCGACACCTTCTTCGGAGGGGCGGCCGGGGGCGGCCGGGGGCCGGCGACCCGGGCGCGCCGCGGCCAGGACGCGCTCATCCGCATCGAGGTCCCGCTGCCGGAGGCCGTGTTCGGCGCCGACCGCACGATCGCCGTCGACACGGCCGTCGTGTGCCCGACGTGCTCGGGCTCGTGCTGCCAGCCGGGGACGTCGCCGCGCACGTGCGAGGTGTGCGGCGGGCGCGGCCAGGTGCAGCGCCAGGTCCGCAGCTTCCTCGGCCAGGTGATGACCACGGCGCCCTGCCCGAACTGCCAGGGGTTCGGGACGACGATCCCGTCGCCCTGCCCGGAGTGCGCCGGCGAGGGCCGGATCCAGGAGCGCCGCGACCTCACGGTCCGCGTGCCGCCCGGCGTCAGCACGGGCACCCGGATCCAGCTCGCCGGTCAGAGCGAGGTCGGCCCGGCCGGCGGTCCTCCCGGCGACCTGTTCGTCGAGGTCGTGGAGGAGCCGCACGAGACGTTCACCCGTCGCGGCGACGACCTGCACTGCACGGTCGTCGTGCCCATGACCGCCGCGGCCCTCGGCACCGAGCTGTCCGTCGACACGCTCGACGGCGGCCAGCAGGTGGACGTGCGCCCCGGCACGCAGTCCGGCGAGGTGCACACGCTGCGCGGGATGGGCGTCGGGCACCTCCGCGGGGGCGGCCGCGGCGACCTCCTCGTCCACGTGGACGTGCAGACGCCGACGCGCCTCGACGACCGCCAGGAGGAGCTGCTGCGCCAGCTCGCCGAGATCCGCGGCGAGGAGGCGCCCGAGGGGCGCCTCACCAGCGCCGGCGGCGGCGTCTTCGGCCGGCTGCGGGACATGTTCTCGGGCCGCTGACGGCGACGGTCGGCCCGAGCTCCTCGGGACCGCTCAGCTCAGGCGACCCGGAACGTGGTCGTCGTCACCGGGGGGACCACCGGCGCCTCGGCGCCCGCGCCCTCGCCGTCGGAGTCGTCCGGCACGCGGACCTCGAGGGTGTAGCTGCCGGCCGGCAGGTCGAGCATGACCTCCCAGGTGCCGGTGGTCCCGATCTCGGCGGCGAGACCGTCGGGGCCCTCCACCGTGGCCGGTCCCTGCTGGAGGACGGTGGACCCGCTGCGCAGGGTCCAGACGACGGTGGCCTCCGCGGCGCTCGTCGCCCGCCCGGCGAGGACGACGGTGCATCCCCGCGGCAGCGTCGCCCCCGCGGCCGGGCTGTCGATGCTGACCGCCAGGTGCTGCGAGCCCTCGACGACGGCAGCGCGCACGGGGGAGCGCCCGGCACCGGCACCGACTCCGGCACCGACTCCGGCACCGGCTCCGAGCGGCTCGGGGGCCGAGCGGTCCGCCGCCGGTGCGCCCGGTGCGCCGGGTGCCGAGGTCGCCGACCCGGCGCCGGCGGCCGGCACCGGTGCTCCGGACCGGCCGGTCGGCCCGTCGACGGGCGCCGAGGCACCGTCGCCCGCCGTGACGAGGAGCTGCGTCGCCGGGCTCCCCGGCCCCGCCGGGGCCCCGGCGGCCTCGCGCGAGGGCGCCCGCACGGGGGAGCCGTCGCCGGTCGCGCCGAGGACGGCCGGCGCGCCCGTGGAGACGCCCCCGACGTCGTCCCCCGGGAGCGCGTCGCCCACTTCGTCGTCCCCCGGGAGCGCGTCGCCCGTCACCGCGTCGCCCGTCACCGTGCCACCGGGCACGCCCGCGTCCGTCGCGCCGGCCGCCGAGGCCGCGACCGAGGGGACGCGGCCCGGCTCGGCCGCCGTCGCGCCGGCGGCGACGGCCACGGCCAGGACCACGGCGCCCGCAGGGGCGAGCCGCAGCACCGTCGCGGCGCGACGGCGACGGACGTGGCGGACGGGGTCCCGGCGTGCGCGTCGAGCGGTCATGGGTGCTCCATCGGCGCTCCCGGGGCCGGACCTTGCCCGCGCGGCCGTCCTAGGGTGCCGGGCATGACCCACTCGGAGCAGCCGCAGGACCGGTCCCAGGGGCCCGCGCAGCGCGGGGCGGCCCCGTCGGGCGCCCCCGTCGAGGGCTGCGTCTTCTGCGGCGTCGTCGGCGGTGACGTCCCCGCCGAGCTGGTCGCCAGCACGGACGCCGTCGTGGCCTTCCGCGACCTCGCCCCGAAGGCGCCGCTGCACGTCCTCGTCGTCCCGCGGGCGCACCACCCCGACGTCGTCGCGCTCGCCGCGGCCGCCCCCGCGGTCCTCGCCGACCTCGTCGCCACGGGGGCCCGCGTCGCCGCCGACGGAGGAGCCGCGGACGGCGAGCACCGGCTCGTCTTCAACACCGGGGCCTCGGCGGGGCAGAGCGTCTTCCACGCGCACGGGCATGTCCTCGCCTCGCCGGGCGACGCGCTCGGGGGCGACCTCTGAGGTCGGCCGCCGCGCAGCCCGGCAGCGACCGCGGGCGGCCGGACGGTCCCGGCTACGCTGGGAGGACCCTGCGCCCGGTCCGGGGGCGCGCCGTCCGCGAGGAGCCTGGGCCGACGGCCCGACCATGACGCAGCCGACCCCGCCCTCCGCACGTCGTCCCGCCGCCGGCCGCGGCGACGGAGCGCCCCCTCGTCCCCGCGGCGGCGGGGCGCAGACCCGCCACACCGTCGTGGTGCCGCCCGAGGTCCCCATGCCCGCGCTGCTCGGCAGCGGCGACGCCGTCCTCCGCGTCGTCGAGCGCCTGTTCCCGGACCTCGACGTGCACGTGCGCGGCGACCAGATCACCGCCACGGGGCCGGCCGCCGAGGTGGCCCTGCTCGAGCGGCTGGTCGACGAGCTGTCCGCGGTCGTGCTGTCCGGCGAGGTGCTCACGGCCGACGCCGTCGAGCGTTCCGTGGGCATGCTGCGCCGCGCGACGAGCGAGCGCCCCGCCGACGTGCTGACCCTCGACGTCCTGTCCTCGCGCGGGCGCACCATCCGGCCGAAGACGCTGGGGCAGAAGCGGTACGTCGAGGCCATCGAGGCCGAGACCGTCGTCTTCGGCATCGGTCCCGCCGGGACGGGGAAGACGTACCTGGCCATGGCCAAGGCCGTGCAGGCGCTGCAGGCCAAGCAGGTCTCGCGCATCGTCCTCACCCGTCCGGCCGTCGAGGCGGGGGAGCGGCTCGGCTTCCTGCCCGGGACGCTCACGGAGAAGATCGACCCGTACCTGCGCCCGCTCTACGACGCCCTCGGCGACATGCTCGACCCCGAGCAGGTGCCCCGGCTGCTCGCCGCGGGGACCATCGAGGTGGCGCCGCTGGCGTACATGCGGGGCCGCACCATCAACGACGCCTTCATCATCCTCGACGAGGCGCAGAACACCTCCGCCGAGCAGATGAAGATGTTCCTCACCCGGCTCGGCTTCGGCTCGACCATGGTCATCACCGGCGACGTCACGCAGGTCGACCTGCCGGGCGGCACCGAGTCGGGGCTGCGCGTCGTGCAGGAGGTCCTCGACGGCGTCGACGGCATCGCCTTCGCGCACCTGGACGCCGGCGACGTCGTGCGGCACAAGCTCGTCAGCGACATCGTCGAGGCCTACGGCCGCTGGGACGCCGAGCGCGCCCGCACCGCCCCCGAGGGCCAGCAGCGCGACCCGCGCCGGGCGACCCGGCCCGGCCCGGCCGCCCGGGACGCCGGCACCGGGACGTCGGCCGGGACCGGGACGTCGACCGGGACGTCGACCGGGACCGGGACGTCGACCGGGACCGGCGCGTGAGCGTCGAGGTCGCGAACGAGACGACGCACGCGGTCGACGAGCGCGAGCTCTCCGGGCTCGCCCGGCACGTCCTCGACGCCCTGCACGTCCACCCGCAGGCGGAGCTGTCGGTGCTGCTCGTCGACGAGGCCGCGATGTCCGCCCTCCACGAGCAGCACATGGGCGAGGAGGGGCCGACCGACGTCCTGTCCTTCCCGATGGACGAGCTCCGCCCCGGCAGCGAGGACGCGCCGAGCCCGCCCGGGCTGCTGGGCGACGTCGTCCTGTGCCCCGAGGTCGCCGCGCGGCAGGCCCGCGCCGCGGGGCACTCGACCGCCGACGAGCTGCTGCTGCTGACGACGCACGGCGTCCTGCACCTGCTGGGCTACGACCACGCCGAGCCGGAGGAGGAGCGCCGCATGTTCTCCCTCCAGCGCCAGCTCCTCCTCGAGTTCCTCGGCGAGCGCCGGTGAGCCCGCACCCCCGCCCGCCCGGCGACGAGGACGACGACGACCGTCCGCCGCCCGGCGTCCCCGCGTCCGCCGTCGCCACCGGTGCCGGGCTCGGCCTGCCCCGGGTGCCGGAGGGCTACCGCAGCGGCTTCGCCTGCTTCGTCGGGCGGCCCAACGCGGGCAAGTCGACGCTGACGAACGCCCTCGTGGGCCAGAAGGTGGCCATCACCTCCAGCCGGCCGCAGACGACGCGGCACACCGTGCGGGGGATCCTGCACCGGCCCTCGGCCCAGCTCGTCCTCGTGGACACGCCCGGGCTGCACCGTCCGCGCACGCTGCTGGGGCAGCGGCTCAACGACCTCGTCCTGGCGACCCTCGCCGAGGTCGACGTCGTCGGCTTCTGCCTGCCCGCCGACCAGGCCGTCGGCCCGGGGGACCGGTGGATCGCCGAGCAGCTCCTGCCGCTCGCCCAGGGGCGTCGGGGGACGCCGCTCGTGGCGGTGGTGACCAAGACCGACCTGGTCCCGCGGGACCGGCTGGCCAAGCACCTCGTCGAGGTCGCGGACCTCGGGCCGTGGGCGGACGTCGTCCCGGTCTCGGCGACCGCCGGGCAGCAGGTGGACGTCGTGGAGGACGTGCTGCTGGGGCACCTGCCCGAGGGCCCGCCGATGTACCCCGACGGCGAGCTCACCGACGAGCCCGAGGCGGTCATGGTCGCCGAGCTCGTCCGCGAGGCCGCCCTGGAGGGCGTGCGGGACGAGCTGCCCCACAGCCTGGCGGTCGTCGTCGAGGAGATGGGCCCGCGGCCCGCGGCGGACGGCGGCGAGCGGGCCGACGGGATGCTCGACGTGCACGTCCAGCTCTTCGTCGAGCGCGACTCGCAGAAGGGCATCGTCATCGGGAAGGGCGGCTCCCGGCTGCGCGAGGTCGGCACCCACGCCCGCGCCGGCATCGAGGCGCTGCTCGGCGTCCCGGTCTTCCTGGACCTGCGGGTCAAGGTCGCGAAGGACTGGCAGCGGGACCCGCGCAAGCTGGCGCGGCTCGGCTTCTGAGCGGGAGCGGGTACGGGGGCGCCGCCGCGACCGGGGGTATCGTCGCCCTCGTGCGCGTGAGCCTCCTCCTCGGCTGCCGCGGCGAGGGCCTGTAACCACCGGCCCCCTCGCCGCGGAGTCCGCCGGCGCAGGCCGGCCCTGCCGGTGGGACCGCCCGGGGCACCGACCCCGCGCGCCGCCCGCTCCCCACCAGCGAGGACCCCATGAGCCACGTCCGCCCCCCGCAGCAGCCCTCCGCGATGCCGGTGCACCGGTACCGCCCCTTCCACGAGCAGATCCGGGTCGAGCTCCCCGACCGCACCTGGCCCACGAGGCGGCTCGAGACCGCGCCGCGCTGGTGCGCCGTCGACCTCCGTGACGGCAACCAGGCGCTGATCGACCCCATGAGCCCGGCGCGCAAGCTGCGGATGTTCCAGCTGCTCGTGGACATGGGCTACAAGGAGATCGAGGTCGGCTTCCCGTCGGCGAGCCAGACGGACTTCGACTTCGTCCGCCAGCTCGTCGAGGGCGGGCTCATCCCCGACGACGTGACGATCCAGGTCCTCACCCAGGCCCGCGACCACCTCGTCGAGCGGACGTACGAGGCCATCGCCGGCGCCCCGCGCGCGATCGTCCACCTCTACAACTCCACCTCCGTGCTGCAGCGCGAGGTCGTCTTCGGCCTCGACGAGGACGGCGTCCTCGACATCGCCCTCCAGGGCGCCCGGCTGTGCCGCAAGCTCGAGGAGACCGTCCCGGAGACGCAGGTCACCTACGAGTACTCGCCGGAGTCCTTCACGGGCACCGAGCTGGAGTACGCGGCCCGGGTCTGCAACGAGGTGCTCGAGGTCTTCGAGGCCTCCGCCGAGCGCCCGGTCATCATCAACCTCCCCGCGACCGTGGAGATGGCCTCGCCCAACGTCTACGCCGACGCGATCGAGTGGATGGGGCGCCACCTCGTCCCCCGCGAGGGCGTCGTCCTGTCCCTGCACCCGCACAACGACCGCGGCACCGCGGTCGCCGCCGCGGAGCTGGGGCTGCTGGCCGGCGCCGACCGCGTCGAGGGCTGCCTCTTCGGCAACGGCGAGCGCACCGGGAANCACAACGACCGCGGCACCGCGTTCGCCGCCGCGGAGCTGGGGCTGCTGGCCGGCGCCGACCGCGTCGAGGGCTGCCTCTTCGGCAACGGCGAGCGCACCGGGAACGTCTGCCTCGTCACGCTGGGGCTGAACCTCGTCACCCAGGGCGTCGACGCCATGGTCGACTTCTCCGACATCGACGAGGTCCGCCGCACGGTCGAGTACTGCAACCAGCTGCCGGTCCCCGAGCGCCACCCCTACGGCGGCGACCTCGTGTACACCGCCTTCTCCGGCTCCCACCAGGACGCCATCAAGAAGGGCTTCGACGCGATGGACCGGCGGGCCGCCGAGCAGGGCCGCCCGGTGGAGGAGATCACCTGGGCCGTGCCGTACCTGCCCGTCGACCCCAAGGACGTCGGTCGCAGCTACGAGGCCGTGGTGCGCGTCAACAGCCAGTCCGGCAAGGGCGGCGTGGCGTACCTCATGCGCTCCGAGCACCACCTCGACCTGCCGCGCCGGCTGCAGATCGAGCTCTCCGGCGTCGTCCAGCAGCGCACCGACGAGGTGGGCGGCGAGGTCGACGCGGCCGCCCTCTGGCAGATCTTCGCGGACGCGTACCTGCCGGCGACCGACCCGGCGCGGGCCTGGGGGCGTTTCGCGCTCACGGGTCTGCGGCAGAGCAGCGAGGTCGACGGCGCGGCCCGCCTGGAGGTGGACGTCACCGACGGCGGCCGGCCGCGGGTGCTCGAGGGCCTGGGCAACGGGCCGATCGACGCCCTGGTCGAGGCGCTGCGCGGGGAGGGCGTGCGCGTGCGCGTCCTCGACTACGCCGAGCACGCGCTCTCGGAGGGCGGCGACGCGCGCGCGGCCGCCTTCGTCGAGTGCGAGGTCGGGGACCGCGTGCTGTGGGGCGTCGGGATCGACCCGAACACCGTCGTGGCCTCGCTGCGCGCCGTCCTGTCGGCGGTCAACCGGGCGCTCTGACCCCGGTCGGGTCGTCGCCGGGCGCGCACCGCGGGCGGGCTGCCCGCGACCGGGCGTGACCGGACCGGTCCCCGCGGGCGGAGGTCGACGTCCGCGGGGACCGGTCGGCCGGTGCTCGCCACGACGGGTGAGCCCGCCCCCCTGGCGCGGCTCCCGCGCTCACCTAGGGTGGCGCGCGCGCCGATGCTGGACGCGGACGCCGGAGGCGGGCCGCCGCCGGCGGTCGTGGCGCCCGGCGAGGGGAGGGGCGGGCATGGGTGAGCTCGTCGTCGTCGACGTCTTCGGGCCCTTCGACCTCCTCTGCGACCGGGCGCACCAGCACTACGTGGACGGTGACCCCGCCGGCACCGTGCGGGCCTGCGACGAGGCCCTGCCCCTCGTGCGCCTCGCGGGGGACGTCGCCAGCGAGCGGTTCCTCTGCTACAGCCGCGGGGTCGGGCTGCGGGAGCTGGGCCTGTACGCCGAGGTCGTCGCGCAGTCGCAGGAGCTGCTGGTGCTCTCGGCGGGGGACCCGCTGTGGCGGGCCAAGGCGCTGGCCCTGCTGGCGGAGGCGAGCGCCGTCCTCGGCCGCACGTCCGTGGCGCTCGACCACGTCGCCGAGGGCCTCGACCTCGTCGACGCCGGCGGGGGCGGCTACAACCGCATGTCGGCGCAGATGGCGCTGGGGATCACGCTGGAGGCGCTCGGCCTGCACGAGGCCGCCGAGGGGGTCCTCGCCGGTCTCGTCGACCCGAGGGAGCCCTACCGCACCATGGCCGTCGAGGAGGCCTGCGCCGTCCGCGCCGCCTGGGCGGGCATCGCCGGGCTGCTCGGCGACCGCGAGGAGGTCGGCCGCCACCAGCTCGTCGTCGCGGAGCGGGCCCTCGCCATGCGGCGGGCAGCGGTCGAGGCGGGGGACGAGGGCGGGGTCGTGCGCGCCGACGTCTACTGCGCGCTGGCCCTGCAGGAGCTGGGCGACGACGCGGCCGCGTGGGCGCTCGTGGGCGACCCGGCCGTGCTGGACCGCCTCAGCCCGGCCGGCACCGACCGGCTCGTCGCGCTCGTCGTCCGGGGCCGGTGCCTGCTCGCGGCGGGGGACGTCGCCGGCGCCCGCCGCTGCCTCGACCTCGCCGAGCGCACCAGCCGCCGCAGCCGTCGCGACGTCTGGCGCTGGGTGGCGGTCGAGGCGCTCGGGGACGCCGACGTCCTCGAGCACGGGCCCCACCCCGGCATCTGCCGGGCCCGCGAGCACGCCCGGGCCCTGCTGCGCCGGCTGCGCCGCGACAGCGCCGGCAGGACGGCCGAGCTCGCCTCCCGCCGCCACGTGCGCCGCCTGATCGACGAGAGGGAGGGCGTGCACCGCGCCGCCCTCACCGACCCGCTGACCGGCCTCGGCAACCGGCGGGCGCTGCTGGAGATGGTCGAGCGCGGGCCTGACGAGCTCGGCGCCGTCTTCGTCGACGTCGACCGCTTCAAGGACGTCAACGACCGCTTCTCGCACGACGTCGGGGACCGCGTGCTCGTCCGCGTGGCCGAGCTGCTCACGGGTGCCTGCCGCTCCTCCGAGCTCGTCGTGCGCTACGGGGGCGACGAGTTCGTCGTCCTCGTCGCCGACGACCCCGACGCCGCGGAGGCCATCGCCCAGCGGGTCCTCGAGGCGGTGCGGGTCCAGGACTGGGAGCAGCTCGGCTCCGGGCTGCAGGTGACCGTGTCCGTCGGCGTCCAGCGGGGCGCGCCGGTCGCGTCCGCGCTCGCCTCGGCCGACTCCGCCCTCTACGCCGCCAAGCGCGGTGGCCGCGACCGCGTCGTGGTGGGCCCGGACGTGGACGGGGGCACCTCCGACCGCCCGGCGACCGACGGCAGGCTCGGACCGCGCGGCGTCGTCCTGCCGCCGCCGACGGGTGCGACCCCCGCGGACCCGCGCGTCCGGGGCTGAGGTGTCATGGCGCCCGCGTCGGGGACGGGCGGGGTCGGGCCGGGCGCGCCGGGTGCGTCCGGCGCGCGAGCGGCGACCACACTGGGGGCGTGAAGCTCTACCGCGACGAGGCCGTCGTCCTGCGCACGCAGAAGATCGGCGAGGCCGACCGCGTCATCACGCTGCTCACCCGCACCAGCGGGCGGGTGCGGGCCGTCGCCAAGGGGGTGCGCCGCACGGGCAGCAGGTTCGGCGCGCGCCTCGAGCCGTGCATGCTCGCGGACGTGCAGCTGCACCGCGGGCGCAGCCTCGACGTCGTCACGCAGGTGGTGACGCTCGCGCCGTACGCGCGCTCGGTCGCCGACGACTACCCCCGGTACACCGCGGCGACGGCCATGCTCGAGGTGGCGGAGCGCCTCACCCCGGAGGAGCGCGAGCCCGCCACCCAGCAGTTCCTCCTGCTGGTCGGGGGGCTGCGGGCGCTCGTCGGCCCGCCGCACGCCTCCGTCCGTCGGCCGGCCGGCCTCGTGCTCGACGCGTTCGTCGTGCGCTCGCTGGCCGTCGCGGGGTGGGGCGCCAGCTTCGACGCGTGCGCCCGCTGCGGCGCGCCCGGCCCGCACCGGGCCTTCGCCGTCGCCGCGGGGGGAGCGGTCTGCCGGTCGTGCCGGCCGCCGGGGGCCGCCGCGCCGGCGCCGACCACGCTGGAGCTGCTGGGGGCTCTCCTGGCCGGGGACTGGGACGCCGCCCTCGCCGCCGGGGAGCGCGAGCGCCGCGAGGCCAGCGGCCTCGCCGCCGCGTACCTGCAGTGGCACCTCGAGCGTGCCGTGCGCTCGCTGCCGCTCGTGGACCGGACGCCGGAGCCGACCACCGACGAGGGGTCGGTGCCGGACGTCGAGCCACCGGGGCCGCCCCCGCCCGGTCGGGCCGTCGAGGCCCTCTCCGCGGCCCAGGCGGCGGACCGGGCCGCGCGCGCACCGCAGGGGACCCCGGCGTGAGGCTGCGCCGGCGGCCGGACGTCGCCGTCGTCCCGCCCGTGCCCGTCGACCCGCCGCCGCACCCGAGCGGTGCGCAGCCGCCCGACCTGCCGCCCGAGGCGGTCCCCCGCCACGTCGCCGTCGTGATGGACGGCAACGGCCGCTGGGCCAACCAGCGCGGCCTGCCGCGCACGGCCGGGCACGAGGCGGGGGAGGCGGCGCTGCTCGACCTGGTCGCGGGCGCGCTGCAGATCGGCGTCCAGCACGTCTCGGTCTACGCGTTCTCGACGGAGAACTGGAAGCGCTCGCCCGACGAGGTGCGCTTCCTCATGGGCTTCAACCGCGACGTGCTGCGCCGCCGGCGCGACCAGATGGCCTCGTGGGGCGTCCGGGTCCGCTGGGCGGGGCGCCGGACCCGGCTGTGGCGCAGCGTCGTCGCCGAGCTGGAGGAGGCCGAGCGGGTCACCGCCGGCTGCGACCGGCTCCAGCTGACGATGTGCGTCAACTACGGCGGCCGCGCCGAGATCGCCGACGCCGCCCGGGCGGTCGCCCGCGAGGTGGCCGCGGGCCGCCTGGACCCCGAGCGCGTGGACGAGCGCGTCCTCGCGCGGCACCTCGACGAGCCCGACCTGCCCGACGTGGACCTGTTCCTGCGCACCTCGGGCGAGCAGCGGACGTCCAACTTCCTGCTCTGGCAGTCGGCCTACGCGGAGATGGTCTTCCTGGACGTCCTGTGGCCCGACGTCGACCGCCGGACGCTGTGGGACGCCGTCCTGCTCTACTCCGGCCGCGAGCGCCGCTACGGCGGGGCGGTCGACCGGTCGCCCACCAGCTGACGCGCCGGGCGAGGGCGGGGAGCCGTCAGGAGCGGGCGGCCGCCGTGCAGCCGGCGCACGTCCCGAACACCTCGACGACGTGGTCGGGCTCGGTGAAGCCGTGGGCGGCGGCGACCGACGTCGCCCACGCCTCGACGTCCGGGCCCTCGACCTCGACCGTGCGACCGCACCGGCGGCACACGAGGTGGTGGTGGTGGCTCGGGCTGCAGCGCCGGTAGACGGCCTCGCCGTCGTCGGTGCGCAGGACGTCGACCTCGTCGTCCTCGACCATCCCCTGCAGGGCCCGGTACACGGTCGCGAGCCCGATCGGGTTGCCCTGCTCGCGCAGGGTCGCGTACAGGTCCTGGGCGCTGCGGAAGGCGTCGCTGCTGGCCAGGGACGCCTGGACGGCGTCGCGCTGGCGGCTCGAGCGGCGGACGCGCTGCGGCTGGGGCACGGCTCTCACGCTCCTTCCCGGGGGCTGCTGCCTGGTGCGAGCAGGGAGGGGGAGGACGACACGGCCGTCCCCCCGGGGTCCGATGATGCCGGACCGCCCGACCGGGCCACGGACACGTCCGGCCCGGCCGCGGCCCCGGCCCCCGCGGCGCGGGCCGAGCGCCGGTGGCCGCGGTGGCGGGCGGCGCGCAGCAGGGCCGAGCCCGCCGCCGCGACGACGAACAGGGCGATGAGGTAGAGGACGATCGTCCCTCCGGAGGGCGTGTCGCCGTAGTACGACGTCACGACGCCGACGACGCTCGTCGCCACGCCGACGACCATCGCCGCCGCCGTCGTGGTGCGGAAGCTCCGGCACGTCTGCTGCGCGACGGCGACCGGCAGGATCATCAGCGCGCTGATGAGCAGCAGCCCGACGACGCGCATCGAGAGCACGACCGTCACCGCGGTCAGCACCGCCAGCAGGACGTTGAGCCCCGTGACGGGCAGCCCGGACGCCCGGGCGTGCTCCTCGTCGCTGCTGACGGCGGCGAGGCGGCGACCGAGGCCGAGCGTGGCGAGCAGCACGACGGCCGCCAGCACGCCGAAGACGCGCAGGTCCTGCGCCGACGTCGTCGTGATGGCGCCGAACAGGTAGGTGTTGAGCGTCGCGGCCGACCCGTCCGCCCGCGCGACCAGGACGACGCCGCCCGCGATGCCGCCGTAGAACAGGACGGCGAGGACGACGTCGCCGCCCGCGCGCCCGTACCGGCGCAGGAGCTCGACGCCGACGGCGGCGACGACGGTGACGACGAGGGCCACGGCGACCGGCGCCCGGCCCGTCAGCAGCCCCAGGGCGACGCCGGTCAGGGCCACGTGCCCCATGCCGTCGCCGATGAGCGAGAGCCGTCGCTGCACGAGGAAGACCCCCACCGCGGGGGCGGCGAGGCCCACGAGCAGGGCGGCGACGAGCGCGCGCACCATGAAGCCGTACTGCAGGACCTCAGGCACGGTGGCGCTCCGGGTGCTCGTCGGCGCCCACCGCGACCGGGCGGGTGTCCGGGTGGTCGACCCAGCCCCGTCCGGCCCGCCCCTCGACCTCGTCGCGGTGGTGGACGTGCTGGTGGCGCAGGGGGTCGGCGCCGTCGGCCTGCCCCTCCGCGCGGCGGGTCGTCGCCGTCGCGGCCGCGGGGTCCAGGTCGTCGGACGCCCCGAGGAGCCCGGGCACGAGCGGCCCGTCGTGGACGAGCCGCCCGTGCGAGAGCACGAGCGCGCGGTCGACGACGTCGGCGAGCGGGCCGACCTCGTGGGTGACGACGAGGATCGTGACCTCGTGGTCGGCGAGGGCGGCGAGGGTGCCGGCCAGCGCGCCCGCGCTCGCCGCGTCGACCCCGGCGAGCGGCTCGTCGAGCACCAGGAGGTCGGGCTCCGCGGCGAGGGCCCGGGCGATGAGGACCCGACGCTGCTGCCCCCCGGAGAGCTCCGTGACGTCCTCGCGGGCGTGGTCGGCCATGTCGACGGCCTCCAGCGCCCGGTGGACGGCGGCGTGGTCGGCCCGCCCGGCCGGCCGCCACGGGCGGCGCAGGGGCAGCCGCCCGGTGGCGACGACCTCGCGGACCGTCGTCGGGATGCCCCCGCCGACCGACATCCCCTGCGGCACGTACCCGGTGCGACGCCGGCTGCGGCGCGACGGCGCCGGCTCACCGCCGACCTCGACGGTGCCGCCGGTGCGCGCGGCGAGGCCGAGCACGCCGCGCAGCAGCGTCGTCTTCCCGGACCCGTTGCTGCCGAGCAGGGCGACGCGCTCGCCCCGGTGGACCTCCAGGTCCACGCCGGTGACGACGACGCGCTCGCCGTAGCCGAACGACGCGCCCCGCAGGCGGAGCAGCGGCGCGGAGGTCGAGGGCTCGCTCACGGCTGCATCCTGCCCGTCCCCGTCACGAGCAGCCCTGGCCCTCGCGCAGCGTCTGGAGGTCGGCGCGCATGACGCTCGGGTAGTCGTCGCCGGGGGAGGCGTCCGTGAGCCCCTCGAGGGTGTCGAGGACGGCCGTGCTCGCGCCCGTCTCGTCGGCGACGGTCTCGGCGACCGCGGGGCTCAGCAGCGTCTCGGTGTAGATGGTGCTCACGTCGTGCGCGCGGACGAAGTCGGCGACCTCGGCGAGGCGCGCGGGGGTGGGCTCCGCCTCGCCGCCGATGCCGCTGACGCCGCGCTGCTCGAGGTCGTAGCGCTCGGCGAGGTAGCCGAACGCCTGGTGGGAGGTGACGAGGTCACGGCTGGCGCAGGTCGCCAGCCCGGTGGAGTACTCGTCGTCGAGGGCGGTGAGCTCCTCCTGCACCCCCGCGAGGCCCGCGGCGTAGGTGCTGGCCCCGTCCGGGTCGGCCGCGGAGAGCCCGTCCGCGACGGCTGCGGCCACGGAGGACATCCGCACCGGGTCGAGCCAGAAGTGCGGGTCCTCCTCGAGGCCGTGCTCGTGCTCCTCCTCGGCGTCGGAGGCCCCGCCCTCGTGCTCGTGCTCGTCGCCGGAGGGCCCGCCCGCAGGGGTGCCGGGGGTCTCCTCCAGGTCGGCGGCGGGGGCGACGTCGACGACGGGGGCGTCGCCGCGCTCCTCGGCGGCCGCGTCGACGGCACCCTGGAAGCCGCCGAGCGTGACGAGCACGTCGGCGTCGACGGCCTCACCGACCTCCTGGGGGGAGAGCTCGAGGTCGTGCGGCTCCACGCCGGGGGCCGTGAGCGACGTGACGTCGGCGCGGTCACCCGCGATCGCCTGAGTGACCCACTGCAGCGGGTAGAAGCTCGCGGCCACCTGCACCCGCGCGCCGTCGGACCCGTCGGTCCCGCCGCCGCCCGGGCTGCCGCCCCCGCCCGCCGCGGCGTCGGAGCCGCAGGAGGTCAGCAGCAGGGCGCTCGCGAGCGGCAGGGCGAGCAGGGACGCGGTGCGGGGCGTGCTGGGCATGAGGACGATTCTCACCTGTGAGAGCCGTTCTCGTCAACGCGGGCCGTCGGCGTCCCGGCGTCCGGCCGATACCCTCGCCGGGACCGTCCGGGCGGACCAGCCCGGTGCGGCGGACCCGCACGCCCCCCGGGCGCGGGACGCCGCCCCTCCTCCAGACCCCCGGAGCGAACCAGCGTGGCCGCACCCTCCCGGATCGACACCGTCGTCAGCCTCTGCAAGCGCCGGGGCTTCGTGTACCCGAGCGGCGAGATCTACGGGGGCACCCGGTCGGCCTGGGACTACGGGCCCCTCGGCGTGGAGCTGAAGGAGAACATCAAGCGGCAGTGGTGGAAGGCCGTCGTGACGGGCCGCGACGACGTCGTCGGCCTCGACTCCTCCGTCATCCTCCCGCGCGAGACGTGGGTCGCCTCCGGCCACGTCGGCGTCTTCACGGACCCGCTGACCGAGTGCCAGTCCTGCCACCGCCGCTTCCGCGCCGACCACCTCGAGGAGGCCTACGAGGAGAAGAAGGGCCGGGCGCCGGAGGGGCTCGCGGACATCACGTGCCCGAACTGCGGCACCCGCGGCGCCTGGACGGAGCCGCGCGACTTCAACATGATGCTGAAGACCCACCTCGGGGCCGTCGAGGACGAGTCCGGGCTGCACTACCTGCGACCCGAGACCGCGCAGGGCATCTTCGTGAACTTCGCCAACGTCATGGGCTCCTCGCGCCGGAAGCCGCCCTTCGGCATCGGGCAGATCGGCAAGTCCTTCCGCAACGAGATCACGCCCGGCAACTTCATCTTCCGCACCCGCGAGTTCGAGCAGATGGAGATGGAGTTCTTCGTCGAGCCCGGCACCGACGCGCAGTGGCACCAGTACTGGATCGACACCCGCACGGACTGGTACGTCGACCTGGGGGTGGCGCGGGAGAACCTGCGGCACTACGAGCACCCGGCGGAGAAGCTGTCCCACTACTCCACCCGCACGGTCGACATCGAGTACCGCTTCGGCTTCACGGGCTCGGAGTGGGGCGAGCTCGAGGGCGTCGCCAACCGCACGGACTTCGACCTGCGGACGCACTCCGAGCACTCGGGCACGGACCTGTCCTACTTCGACCAGGCGAAGGGCGAGCGCTGGACGCCGTACGTCATCGAGCCGGCGGCCGGCCTGACCCGCTCGCTCATGGCCTTCCTCGTCGACGCCTACTCCGAGGACGAGGCCCCCAACGCCAAGGGCGGGGTCGACAAGCGGGTCGTGCTGCGGCTCGACCCGCGGCTCGCGCCGGTCAAGGCGGCCGTGCTGCCGCTGTCCCGCGGCGAGGCCCTGTCGCCGAAGGCCCGCGACCTCGCGGCGGCCCTGCGCCGGCACTGGAACGTCGACTTCGACGACGCGGGCGCCATCGGCCGCCGCTACCGCCGCCAGGACGAGATCGGCACGCCCTTCTGCCTGACGGTCGACTTCGACACCCTGGACGACCAGGCCGTCACGGTCCGCGACCGTGACGCCATGACGCAGACGCGCGTCGCGCTCGACCAGGTGGAGGGCTACCTCGCGAGCAGGCTCGTCGGCTGCTGAGCCGGCCCCGCGGACGCCGGGAGGCCGACGTCGGCGCGGGCTCGTGACGGGGGCGCGGCCCGCAGGAGGTCGGTGACGTCCCGGGCGGCCGCGGGCCGCCCGCAGTGCAGGCCCTGGGCGACGTCGCAGCCGAGGCGCTCGAGCGCGAGGAGCGTCTCCGCCCCGTCGACGCCCTCGGCGACCACCCGCAGGCCGAGGTCGTGGCCCAGCGCGACCGCCGAGCGCACGAGCGCGGCGTCCTCCTCGCGCGTCGTCATGGTGGAGACGAGGCTGCGGTCCACCTTCAGCTCGTCCACGGGGAGCCGCGTCAGGCTCAGCACGGAGGCGTAGCCGGTCCCGACGTCGTCCAGGGACAGACGGACACCGGCGCCGGCGAGGCGGTCGAGGACCTCGCGGGCGCGCCCGGGGTCGAGGACGAGGGCGCTCTCGGTGATCTCGAGCCGCAGGAGGCCGGCGTCGACGCCGTGGCGGGCGAGCGCGGCGGTGACGCGGCCGGGCAGGTCGGCGCGGTGCACCGAGCGCGCCGAGAGGGTGACCGCCACCGGCACGGGGGTGCCCGCCTCCACCCACCGCCGGACCTGCGCCAGGGCCAGGTCGAGCACCACGTCCGTGAGCTGCTCCACCAGGCCGGTGGTCTCCACGAGGGGCAGGAACTCGGCTGGGGCCAGCAGTCCCCGCACCGGGTGCTGCCAGCGCACGAGCGCCTCGAGGCCCACGAGCCGGCCGTCCCGCACGCGGACCTGCGGCTGGTAGTGCAGGAGCAGCTGTTCCGAGGCGAGGGCACGGCGGAAGTCCGACAGCAGGACGAGGCGGCTGCGGTCGTGGACGTCGGCGTCGCGGCGGTAGGGCTCGACCCCGCTCGCCCGCTCCTTGGCGGCGTACATGGCGACGTCCGCGCTGCGCAGGAGGGCGCCGACGGCCTCCTCCGGCGTGAGGCCGTCCGGCGCCCGGTCGACGTGCGACACGCCGATGCTGGCGTCCACGTCCAGGGCGAGCCCGTCGACGGGGAAGGCGGCCGCGAGGGCCTCCCGGAGGCGGACCCCCGTGGCGTGCGCCTCCTGCGGCGAGGCGCCGGGCAGGAGGACGGCGAACTCGTCGCCCCCCAGGCGCGCGAGGACGTCGTCCTCGCCGAGCGCGCCGCGCAGCCGGGGCCCGACCTGCTGCAGCAGCCGGTCGCCGTAGTCGTGCCCGAGGGTGTCGTTGACCTCCTTGAAGCGGTCGAGGTCGCACAGCAGCACCGCCAGCGGGCGCTCCGGCGCCTGCGCCAGCAGGGCGCCGCCGCGCGTGAGGAGGGCCGCCCGGTTGGGCAGGCCCGTGAGGTGGTCGTGGTGCGCCTGGTGCTCGAGGCGCCGCTCGAGGCGCAGCCGCTCGGTCACGTCCCGGCCGACGAGGACCTCCTCCTGGCCCCGCTCCTCCCCTTGGCCGGGGCCACCTCCCGAGGCGCTCACCTCGAGGTGGACCCAGCCGTCCTCGCCGCCACGACGGCGGTGGCGGACGCGGACGACGCACCGCGCGGGCCGCCCGGCCTCGGGCCCGCCGAGGAGGCCGGCGAGGGCGGTGGCGTCGTCGGGGTGGACGAGCCGGACGAGCTGACGACCGACCGCGGCCGAGGGGGGCCACCCCGTCAGGGCGCGGACGGCGTCCGAGGCGAAGGTGACCGTCCCGTCGGCCGAGACGAGGACGGTCGCGTCGCCGGTGCCCCGCACGGCGGCGCGGAAGTGCTCCTCGCGCTCCAGGGCCGTGAGCAGCGCCGAGAAGGCGTCCGCCGTCGGGCCGAGGTCGGCGTCGGCGCACACGTCGGGTGCGAGCGCGGCCCAGCGGCTGCGTCCGTCGCCGTCCGTCCCCCCGCGCTCGCCGACGGTGCGGGACACGTCCTGCAGCGCCGCCGCCAGCACCGCCAGGCGTCGTCCGACGACGCGGCGGGCGAGCACGAGGTTGGCGAGCGCCAGCGCGAGCCCGGCGCCGAGGCAGGCCAGGCGGAAGGTGGGGGTGTGGGTGCTCTCCGGGGGGACCCCGAGCAGCAGGGTGAAGGCGGGGAACACCAGGCCCACGAGGAGCCCGAGCGCCGCCATCGCGAGGGCCAGCCGCCGGAAGGCGCCGAGCCGCCGTCGCGCGGCGGCGGGCCGGGCGGCGGCGGGTCGGGCGGCGGTGGGCCGGGCGGCAGGGGAGGACGCCACCCGGGGGGCATCGGCACGGCGGGGGAGGACCTTGAGCGCCTCGTCGGCACGGCCCGGACGCGTCGTCGCGGGGGACGGCGACGGCCCCGGGCGCTGTGCTCGGGGCCGTCGCGACCGGCGTGGGCGGGAGTGCCCGAGGGTCAGCGGGTCGCGCTCCCCAGCGCCCGGGCGACGTCGTCGAGCATGCCGACCGGGTGCACGCGGAAGGTCGGGTAGGTGCCGAAGACGACGGCCCGCCCGCCGCCGGCGCTGGTCCCCGAGACGACGGACGCCTGCCCGGCGGCCGCGGCCGGACCGCCCGTGCCGTCGCCCAGCGCCCGCCAGTGGCCCGCGACGAGGGGGTCCTCGGCGTAGGTCTGCTCGGCGACGGTCCCGGCCGCGAGGTCGGTGAAGTGCACCGGCGCGTAGACGAAGGCGCGGTCCTCGGCGTACCCGTCGAGGAGGCCGCCCTCCGGCGTCTCGACCGCGACGACGCCGTTGCCGGAGCGGTTGCCCGCCACCGCCGTCACGTCGAGGTAGCCGAGCTGCTCGGCCAGCGCCGCGGCCGCCGTCCCCGTCCCCACGAGGTCCCCGCCCCCGGCGACGAACGCCCGGAGCTCGGCGAGCGCCGCGGCGGGCAGCGCGCCGCGCCCCAGCGGCGCGCCGACCCAGAGCGCGTCGACGTCGTCGAGGTCGCTCGTCCCGTCCGCGAGCGAGGCGGCCGTGACCCGTACCGGGTCGGCGTAGCCGAGCTCCTCCAGCGAGAGGAGGTCCTCGCCGGCGCCGTCGACCGAGGACGTCGTCGTGTACGCCAGGCGCAGCGGGCGCTGGAGCGGCACGTCGGCCGAGCCGGGCGTGACGTCCGGGGTCGGCGTGAACGCGACGCCCTCGGACGCCGCGACGGCGCGCGCCGCGTCGCGCCGGCTGCGGTCGAGGACGGCCGACCCGTCCGGCAGCAGTCCCACGGGGACGCCGTCGGCGAGCAGGGCGTTGAGGGCCCGGACCTCGGCCGTCCCCGTCAGCTCCAGCCGCAGGTCGGTGCCGCGCGGGGTCGGCGGCACGTCCCCGGTCGGCAGCGCCCGCGTCACGGGCCGGGCCAGCACGGTCGGGGTGCGCCCCGTCCCCGGCAGGTCCTCGACGACGTCGACGTCGGCGCCCCAGAGGTCGGCGAGGCTCCACGCCGAGACGTCGTACATGCTCGGCACCCGGTCGGAGATGTCGCTGCCCTCGGCGAGCAGGACGTTGGCCATGCCGCGCAGCGGCTGCTCCATGTCGACGAGGTAGCTGCCGCGCGGGTACGTCTCGCCGTCGACGCGGTAGCTGCGCACCGTCCGTCCGACCTCGACGCCGTGGCGCAGGAGCTGGTCGACGAGCCGGGCGGCGGAGGTCGCCGACCGCTGGCCGTCCCCGGTCGGGATGACGTAGGCCTCGGGGAAGGTCGTGGAGTAGACGTCCGTCTCGTCCCACACCTCGGCCCACTGGTCGGGGCCGGGCACCGTCGTGGGGTCGGGGTCCGGGCCGATCTCGCGCAGCGGCTCGCCCGCGCTGCCGCGACGGAAGACCTCGACCTGGTTCGCGAGCAGCTCCGCCGCGTTCTCCGTGGCGTAGTCCGTCGTCGAGGTGAGCACCTGGAGGGCCACCTGCACGTTGACGCCGGTGCGCCGGGCGCTCTCGGCGCGGCCCTCGGCGGTCGAGGTGTCGACGCGGCCCAGCGGCAGCTCGACGGTCGAGGTCACGGCGCCCTGGAAGGCGACGTACTGCGCGGTGAAGATGGGGGGCCAGTCGTCCCACCCGGACCGGATGTCGCGGTAGGGGATCTGGATGCGCCCCGTGTTCTCGGTCGTCACCGACCCGTCCTGCGCGCGGTAGGTGTTGCCCTCGATGTCGGCGGCGACGACGTCGGCCTCGATCCGCAGCGCGGAGGCGTACGCGTGCGGGAGGAAGAGGTCGTAGTCGTAGTTCTCGCCGTGCGGCGGGCCGCACGGCTCCACCTGCAGGACGGAGGTGTAGCCGTGGACGTCGCTGAAGAAGAGCGGCTGCAGGCGACCGGCGAGGTCGCGGACCGCGCGCGTCTCCGGGGTCTCGTTCGTGATGAAGTCGCGGTTCGCGTCGAGGTCTTGGGCCGTGCGGCGCTGGCCCGCCACCCTCCCGTCGGGGTTGTTCGTGACGGTGAGGTACAGCCGGCTGCCGGCGAGCGTCGTGACGGCGTCGGCGTCCCCCGCCTCGGCGCGGCCGACCAGGTCCTCCATCCACCGCAGGCCGGCGTCGGTGCCCTCCCACTCGTTGCCGTGGATGTTGGCGTTGAACCAGATCGGGGTCTTGTAGCCCGCGGCGAGGTCGGCGTCGGCCGCCGCCGCCTCCGGGTCCTGCTTGATCTCCTCGCGCCAGGCCGTCTGCCGGGCGGTCTGCGCCTGCGTCTCCGGCGCCGTGAGCGTGACGAGGAGCAGCTCGCGGCCCTGCGTCGAGGTCCCGACGACCTCCGCGGAGACGTAGTCGCTGCTCGCCATGAGGGCCTGCAGCCGGGGCGCGATCTCGTCGTAGGGCAGCGCGCCGCGGGCGATCGAGGCGTCCGCCGGCTCGTCCGGGTAGACGCGCAGGTCGGGCTGCTGCGGGTAGCTGGTGGGGCCCTCGCCGACGGCGGAGGGTGCGGCGGCGACGGCCGGGCGGCGTTGCTCGGCCACGGCGCGGCCCGGCGCGCCCCCCAGCTCGCCCCGCAGGAACGCCGGGGCGTCGGCGGGGACGTCCTGGGCGCGCGAGGACGGCGCGGGTGCGTCGGCGGGCGCCGCCGTGGCGCCGGGGGCGGTGGTCAGGAGGACGGCGACGGCGACGCCGCCGACACCTGCGCGGGCGGCGGCGCGCCGGCGGGGACGAGGGGGCACGGGAGCTCCTGCGGTCGGGGCTGCCACCGGGGATGTCCGGTGTGCGGGGAACCGTGGCACAGGTCCGGGACGCGTGGGGTGTCCCGGCGACGGTCCGTGCCCCACGGCGAGGAGGCGGCCGCCGCGCGCCGTGGGGGACGTCGCCCCGGCGGCTGCGCACGGCTGCGACGATGGAGGGGTGAACGCCCTGACCGCACCAGCGCCGGCGGCCCCCGCCGCCGCGCGAGCCCCGTCCTCGGCCACCGGCGGCCGTCCGGCCGGGGTCCCGTCCTCGCTCCGCATCGGCCCGCACGAGGTGCGGACCCCCGTGGTCCTCGCCCCCATGGCCGGCGTCACCGGCGAGGCGTACCGGACCCTGTGCCGGGAGCAGATGGGCGCCGCCGGCGGCGAGGGCGTCTTCGTCTCCGAGATGGTGACCTCGCGCGCGCTGGTCGAGCGCACCCCGGAGTCGCTGCGCCTCGTCCGGCACGCGCCCGGCGTCCCGCTGCGCAGCACCCAGGTCTACGGCGTCGAGCCGAGGACCGTGGCGGCCGCGGTGCGCGTGCTCGTCGAGGACGACCTGGCCGACCACGTCGACCTGAACTTCGGCTGCCCCGTCGCCAAGGTCACCCGTCGAGGCGGTGGCGCGGCGCTGCCGTGGAAGAGCTCGCTGTTCGCGGCCGTCGTCCGCGAGGCGGTCCGCGCCGCGGAGCCCGCGGGCATCCCCGTCACCGTCAAGATGCGGGTCGGCATCGACGCCGAGCACGTCACCTACCTCGAGGCCGGGCGTGCCGCCGAGGCGGAGGGCGCCGCCGCCGTGGCCCTGCACGCCCGCACGGCCGAGCAGTACTACTCCGGCGAGGCCGACTGGAGCCGCATCGCCCGGCTGAAGGAGGCGGTGACGTCGGTGCCCGTCCTCGGCAACGGGGACGTCTGGTCGGGGGAGGACGCCGTCCGGATGGTCACCGAGACCGGCTGCGACGGCGTCGTCGTCGGGCGCGGGTGCCTCGGTCGTCCCTGGCTGTTCGCGGACCTCGCCGCCGCCCTCGCCGGCCGTCCGGAGCGGGTGCGGCCGACCCTCGGCGAGGTCGCGGACATGCTCCAGCGGCACGCCGTCCTGCTCGCCGAGGAGCACGGCGGACCGGACGGGCCGGACGAGGACAAGGCGTGCCGGGACATCCGCAAGCACGTCGCCTGGTACCTCAAGGGGTTCCCCGTGGGCTCGGACCTGCGCCGCCGCCTGGCGCTCGTGCCGACGCTGGAGGAGCTCGGCGAGGTGCTCTCCGAGCTGGACCGCGACGCCCCCTGGCCCGGTGACGACGCCGAGGGCCCCCGGGGGCGCACCGCGGCGACCAAGCGGGTCGCGCTGCCGCACGAGTGGCTCTCGAGCCGGGAGCTGACGGGCGAGGCGGCGCGGATGGTCGCCGACGCCGAGGCGTCGGTCTCCGGCGGGTGAGCGTCCCCGCCGGCAGGCGGCCGAGCGCCGGCGCCGTCCGCCCCGACGACGCGGGCGTCCCCGGCTACGGGCTGCACGACCGCGCGCGCCGCCTGCCCGAGCCGCCGAAGAGCGCCGTCCGCGGCGACTTCGCACGGGACCGGGCGCGGGTGCTGCACTCCTCGGCGCTGCGGCGCCTCGGGGGCAAGACGCAGGTGGTCGGGCCCGGCACCGACGACTTCGCCCGCACGCGGCTGACGCACAGCCTCGAGGTGGCCCAGGTGGGCCGGGAGCTCGCGTCGTCGCTGGGCTGCGACCCCGACGTCGTCGACACCGCCTGCCTCGCGCACGACCTCGGGCACCCGCCGTTCGGGCACAACGGCGAGCGGGCCCTGGCCGAGGCCGCCGCGGACGTCGGCGGCTTCGAGGGCAACGCGCAGACGCTGCGGCTCCTCACCCGCCTCGAGCCGAAGGTCGTCGACGCGGCGAGCGGGCGCAGCGGCGGGCTCAACCTCACCCGCGCGAGCCTCGACGCCGTCGTGAAGTACCCGTGGCACTCCGGCGAGGCGCCGGGCGTGACGACCGGGCCCACCACCGGGCCCACCACCGGGCCCACCACCGGGCCCCCCACCGGGGGCCGGGAGGGGACGGGCACGCCCGGCAGCGGCAAGTACGGCGTCTACGCCGGCCCGGACGGCGACGACGAGGTGTTCGGCTGGCTGCGCGCGGGCGCGCCGCCGATGCGCCGCTGCCTCGAGGCGCAGGTCATGGACCTCGCCGACGACGTCGCCTACAGCGTCCACGACGTCGAGGACGCCGTGGTCGCCGGACGGCTCGACCTCGGCGTCGTCGCCGACCCGGGGCAGCGCCGCCGCGTCGCCGAGCTGGCGGAGCGCTGGCACGGCCTCGACGCCGCGGCGGTCGCCGAGGGCCTGCAGCGGCTGGCCGCCTCGCCGCAGTGGCCGGGCACGGTCGACCGGGGCCGGGCCTCGCTCGCCGCGCTCAAGGACATGACCAGCCAGCTCGTCGGCCGCTTCGTCGACGCCGCGCGGCGGGCGACGCAGGAGGCCTACGGGCGCCGGCCGCTCGTGCGGTACGCCGCGGACGTCGTCGTGCCCGCCGGGACGCAGGCCGAGATCGCCGCGCTCAAGGGTCTCGCGGCGCTGTTCGTCATGGAGGCGGACGACCGCCAGCCCGAGTACGTGCGCCAGCGCGAGGTGGTCGCCGAGCTCGTCGCCGTCCTGCGCGAGCGGGGCCCGGAGGCCTTCGAGCCCACCTACGCCGCCGACCTCGTGGCCGCGACCGGCGACGCCGAGCGTCTGCGCGTCGTCGTCGACCAGGTGGCCGCGCTCACCGACGTCAGCGCCCTCGCCTGGCACGACCGGCTCGTCGTCCGTCGTCCCTGAACCGGCTGAACCGCCTGAACCGCCTGAACCGCGCCCGAGGTCCGCGGGGTCCCCTTCGCCCCCATCCCCCGACGTCGTCGCCGACGTCGGGTTGAGGGGTGTCTGGACGACGTCGGCGTCGTCGGCGGGGCCTGTGGACGCCGACGCCCGCTCGGTCGCGCGACCTAGACTCCGGGCGTGCCAGGTCGGATCCGCAGCGAGGACGTCGAGGCGGTCCGCGAGCAGGTGCGGCTCGACGAGGTCGTGGGGGAGTACGTCACCCTCAAGCCGGCCGGCGCGGGCTCGCTCAAGGGCCTGTGCCCCTTCCACGACGAGCGCTCGCCGTCCTTCCACGTCCGCCCGGCCGTCGGCTTCTACAAGTGCTTCGGCTGCGGCGCCGGAGGTGACGTCTTCCGCTTCCTGCAGGAGCTGGACCACCTCACCTTCCCCGAGGCCGTCGAGCGCCTCGCCCAGCGTGCCGGCGTCCAGCTGCGCTACGAGGAGGGCAGCGGCGGTCCCCGGCGCCAGGACGTCGGTGCGCGGCAGCGGATGCTCGACGCGCACCGCGTCACCGCGGAGTTCTTCGCGGAGCAGCTCGGGTCGCCGGGCGCGCGGGTCGCCCGCCGCTTCCTCGCCGAGCGCGGCTTCGACCGCGCCGCGGCCGAGCAGTTCGGCGCGGGGTTCGCCCCGGAGGGCTGGGACGTGCTGCTGAAGCACCTGCGCGGCAAGGGCTTCAGCGACGGCGAGCTCGCGACGGCGGGCCTCGTCAGCCGTGCGCAGGCGGGGGACCGCGTCTACGACCGCTTCCGCGGCCGCCTGGTGTGGCCGATCCGCGACGTCGCCGGCGCCACGATCGGCTTCGGCGCCCGGCGGCTGCTGGAGTCCGACCAGGGCCCGAAGTACCTCAACACCCCGCAGACGCCGCTGTACGACAAGTCGAGCGTCCTGTACGGCCTCGACCTCGCCAAGCGCGAGATCGCGCGGCGGCGTCAGGTGGTCTTCGTCGAGGGCTACACCGACGTCATGGCGTGCCACCTGTCGGGCGTGCCGACCGCGGTCGCCACGTGCGGGACGGCGTTCGGGCCGGAGCACATCCGCTCCGTACGCCGGCTGCTCATGGACGACGACGCCTTCCGGGGGGAGGTGGTCTTCACCTTCGACGGCGACGAGGCGGGCCGGAAGGCGGCGCTGCGGGCCTTCGAGGAGGACCAGCGCTTCACCGCCTCGACGTTCGTCGCGGTCGAGCCCGGGGGGCTCGACCCCTGCGACCTGCGCCTCGAGCGCGGCCCCGAGGCCGTGGCCGACCTCGTCTCCTCGCGCGTGCCGCTGTTCGAGTTCGCCCTGCGCAGCACGCTGGAGCGCTTCGACCTCGACGCGGCCGAGGGGAGGGTGCAGGCGATGCGGGCGGCGGCGCCCGTCGTCGCCGGTATCAAGGACCCGGCGCTGCGCCCGGAGTACGCGCGCCGCCTGTCGGGCTGGCTGGGCATGGACGTCGAGGAGGTCCGTCGTGCGGTGGGGGCGGCGGGACGCGCCCCGGCCGCGCCGGCGGGCCGCTCGTCGGCGTCCCACGGGGAGGGGCAGGGGCGCGGTCGCGGCGGCCGGGGGGCGCCGGAGCAGGCCCCCCGCGAGGTGCACGCGCCGGCGCCGGACCCTCGGGACCCGGTCGTCCGCCTGGAGCGCGAGCTGCTGCAGGCCGTCCTGCAGGCGCCGTCCGACGTGGACGCCGCCCGCTTCGACGCCCTGCCGGCCGACGCCTTCGCCGTGCCGGTGCACCGGGCCGTGCACGAGGTCGTGCGCGCGGTCGGTGGTCTCGCGGCGGCGGGGGGCGGCGGCTGGACCGGGCGTGTCCGGGAGACCGCCGGCGAGTCGCTCCAGCCGTACGTCGAGGAGCTCGCCGTCGCGCCGATGGCCCTGCGTCCGGGGGAGGGGGCCGGGCGCCTCGCGGCGGCAGCCCTGCGCGAGCTCGAGCTCCGCGGGCTGATGCGCGAGGCCGGCGAGGTGACCGGTCGTGCCCAGCGCGCCGAGGCCTCCGGTGACGCCGAGGCCGCGGCCGGGCTGTGGGCGCGCGCCGCGGCGCTCACCGCGGCCCTCCAGCGCCTGCGGGCCGAGAGCGCCTGAGCCCCGCGCGGGTGGGTGCCGGCGTCCGACGGGCGCCCGAGCCCGCCCGGTGGTCCTGCTAACCTCGACACCGCCCGGACGCGCTGCGCCCGGGTGCCGTCCCGCGTAGCTCAACGGCAGAGCATTCGACTGTTAATCGAACGGTTGCTGGTTCGAATCCAGCCGCGGGAGCAGCGCGGCCGGCCCCCCGCACCGTGGCGGGCGGGCGCTGCCCCACCCGCGGGAGGCTCCGTGACCGCACCCTCGTCCGCCACCCGGCGGGAGCCCGTCTCCGTCCTGGTCGCGGGCGCGCGCACGCCCATGGGCCGGTTGCAGGGCGCGCTGTCCCCGCTGCGGGCCGTGGACCTCGGCGCCCACGCCGTGCGTCACGCCCTCGAGCGCTCCGGCGTCCGCCCGCAGGACGTCGACCAGGTGGTGCTGGGGCAGGTCCTCCAGGCCGGTCAGGGGCAGAACCCCGCCCGCCAGGCCGCGGCGCTCGCGGGTGTGCCGATGTCCGTCCCGGCGCTCACCGTCAACGCCGTCTGCCTCTCGGGGCTGCGCGCCGTCGCCCTCGCCGACCAGCTCGTCCGCGCGGGGGAGGCCGACGTCGTCGTCGCGGGCGGCATGGAGTCGATGAGCGGGGCACCGCACCTGCTGCCGGGCGCGCGCGCCGGCTACCGCTTCGGTGACGCCGTCGTCCGGGACGCCACGAGCCACGACGGCCTGCGGGACGCCTTCGCCGACGTGTCGATGGGCGCGCTCACCGAGGTCGAGGAGGCCGCCCGTGCTGCCGACGCCCGCGGCGCGTCGAGCCGGGAGGAGCAGGACGCCGTCGCCGTCCGCAGCCACCGCCTCGCGGCGCAGGCGCAGGCGGGCGGCCGCCTCGGCGAGGAGATCGCCCCGCTCCCGGTGCCGCAGCGGCGGGGGGAGCCCCTGGTCGTGGACGCCGACGAGGGGGTCCGCGCGGGGGCGACGGCGGAGGCCCTCGCCGCGCTGCCGCCCGCCTTCCGGCCGGACGGCACCATCACCGCCGGGTCGGCGTCGCCGGTCTCGGACGGCGCCGCGGCCGTGGTCGTCATGCGCCGCGAGCGTGCGGAGGCGGCCGGCCTGCCGTGGCTGGTCGAGATCGGCGCCCACGGCGTCGTGGCCGGGCCCGACTCGACGTTGCAGAGCCAGCCCGCCCGGGCCGTCGAGCGGGCCTGCGCCCGAGAGGGTCTGGACCCGAGAGCCCTGGACCTGCTCGAGATCAACGAGGCCTTCGCCGCGGTCGTGCTCGCCTCGGTGCGCGAGCTCGGCGTCGACCCGGACCGGGTCAACACCGCGGGCGGCGCCATCGCCCTCGGGCACCCGATCGGGGCCTCGGGGGCCCGGCTGGCGCTGACCCTCGCCCTCGGGCTCCGTCGTCGCGGGGGCGGCACGGGCGTCGCCGCGCTCTGCGGCGGCGGCGGGCAGGGCGAGGCGCTGCTGCTGCACGCGCCGTCGCGCTGAGCCACCCGTCCGCCGAGCGCCGGCTGCGGCAGGCGGAGACGAGGTGGCCGCACGAAGACGCTGAAGAGGGCGTCCTCGTGCGGCCACCTCGTGGTTCGCGGGCTCGGTAAGGTCCGCGTACCCGGGGCAGTAGCTCAGCCGGTCAGAGCAGCGGACTCATAATCCGCCGGTCGTGGGTTCGAGCCCCACCTGCCCTACTGGCCGTGGTGTCCCTCACGCCTGCGAGCGACGGCGCACCAGGACGAGTCCCCCTGCGCCGGCCGCGGCAAGCAGGCCGCCAGTCGCCAGGAGCCCGGTGACGCCGCCGGCCGTGCCGCCGGCGCCGGTCTCCGCCCCGCCGGCGGGCATGGCCATCTGGTCCGTCGTGGTGTCGACGCCCGTCTCTGCGGTGGGGGCCGCGCTCCCGCGTCGCGGCAGGGACTCGCACGCGAGGCCGACCACGCCTCCCTCGTCCAGGCGGTTGGGGTCGGAGGGGTCCCGCTCGAGAACGGCCTGAGCATCTTCCTGGAAGTCGAAGTCCGAGCAGTTGAGGTTGTTGCCGCCGGCGGCGAGCGCGGGCGCGGCCACGCCCAGCAGGCCGGCGGCGAGGACGGTGGTCATGGCGAGGCGGGTCGTGCGCATGGGTCTTCCCCCGTGGTTGGTGTCAGTCTTCCGGGTCGTGCTGGTCGGACGCTACGTCGTCGTCGTCCGGGTCTGACCGTTCTCGGCGCCCTCGAACGGGTGAGACTCGGTGGCGCGCAACCGTAGAGCCGAGGCTCTCAGCGGCCGTCGGCGACGAGCCAGACGACGCCGTACGGGGGCAGCCAGAGCTGCCCGTCGCCGCCCCGCTCGGGGACGCGCCCCGAGAGCGCGTCGACGGCGTCGGCGACGCCGTGGTGGGCGAGCCGCTCGGCCGGGAAGGGGCGCCACCCGCTCGTCACGTTCGCCAGCACCAGCAGGTCCCCCTCGGGGTGCGCCCGCAGGACGACGAGGACGCCGGGGTCGCCCGGGTCCAGCACCTGCGAGGCGACCGAGGCGTGCAGGTGCGGCAGCGACGCCCGCGTCCGCGCCAGGTGCCGGATGCCGGCGAACACGGTGCCGGCGACCGTCGAGGGGTCGTGCCGCTGCGCCAGCAGCTCCTCGGACAGGCGTGGCCGGTGCACCCAGCGGTTGTCGTCCTCGTGACCCGGCTCACCGGCCCACCCCGCGTCCCCGGGGTGGCCGAGCTCGTCGCCCATCCACAGCACCGGGACGCCGCCCCAGACCAGGACGAGCGCGTGCGCCAGCAGCAGGCGGCCGACGGCGAGGTCGACGTCCTCGTCGCCGCTGCGGCCGCCGCGCGCGAGGGCCGCCTCCAGCCCGACGAGGGCGGAGGACGAGCCGCTGATCCGGCGGTCACCCGTCGCCGGGTTCTCCTGGAAGACGAGGCCGGTCGCGGTCGAGCCGGGGAAGGCGCCGGAGTACCAGTCCGAGAGGAAGGAGCGGTGCGCGTGCCCGTCGAGGCCCGCTGCGGCGGCGTCGTCGTCGCCCACCGCCCACCCGATGTCGTCGTGGCAGCGCACGTAGGTGATCCACGCCGTCGACGGGGGGACGGGCGGGAGGGCCTGCAGGGCAGTCGTCGCCAGACGGACGTCCCCGGCGGCGAGCATCGACCAGACCTGCACCATGAGGGTGTTGTGGTAGGCGAGGTCGCTGACCCGGCCGACGTGCCGCCCCGTGCCGAGGTAGTGCACGAGGTCGGTCGGCGCGACGATCGCCTCGGCCTTGAGCAGCACGCCGGGGCACGCCACGCGCGTCACGGCGCGCAGCACCTGGGTCAGCGCGTGCACCTCCGGCTGGTTCTGGCAGGAGGTGCCCAGGCGCTTCCAGAGGAAGGCGACGGCGTCCAGGCGCAGCACCTCGACACCGAGCCCGGCGAGGTGGAGGACGACGTCGACCATCTCGGCGAGGACGTCGGGGCAGGACCAGTCGAGGTCCCACTGGAAGGTGTTGAACGTCGTCCAGACCCAGGCGCCGAGCTCGGAGTCCCAGGTGAAGCTGCCAGGAGCGGTGTCCGGGAACACCTCCGGCAGCGAGCGCTCGTAGGCGTCGGGCAGCGCGCGGTCGTCGAAGAGGTGGAAGTAGCGGCGGTGGTGCGCACGCTCGTCCGCCGTGCCGCTGCGTGCGGCGACGGCCCACGGGTGCTCCCGGGCCACGTGGTTGAGGACGAGGTCGAGCACCAGGCTGATGCCCCGTGAGCGCAGGTCGCGCGCCAGCGCCCTCAGGTCGTCCGTCGTCCCGAGGTCCGGCCGCACCCGCCGGTAGTCGGCGACGGCGTACCCGCCGTCGCTGTCGCCCTCGCGGGGGAGCAGCAGCGGCATGAGGTGCAGGTACGTGACCCCGAGCTCCTCGAGCAGCGGCAACCGCTCCCGGACCCCGTCGAGGGTGCCGGGGGAGGACGCCGTGCCGGAGAAGCGGTCCGCGTAGGCGGCGTAGCCGAGGACCTCGGGGCGCTGGAACCAGTCGGGGGCGAGCGTGCGCGCCAGGTCGAGCCGGTGCAGCTCGGGGTCGCGCTCCGCGTACGCGGTGGCGGCCGAGCGCAGCAGCCTCCGTCCGAGGGCCTCGGCGTCCTCGGGGGCGTGCACGGCCATGAGCCCGTCGTGGACGTCCCCCCACCACCGCTCCACCCGCAGGGCGAACAGCTCACGGCGGTCCGGGGACAAGGGCGCCAGCACGTCGCCGACCGCGTCGAGGTCCGGCCGCGCCCGGCGGCGCCGGCTGGTGCTGGTCATGGGGCCTCCGGGCCGGGGTCGTCCCACCCTGGCCGGTGGACGCGCCGACGGTAGCGGCGCCGGCCCCGTGCGGGGCCGAGGGGCTCAGCCGCCCGAGCGGCGTCCCGGGAGGTCCTCGCGGTCGTTGTCGTAGTCCGAGGCCGCCTGCCGCGCCGTGGGGTCGCTGCTCGCCTCGCTCGGGTCCGGGTCCTGCTCGGCGGCGTTGACGGAGATCGTCGGGACGGCCGGGCCGCGCCCGGCCGCCCCGTCCCCGGAGCCTGCCGGTGGCCGGTCGGTCTCGTCGTCCTGCGGCGTGGGCACGGGGTCAGCATGACCGTCGCGGTGGCCGTCGGCGAGGCCGACGCGCGGGCGACGTCGCGGTCGTGGACCGGGGCCGCCCGGCGCTCCTCGCCCGTCGCGCCATGCTGCTCCGCGTGACGGACGCAGCCCTGGTCGAGGACGCCGGTGCACCGGTGCCGCTGGTGCTCGTCGTCGACGCGGCCAACGTCGTCGGTTCCCGCCCGGACGGCTGGTGGCGCGACCGCGCCGGCGCGTCCCGGCGGCTGCTGGACGGCCTCGCCCGGCTGCCGGGGCGCCGCGTCCTCGGGCCGGGGGGCGTGCCGGGGGTCGTCCTCGCGGTGGCCGTCGTGCTCGAGGGCAGGGCCCGCGGCGCGGGCACGACCACGGACGACCACCGGGTGCAGGTGCTCCTCGCCCCCGGCTCGGGCGACGACGCCGTGGTCGAGCTGGTGCGGGAGCTGGCCGGGGCCGACGCCGGGGACGCGGCCGTCGTGGTCGTCACCGCCGACCGGGGGCTGCGCGACAGGCTCGACGTGGGCTGCTGGGGGCCGGGGTGGCTGCGCGACGTGCTCGACCGTCTCGCGACGGACGGGGTCGACCGCCCGCGGAGGTAGGTGCGCCGGGCCGGGAGCGCCTCTCGGCGCGTGGCCGCTCGAAGCGGCTTCATGTGGAGCCCGGGGCTACCGCGGCCCGGCGCCCGACCACTGTAACCGCGGACGACGGGCGGCGTCGTGCCGGCGGCGGGAGCGGTGGACGACCACGCGGACGGCCCAGGGCCCGTCCGTCGCCGGCGGGCACCGTCGGAGCGGCCTCAGAGCAGCGAGCCCGACCTCCAGCGGCCGGCGCAGGACTCCAGGTGCTCGGCCGTGCGCACGAGGCGGCCGGCCGACGTCGTCAGCCCCGCGTCGTCGGCGTCCGTGGCCGGCCACACCTCGTCGTCGGCCAGGTCGGCTCGGCCGACGGCGACCACGCGCGCGAAGGCCGCGGCGCGCTCCAGCGTGCCGGCGAAGTCGCCCGTCGCGACGCCGGCGAGGACGGCGTCCACCTGCTGGCGCACCTCGTCGGGTCCCGGCGGGTCGGCCACGCCGGCGACGGCCTCGAGGACGGGCGCGCGGCGCCGACCCTCGTCGAACTGCCGCGAGGCCTCCGACGGGGCGGCGTGCACCCACTGCCGCAGCACGTACAGCCGCCACAGCGCCCCGGGGAGCGACTCCGGGGGCGCGTCGGCCCACAGCTCGGCGAGCAGCTCCAGCCCCTGCTCGTCCGCGAGCCGCACGAGCCGGGCGGCGACCTCGGCGTCGCCGGAGCTCTGCGCCCCCTCGACGAGCAGGCGGGCCGTCGCGTGCGCCGCCGCGTCCCGCGACGTCGGGTCGCCGGGGCTCTCGAGGCTGTCCATCGCGCGGGGCCCGAGGAAGGTCGGGCGGCGCGGGTGCTGCGCAGGGCTCACCGGACCATGGTGCGCCCCCGGCCCGGTGCGCGGCGGTCCGGCGTCGTGCCGGCGGTGGTGCCGTCCGTGGTGTCGTCCGTGGTGCCGTCGGTGTCGGCGGCTCGGGCGCGGACGCCGGGCGGCGCGCCCGGACCCGCTGCGCGGCAGGGGCTGGCAGCCGGGCCCGACGTCTGGCATCCTGCGCGCGACGGCTCTGCGCCGTCCGGCACGACGGCCGCCTGCGCCGGTGATCGAGGACGTTGGGGAAGACGCACCTCGCACACCGACACCAGGAGGGTCAGACATGCCCGGAGCACTGACGCGCGGAGTCCTCTTCGTGCACTCCGCGCCCCGCGCGCTGCTGCCCCACGTCGAGTGGGCGGCCGGCGGGGTCGTCGGCGTGTCCGCCTCGATGGACTGGATCGAGCAGCCCGTCGCCCCCGGCTCCTACCGCACCGAGATGTCGTGGCAGGCCGAGCAGGGCACGGGCGCCCGGCTGGCGTCCGCGCTGCGCGGGTGGGCGCACCTGCGCTACGAGGTCACCGAGGAGCCCAGCCAGGGCGTCGACGGCGGGCGCTGGAGCCACACGCCCGAGCTCGGCATCTTCCACGCCGTCACCGACGTCCACGGCAACGTCCTCGTCCCGGAGGACCGTGTCCGCGCGGCGCTCGAGTGCTCCGTGGAGTCGGCGGCCGACGTGCGGGCCGAGCTCGAGCTCGCCCTCGGCACCGCCTGGGACGACGAGCTCGAGCCCTTCCGCTACGCCGGCGACGGCGCCCCCGTCCGCTGGCTGCACCGCGTCGGCTGAGCGGGCTCACCAGCACCGGAACCCTCCGCCTCCCCCCGCATTTCGACGACTTCTCGCGGTGGCAGCGCTCGCCGTCCGGCACGGCGACGACGTCCCGTCGCGGGGGAGGGGCTACAGCGGGATGTTGCCGTGCCGGCCGCGGCGCTGCGGGGCCCCGGAGATCGCCGTGGCGAGCGCCGTGCGGGTGGCCACCGGCTCGACGACCTCGTCGACGACGCCGATCTCCACGGCGCGCGCCAGGCCGCCGGAGAGCTTCTCGTGCTCGGCGGCGAGCTCGGTCTCGACCTGCGCCCTGGCGTCCGCCGGGACCTCGGCGAGGCGGCGCCGGTGCAGGATCCGCACGGCCGCGACGGCGCCCATGACGGCGACCTCGGACGTCGGCCACGCGAAGACGCGCGTCGCGCCGAGCGAGCGCGAGTTCATCGCGATGTAGGCGCCCCCGTAGGTCTTGCGGGTCACGAGCGTCACGCGCGGCACGACGGACTCGGCGAAGGCGTGCAGCAGCTTGGCCCCGCGGCGCACGACCCCGTCCCACTCCTGGCCGACGCCCGGCAGGTAGCCGGGCACGTCGACGACGACGACCAGCGGGATGCCGAGGGAGTCGCAGAGCCGCACGAACCTCGCCGCCTTCTCCGCGGAGGAGGAGTCGAGGCACCCCCCGAGGCGCAGCGGGTTGTTGGCGACGACGCCGACGGTCCGCCCGCCCATGCGCCCCAGCGTGGTGACGACGTTGGGCGCCCAGCGCGGGTGCAGCTCGAGCGAGCCCTGGTCCGCGCCGTGGCCGGCGGGGGAGTCGAGCAGGTCGTCGACCAGGGGGTGGACGTCGTAGGCGCGCCGGACGTTCTCCGGCAGGTGCGCCGACAGGTCGCGCTCGGCCACGCCGTCGACGTCCATGGCGCCCTGCGCCCCGAGCAGGTGCACGAGCTTGCGCGCCTGGGCGTAGGCGCCGTCCTGCGACTCGGCGACGACGTGGACGACGCCGGAGCGCCGCCCGTGCGGCTCGGGGCCCCCGAGGCGCGCGGCGTCCACGTCCTCGCCCGTGACCGAGCGGACGACGTCGGGCCCGGTCACGAACACGCGCCCCTCGGGCGCCAGGACGACGACGTCGGTCAGCGCGGGGCCGTACGCGGCCCCGCCGGCTGCCGGGCCGACGACGACGGAGATCTGCGGCACGACGCCGGAGGCGCGCGTCATCACGGCGAAGACGGCCCCGAAGGCGTCGAGGGAGACGACGCCCTCGCGCAGGCGTGCCCCGCCCGAGTGCCACACGCCCACGACGGGCACCTCGTCCGCCAGCGCGCGCTCGTACGCGGCGAGGACGACGCGGCTGCCCGCGGCGCCCATGGCGCCGCCCTGCACGCGCGCGTCGCAGGCGAAGGCGACGGCGGGGGAGCCGTCGACGAGCCCGGTCGCGGCGAGCATCCCGGAGTCGTCCGCCGGGGTGAGGGCCTCGACGGTGCCCGCGTCGAAGAGGGTCCGCAGGCGGTGCATCGGGTCCTTGGGGTCCACCTCGCCGCCTCCCTGGTCAGGGGCGGCGTCAGGCGGACGGGACGTGACGGCGGTCATGCCGCGCCTCCAGAGGTCGGGCCGGTGAGGGCCAGGGCCGCGTTGTGGCCGCCGAACCCGAAGGAGTTGTTGAGCGCCACCGCGTCCGGGCCCGTGACGATCTTCCGCGGCTCGTCGAGGACGACGTCGAGGTCCACCTGCGGGTCGAGCTCGGTGACGTTGATGGTCGGCGGGGCCAGGCCCTCGGCCAGCGCCTTGAGGCAGAAGATGCTCTCCAGCGCGCCGGCGCCGCCGAGCAGGTGGCCGGTCATGGACTTGGTGGCCGAGACGCTCACCCGGTCCAGGTCCGACCCGAGCGCGGCGCGCAGCGCCACGACCTCGGCCACGTCGCCGACCGGCGTCGAGGTGGCGTGCGCGTTCACGTGGACGACGTCGCCGGGCTGCGCCCCGGCCTGCTGCAGCGCCAGCCGGATGGCGCGTGTCGCGCCGAGCCCCTCCGGGTCCGGGGCGGCGATGTGGTGCGCGTCGGAGGTGATGCCCGCGCCCACGACGGACCCGAGCACCGCGGCGCCGCGCGCGGCGGCGTGCGCGGCCGACTCCAGGACGAGGACGCCGGCGCCCTCGGCGAGGACGAACCCGTCGCGCGTGACGTCGTAGGGGCGGGAGGCGGTCTCGGGCGTGTCGTTGCGCAGCGACAGCGCGTGCATGGAGGCGAAGGCCGCGATGGGGAGCGCGAGGATGGCCGCCTCGGTGCCGCCGGCGATGACGACGTCGGCACGGCCGGTGCGGATCATCTCCGCGCCGTAGGCGATGGCCTCGGCGCCGGTGGCGCACGCGGAGGCGGGGCTGTGCGCGCCGGCGCGGGCACCGAACTCGATGGACAGCGCCCCGGCGGCGCCGTTGGGCATGAGCATCGGCACGGTCAGCGGCAGCACGCGGCGGGGGCCCCGCTCGCGGAGGGTGTCGTGGGCGTTGATCAGCGTCGTGACGCCCCCGATGCCGGTGCCGACGACCACCCCGAGGCGCTCGCCGTCGACGTCGGGGGCACCGGCCTGCTGCCAGGCCTCGCGACCGGCGACCAGCGCGTACTGCGCCGAGGGGTCCAGGCGCTTGCTCTCGTGCCGGGGGAGCACGTCGGTGGCGGGCACCGCCAGGGTGCCCCCGAAGGTGACGGGGAGCCCGAGCTCCTCCACGAAGGGCATCGGCAGCGGCCGGGCGCCGGAGCGGCCCGCCAGCGCGGCCTCCCAGGTGCTCGGCACGTCACCGCCGAGCGGCGTGGTCGCGCCCATCCCGGTGACGACGACGGCGCGGTCGGCCGCCGGGCCCCCGGAGGACGCGGCTCCGCTGCTCGGGCGGGGCGTCGTCTCGGACATGGCGGTGGGCCTCCAGGTCGGCGGTGCGGCGGTGTGGCGGTGGACCGTGCGGTCCTCGTGGTCGGCGCCCGTCCCACGGGGGACGGCCGCCTGCGGGCACGCCCGGCCGGAGGTCACCGGCCGGGCGTCCCCGGGGTGTCAGCCCTGGGCCTGCTGGATGTAGGCGACGACGTCGCGGACGGTGCGCAGGTTCTTGCTGTCCTCGTCCGGGATCGTCACGCCGAACTTCTCCTCGGCGTGGACGACGATGGAGGTCATCGACAGCGAGTCGATGTCGAGGTCGTCCGTGAAGGACTTGTCCATCTCGACGGACTCCTTGGGCAGTCCGGTCTCCTCGTTCACGAGGTCGGCGATGCCGTCGAGGATCTCGTTCTCGCTCTGGGCCATGGGTGCGTGCTCCTTGTCTGCGGCGCGCCGGGTGCGCACCTCGGGGTCGTGCTGGTCTGCGGTGGTGCTGGTCTGCGGGTGGTCCTGGTCCGACGGCGGTGCACACCGCCGCGGCGGGGAGAGGGGGCTACGGCAGGACGACGACCTGGGCCGCGTAGGACAGCCCGGCGCCGAAGCCGATGAGCAGGGCGAGCCCGCCCGAGGGCGCCTGGCCCTCGGCGAGCATCCGGTGCATCGCCAGCGGGACGGACGCGGCGGAGGTGTTGCCGGTCGTCCGGATGTCGCGGGCGACCGCGACGTGCTCGGGCAGCCCGATCTGGCTGCTGAGCTTGTCGATGATGCGCATGTTCGCCTGGTGCGGGACGAACGCGGCGAGGTCGTCGACGGTGATCCCGGCGGCGTCCACCGCCTGCAGGGCCAGCGGCGCCATGGCCCACACCGCCCACCGGAAGACCTTCTGGCCCTCCTGCTGCAGCGCCGGCCACTCCACGGCGGCGGGGTCGGCGTCACGGTGCTCGAGCCACGAGGTGCGGTTGCGGATGACGTCCCACTGCGAGCCGTCCGAGCCCCAGACGGTGGGGCCGATGCCCGGGGTGTCGGAGGGTCCGACGACCACCGCACCGGCGCCGTCGGCGAACAGGAAGGCGGTCGAGCGGTCGGAGAGGTCGGTGAAGTCGCTCAGCTTGTCCACGCCGACGACGAGCACGTGCTCGCTCGTCCCGCCGCGCACGAGGTCCGAGGCCTGCGCCAGCGCGTGGCAGAACGCCGCGCAGCCGGCCGAGACGTCCCACGCCGCAGCCGGTGTCGCCCCCAGCCGGTCCGCGACCTGGGTGGCGGCCGCGGGGGTCTGGTACGGGTGCGAGACGGTCGCGAGGATGACGGCGCCCACGGCGGCGGCGTCCACGCCCGCCGCGGCGAGGGCCTCGGCCCCCGCGTGCACGGCCATGTCGACGACGGAGGTCTCCGCGTCGGCCCAGCCGCGCTGCTCGATCCCGGTGCGCTGCCGGATCCACTCGTCCGTCGAGTCGATGTGCTGGCACACCTCCTCGTTGGTCACGACCCGCTCGGGCCGCCAGGCGCCGACGCCGAGGATCCGGGTGTGCTCGGGACCGCGGCGGGTGCGCAGCACGGGGACACGGCGCCCCGGCGACGGCTGGTCCGTCGTCGGGACGCTCACGCCGCTCCCCCCGCGGGGTGCAGGCGGACGAGGGGCTGGCCGGGCGCGACCGGGTCGCCGTCCTCGACGAGCCACTCGACGACCGTGCCGCCGTGCGGGGCGCTGGCGTCGTGGCCGTCGCGCAGCCCCTCGACGCGGGCGACGACCGCGCCCGCGTCGACGCGGGCGCCCTCCTCGCGCGGGCCCTGCACCCGCACGACGCCCTTGGCGGGGGCGACGACGAGGCGCCACGTGGGCGACGTGGTCACCGTGCTGCGCTCGCCGTGGCGGGCGACGAAGGCGCGGGCGTCGTCGAGCTGGTCGGGTGTCTTGAGCGCGAAGGTCTCGACCCCGGGCAGGGAGCGCCTCGCCAGGTTCGCCAGCGTCCCGGCGGGGGGCACCTCGAGGAGGCCGGTGACCCCGCGGTCGGCGAAGGTCTGCTGGCACAGGTCCCACCGCACGGGACGGGCGACCTGGGCGACGATGCGCGAGAGCACCTCCTGGCCGTCGTGCAGGACGGTCCCGTCGGCGTTGGAGGCCAGCAGCACGCGGGCGTCGTGCGTCGTGACGGCGCGGGCGAGGCGCTCCAGCTCGGGGACGGCGGGCGCCATGTGCTCGGTGTGGAAGGCGCCCGCGACCTGCAGGGGGATCACGCGGGCGCGGGCGGGGGCGTCCTCCCGCAGGGCGGCGAGCTGCTCGAGCGTGCCCGCGGCGACGACCTGGACCGCCCCGTTGGCGTTCGCGGCCACGAGGCCGTGGCGCCCCAGCGTCGCGGCGACCTCGTCGGCGTCCCCGCCGACGACGGCGCTCATGCCCGTCGGCGCCGCGGCGCTGGCGGCGGCCATGCCGCGGCCGCGCTCACGGACGAGGACCATCGCCTGCTCGGCGGAGACGACGCCGGCCGCGGCCGCCGCCGTGATCTCCCCGACGCTGTGGCCCGCGCCCAGTCCCACGACCGAGAAGGCGTCCGCCGGCTGCGGGAAGAGCGAGAGGAGGGACAGCAGCCCGCTCGCGACGAGGAGGGGCTGGGCCACCGCCGTGTCCCGGATCGTCTCGGCGTCCGACGTGGTGCCGTGCGTCTCCAGGTCCAGGCCCGACACGGCCGACAGCCAGTGCAGGCGGTCGGCGAAGCCGGGGACCTCCAGCCACGGGGCGAGGAAGCCCGGGGTCTGGGACCCCTGGCCGGGGCAGGCGATGACGAGCACGGCACCGACCCTGCTCCGCGCGGGCGAGGGCCGACGGTGCCGACGCCGACAGCACCACCCCGGAGACTTTGGAGGACTCCTACAACGGCCGCCGTCGCACCGGTGACCATCCGGTGACCGAGCGTCGACGTCTCGGTGCGCTCCGTGCACAAGGAGGGTCGCTGCCCGTCGTCCGCGGGCTCAGGAGTCCGGGGCGCGCCCCGGCGGACCGTCGGCGAGGGCCCCGACCACGAGCGCCACCTGGAGGACGAGGGCGTCCCGCGGGTGCGTCGCGTCCCAGCCGGTGACGTCGACGACCTTGCGCAGCCGGTACCGGACGGTGTTGGGGTGCACGAACAGGAGCCGGGCGGTCGCCTCGAGCGAGCGGCCGTGCTCCAGGTAGGTCGAGACGGTCTGGGCGAGGCTGCCGGCCGCCGCGACGAGCGGCCGGTAGACCGCGTCGAGGACGGCGCGGCGGGCGCGGACGTCGCCGGAGAGCACGCGCTCGGGCCACAGCTCGTCGGCGAGCACGGGTCGGGGCGCCCCCGGCCAGGCGCGGGCCGCCGCGAGCCCCGACAGCGCCGCGCGGGTCGAGATGCCCGCCGACGCGAGGTCGGGCACCGCCGGGCCGACGACCACCGGCCCGGGGCCGAAGAACCGGGCGAGGACGGTCGTCGCGGCCCGCAGGTCCACCGGTGGCGTCCCGGGCGGCACGGACACCTCGGCGTCGACGTCACCGCCCCGGCGCCGGCTCGACCTGAGCCCGAGGAGGACGACGAGGCGCTCGCCCTGGAGGCCGACGAGCGCGTCGTCGGCCGAGCCGCGGGCGGCGCGGCGCAGCCGGGCCACGACGTCCTCGGGGTTGCCGGCCGGCGCCGAGCCGACGACCACGGCCACGGCGGAGGGTCGTCCCCAGCCGAGGGCCGACAGCCGCGAGCGGACGGCGTCGTCGACGTCGCCGCGCACGACGGCGTCGACGACGAGCGCCTCAAGGCGGGCGTCCCAGGCGCCGCGGGCCTCCGCGGCGCCGGCGTACAGGCGGGCCGCGGCGAAGGCGACCTCGCGCGAGTACCGCAGCACCGCCTCGCGCAGGTGCTGCTCGCGGCCCGGGGCGGCGACGACGTCGACGTGGTCCTCGACCACGTCGACGGCGGCCCGCACGAGCTCCAGCGTCTGGCCGAGCGTCACCGCGCGGGTGAGCTCGCGGGGGGCGCTGCCGAAGACGTCCGCGGTGATGGCGAGCGAGGCGTCGGCGTCCGGGTCGGAGTACCACGTGGTGAAGGCGCCGATGCCGGCCTGGGCGACCAGGCCGACCCAGGAGCGGTCCTGCGCCGGCATGGCCCCGTACCAGGGCAGGGTCTCGTCGAGGTGCCGCAGCGCCGCGGTGGACAGCAGCCCCGTCGCGGCGCGCAGCCGGGCGACGTCGTCGGCGGACGGCTCCGGGCGGCGGGTGCGCGCCCCTCCCCGGTCCGCGGTCGCGGGGTCGGTCGTGGGCGCGGGGTCGGTCGTGGGCGCGTGCCGAGCGGGGGCACCGGCGTCGTCCACGGCGGTGATCGTACGAGCGCCCGTCCTCCCCGGGCCCCGAGGACCCGTGCCCGGACCGTGACCGCCGCCGCGGCCCGCGGCGGCGTGCCCGGGGAGGGGCGCAGGGCTATGGTCGGGAGCGTCCGGAGGTCCGGCGCCAGCACGACCGCGCGGTCCGACACCCCGACGGAAGGACCGCATGAGCCTGCTGGAGAAGCTGCGCCGCCGCGTCGCGCGCAGCGCGCCGGAGAGCATCAAGCCGGCGCTGCGCCGCGTGGACCCGGTGGCCAAGCGGTCGTCGGGCCACGGGCACCCGGACGACCGGCGCGAGGACGCGCTGAGGGCACGGCTGCACGAGGACCCCAACGACGAGAGCGCCTTCGTCGAGCTGGCCGGCATCGTGCGTCGTCGGGCCGCGGAGAACCACGCCGAGGGCGACCCGCGCCGTGCCGAGGACGACGCCGTGTGGGCCCTGGCGGAGGAGATGGCCGGCAGCAGCAGGGCCTGGTACCCGCTGCTCGAGCTCGGACGCCTGTCGATCCACGACGACCGCGAGGGCGCGATGCGACGGCTGGCGACGGCGGCCGAGCGGGACGCGACCGGCGGTGCCCTGGCGCAGGCCCTGTCGATCCTGCGCGAGGAAGGGCTCCCGGGGGACGCCCTCGGGCTCGGGGTGGGTCACTGGCGCCCGCGCGAGCACCGCATCGACGCCGGGGTCCAGCTCGTGCACGCCGCGGTGGAGGCCGGTCGCGTCAGCGAGGCCCGCCGTCACCTCGAGGCGATGTCGCTGCACCCCGACTCCGCGCGGGTCGAGGTCGTCCAGGCCGAGCTCGAGCGGGTCATCGCCGGTGCGGAGGGCTCGCCCGCCCGCTGAGCCACCCCGCTCGCCGACGACGGAGGGCCGCCACCCCGCGGGGTGGCGCCCCTCCGTCGCGTCGGGGCCGTGCTCAGGCGTCGGCGCCCTCGGTGCTCCCCGAGGTGCCGGCGCTCGGGTCGTCCAGGCGCCAGGTCGCGTAGGCCTTCGCCGGCACGTCCTTGTCGACCTCGCCGCGGGCCGCGAGACGCACGAGCGCCTGGTAGGCCATCGAGGGGCCGTCGACGTGGAAGTGCCGTCGGACCGCAGGACGCGTGTCCGAGAGGCCGAAGCCGTCGGTGCCGAGGACGGTGTAGTCCTCCTCGACCCACGGGCGGATCTGGTCCTGCACGGCCCGCATGTAGTCGCTCACGGCGACGACGGGACCCGTCTGCCCCCGCAGCCGCTGCGTCACGTAGGGCACGGGGGCGTCGTCGGCCGAGGCCTGCGGGTGGTCGAAGACCCATGCGTCGCAGGCGAGGCCGTCGCGGCGCAGCTCGCCCCACGACGTCACCGACCACACGTCCGCGTCCACGCCGAAGTCGCTGCCGAGGAGCTCCTGCGCCTCCAGCGCCCACGGCACGCCGACGCCCGAGGCGAGCAGCTGGACCCGCGGACGGTCGCCCTCGTGCCCGCGGCTGACGAGGTGCATCCCCTTGAGGATGCCCTCGACGTCCACGTCGTCCGGCTCGGCCGGCTGGACCATCGGCTCGTTGTAGACCGTGAGGTAGTACATGACGTTCGGGTCCACGTCGTGCCCCGCCGCGTCGGTCCCCCTCGGCCCGTCGCCGTACATGCGCTCGAGGCCGGCCCGCACGACGTGGCCGATCTCGTAGCCGTACGCCGGGTCGTAGGAGACGACCGCGGGGTTGGTGGACGCGAGCAGCGGGGAGTGCCCGTCGGCGTGCTGCAGCCCCTCGCCCGTCAGCGTCGTCCGACCGGCGGTGGCGCCCAGCAGGAAGCCCCGCGCCATCTGGTCGCCCGCGGCCCACAGGCTGTCGCCGGTGCGCTGGAAGCCGAACATCGAGTAGAAGACGTAGACCGGGATCATCGCCTCGCCGTGCGTGGCGTAGGCGGACCCGGCGGCGGTGAAGGCGGCGAGGGAGCCGCCCTCGTTGATCCCCAGGTGCAGGATCTGGCCGGACTCGGACTCCTTGTAGGACAGCATGAGCTCGCGGTCCACGGACTGGTACTTCTGCCCGCCCGGGTTGTAGATCTTCGCCGTCGGGAAGAACGAGTCCATCCCGAACGTGCGGGCCTCGTCCGGGATGATCGGGACGACCCGGCGGCCCAGCTCCTTGTCGCGCATGAGGTCCTTGAGCAGACGGACGAAGGCCATCGTCGTCGCGATCGTCTGCTTGCCGGAGCCGCGCTTGAGGACCTTGTAGGCGTCGTCGCCGGGCATCTCGATCGCCGTGTGCGGCGTCGTCCGCCGCGCCGGCAGGGGGCCCCCGAGCTTCTGCCGGCGCTCCTTCAGGTACTGGATCTCCTCGGCGTCCTCGCCCGGGTGGTAGTAGGGCGGGTTGTAGAGGTCCTGCTCGAGGCGCTCGTCGGAGATCGGGATGCGGAGGCTGTCGCGGAACGCCTTGAGGTCGTCCATCGTCAGCTTCTTCATCTGGTGCGTGGCGTTGCGGCCCTCGAAGTGCGAGCCGAGCCCGTAGCCCTTGACCGTCTTCGCGAGGACGACGGTCGGCTGTCCGGTGTGCTCGACCGCCGCCTTGTAGGCCGCGTAGACCTTGCGGTAGTCGTGCCCGCCGCGCTTGAGGCCCCACAGCTGGTCGTCGGAGTAGCCCTCGACGAGCTTGCGGGTGCGCGGGTCCTGGCCGAAGAAGTGCTCGCGCACGTAGGCCCCGGACTCGGCCTTGAAGGTCTGGTAGTCCCCGTCGCGCGTCTGGTTCATGACGTTGACCAGGGCGCCGCCGGAGTCGGCCGCCAGCAGCGGGTCCCACTCGCGGCCCCACAGCACCTTGATGACGTTCCAGCCGGCGCCGCGGAAGAAGCTCTCCAGCTCCTGGATGATCTTCCCGTTGCCGCGCACCGGGCCGTCCAGGCGCTGCAGGTTGCAGTTGACGACGAACGTCAGGTTGTCGAGGTTCTCGTTCGCGGCGATCTGCAGCAGGCCGCGGCTCTCGGGCTCGTCCATCTCGCCGTCGCCGAGGAAGGCCCACACGTGGCTCGCGGAGACGTCCTTGATGCCGCGGGCGGTGAGGTACTTGTTGGACTGCGCCTGGTGGATGGCGTTCATCGGGCCGAGGCCCATCGACACCGTCGGGAACTCCCAGAAGTCCGGCATCAGCCGCGGGTGCGGGTAGCTCGGCAGCCCGCGGCCCTTCGCCGTCAGCTCCTGGCGGAAGCCGTCGAGGTCGGTCTCGGAGAGCCGACCCTCGAGGAACGCGCGGGCGTAGACGCCGGGGGAGGCGTGGCCCTGGATGTAGACCTGGTCGGGCGTGCCGCCCTCGTGGCCCTTGAAGAAGTGGTTGAAGCCGACCTCGTAGAGCGTCGCGGACGAGGCGTAGCTCGAGATGTGGCCGCCGACGCCGACCTCGGGCCGCTGCGCCCGGTGGACCATGATCGCGGCGTTCCACCGCAGCCAGGCGCGGTAGCGGCGCTCGACCTCCTCGTCACCGGGGAACCAGGGCTCCTGCTCCGGCCCGATGGTGTTGACGTAGTCGCTCGTCACCGGGGTGGGGACGCCGACGCCCCGTTCGCGGGCGCGGTCCTGAAGCACCGACATCAGGTACCGGGCCCGGGTGCGGCCGCCCTCGTCGACGGCGCCGTCGAGCGAGTCGACCCACTCCTGGGTCTCCTCCGGGTCGATGTCGGGGACCTGGGAGGGCATGCCGCTCCGGGTCGGACCGGCGTCGTCGCGTCCTGCCACTGGGGTGCTCCGTCTCGCTCGCCGCCCGGGCGCGTGCCCCGGCGGTCCGGCCGCGGCCCGATCGGCCGCACACCGCGGGGCAGGGGTCGCCCACGGCACGACCATCCTCGCGCGCCGGGCGGTGCGGCGTCACATCAGGTCCCCGGACGTGCGACACGGACGTGCGACACGGACGTGTGACACGGACGTGCGACACGGACGTGCGACACGGACGTGCGACGCGGGCGTCGGCCGCGGGCGTGCGTCGGGACCGGCCCGCTGCTGTCATCGGGGCATGGAGACGACCGAGCTGGCGGTGCGCACGGGTGGGGAGCAGCGCGTGGTGGACCTCACCGCGCAGGTGCAGGACGCCCTCGACGGCTGGGAGGCGGGGGACGGGCTGCTCTCGGTCTTCGTCCCGCACGCCACGGCGGGCCTGGCCGTGCTGGAGACCGGCGCGGGCTCCGACGAGGACCTGCTGCGCGCCCTCGCGCAGGTGCTGCCGTCGGCCGGGCCGCAGGAACGGGGGTGGCGCCACGCCCACGGCTCGCCGGGCCACGGCCGCGACCACGTGCTGCCCGCCCTGGTGAGCCCCTCGCTCGTCGTCCCCGTCCTGCGGGGGCGCCCGGCGCTGGGCACGTGGCAGAGCGTCTGCCTCGTCGACACCAACGTCGACAACGCCGACCGCCGCGTGCGCCTGTCCTTCCTCCCCGGTTGACCCCGGGCGCGCGCCCGACCTCGACGACGTCTCGTCGCCGGTGGGCCCGTGGGGCCGTACGTCGACGACTACTCGTCCCCCGCGAGGCCGTGGACGCGGACGCGGTGGGCGCCGGCGTAGAGGTTGAGGGTCGGGGGGCGGACGAAGCCGGCGAGCGTCATCCCGGCCTCCCGGGCGAGCTGCACGGCGAGCGACGACGGCGCCGAGACGGCGGCGAGCACGGGCACCCCCGCCATCCAGGCCTTCTGGGCCAGCTCGAAGGACGCGCGGCCGCTGACGACCAGGACGTGGCCGGTGAGCGGCCAGCCGACCTCGCGCGCCGCCCACCCGAGGACCTTGTCGACGGCGTTGTGGCGGCCGACGTCCTCGCGGACGACGAGCAGCTCGCCGTCCGCCCCGGCCAGGCCGGCGGCGTGCAGCCCACCGGTGCGGGCGAAGACGCGCTGGGCCTCCCGCAGCCGGTCGGGCAGCCCCGCGAGCACGGCCGCGTCGACGACGACGTCGTCCCGCCACAGGTTGGCCCCCGTCCGCGCGCGGACGGCGTCGACGCTCGCCGACCCGCAGACGCCGCACGCCGACGTCATCCCGAAGGTGCGCCGCCCCTCGAGGTCGGGCACGGGGACGCCGTCGGCGAGCGCCAGCTCCAGGGACCCGACGAGGGGCTCGCCGTCGACGCCCTCGTCCACGCACGCCGTGGTCCGCGCCACGGCGGACGGTCCCGGAAGCAGCCCCTCGGTGAGGAGGAAGCCGAGCGCCAGGTCGTCGTCGTGGCCGGGCGTGCGCATGGTGACGACGACGGCCGCCCCCGCCACGCGCACCTCGAGCGGCTCCTCGACGGCGACGGAGTCCGGGCGCGGCTCCCGTGCGGGCTCCCCGCCGTCCACCCGCAGGCGCACGACCTCGACGGCGCCGCTGCCGCCGGCGGGTGACTGTCCTGCAGCGGGAGGGACCACCGGCCGACTGTAGGCACCGCCGGTCGGCGCGGCCGAGGGTGCGGCGGCACGGGACCCGGCGTGGACCCGTGCACTACGGTCGCGTCCGACCGATCGGGCCCCACCGGGCCCGGGGCCCGTGGAGGGTCGACCGGCACGACGACCAGGGACGACGACGAGGGGTGGGGCACGACGGTGGCTGAGAGCGCGGACGCCGCGGCAGCGGGCGGAGCCGCACGGCGACTGTCCGTCACGGCGGGCCAGGTGGTGCAGGAGCTGGGCTACGACGCGGACGTGGACCACGACCTGCGCGACGGCGTCGAGGACGCCATCGGCGGGGAGATGCTCGACGAGGACGCCGTCGAGGCGGTCGACGTCGTCCTCCTCTGGTGGCGCGACGGCGACGGCGACCTCGTGGACGCCCTCGTCGACTCCCTGACCTCGCTCGCGGAGAACGGCGTCGTCTGGCTGCTGAGCCCCAAGAGCGGCCGCCCGGGCCACGTCGAGCCCGCCGACATCGACGACGCCGCGCCCACGGCCGGCCTGCACGCCACGTCGACGCTCGCGGTGACCGAGGACTGGTCCGGCACCCGCCTCGTCACCCGCAGCCGCAAGGCCTGACCGTCACCTCGCGGCTGGGGCGGCTCGCCCGTCGGCTCCGCGGCCCCGGCGAGGCCCTCACCCTCCGGCCGGGGGACGACGGCCCGCCGACGCCGCGGCTCGTCGCCTCCACGGGACGGGTCGTGGACGTGAGGGAGGCCGCGGCCGGCCGGGGCCTGGTGCTCGTGTTCCTGCCTTTCGCCTCGTCACCGGTCTGCACCCGAGAGGTCCGCGACCTGCGGGACCGCCACGCCGACCTCCGGGCGCACGGCGTCGAGGTCGTCGCCGTCACCTGCGACGCCCTGCCGGCGCTCGCGGCCTGGGTCCGGGCGGAGGACCTGCCCTTCCCGGTGCTCTCCGACTTCTGGCCGCACGGCGCGGCCAGCTCCGCCTGGGGCGTCCTCGACGCCGCCACGGGCGCGCCCCGGCGCACGACGTTCCTCGTGGGCGCCCGGAGCGTGGATGATGCCCTCGGTGCCGTCCGGGACCTCCTCCCGCCACCGGCCCCGGGCCTGTAGCTCAGCTGGTAGAGCACCGCGCTTACACCGCGGACGTCGTCGGTTCGAACCCGGCCGGGCCCACCCGCGCCGCGTCCCGGGACGAGCCCTGCCACAGCGGCGCCGCCGGCGCACGTCGGGCGCCGACGCCGTGCCGTGCCTACCGTCGCCGCGAGGACGCGCCGGGCCGCCCGGTCCGGGCGCCCGCCCCCGCCGTCCCCCGCCCGCAGCTCGCGGGCACCCACCGCTCGGCCCGGCGCCGCCGTCCGGCGCACATCGACCCAGGAGGACCCATGGACCTCGGCATCTCCGGCAAGACCGCCCTCGTGACCGGCGCCGACTCCGGCATCGGCTGGCACACCGCTCGCATGCTCCTCGAGGAGGGCGTGCAGGTCGCCGTCAGCGACATCGACGCCGACTCGCTGAAGGAGTCCGCAGCGAAGCTCCCCGGCGAGGTGACGCAGGTCGCGGCCGACCTCACGAAGCTCGACGACGTGGCGACGCTCAAGCGCGAGGTCGAGGCGGGTCTGCGCGGAGCCCCCGACATCATCGTCGCCGCGGCCGGCATCACCGGCGCGCAGGGGTACTTCCACGAGATCGACGACGAGGGCTGGACGAAGACCGTCGAGACCGACCTCATGTCGCCGGTCCGCACCGTCAAGGCGTTCATCGACGGCATGCGGCCGAAGGGGTGGGGCCGGATCGTCCTGCTCACCAGCGAGGACGCCTTCCAGCCGTACGCGGACGAGATCCCCTACTGCGCCGCCAAGGCCGGCGTCCTCGCGCTCATGAAGGGCCTGTCGAAGACGTACGCGTCCGAGGGCATCCTCGTGAACAGCGTCGCGCCGGCCTTCATCTCGACGCCGATGACCGACGCGATGATGTCCAAGCGCGCCGACGCGAACGGCACGGACACCGACGAGGCCATCCGCAGCTTCCTCGCCGAGGAGCGCCCCGGCATGGAGCTCGGCCGTCGCGGTGAGCCCGAGGAGGTCGCCGCGGCCATCGTCTTCCTCTGCTCCGAGCGGGCCAGCTTCGTCAACGGCGCCACGCTGCGCGTCGACTCGGGCTCGGTCCAGACGATCTGACGGCGNCGGCCAGCAGGACCGAGCGCACGAGCCGGGTCGGGTCACCGCAGACGAGGCCGACGGCGTCCCACTCCTCGGCGCTCGCGGCGGGGTAGCGGCGCTCGAGAACCTCCCCCCCCCCCCCCCCCCCCCCCCCCCCCCCCCCCCCCCCCCCCCCCCCCCCCCCCCCCCCCCCCCCCCACGACTCGTCCGTCCGGGCGCGCGGCCCCCGACGTCGTCGCCGACGTCGGGAGATGAGGCGCTCGGGACCCGACGTCGTCGCCGACGTCGAGGTGAAGCGGCGTCCCCCGAGAGCGGCGACGGGCGGTCGGTCACGGACCGGTCACGACCGCCGACGCCCCGCCGCGGCGGGATGACGCTGCGTCGCCACCCGCTACGGTGCGAGGGTGATGGATGGCGTGAGCAACGGAGTCGCCCTCGCCGACCTCCTCGAGGTCCTCGAGCGCCGCTACCCCGCCGCGAGCGCCGAGGAGTGGGACGCCGTCGGCCTCGTCTGCGGTGACCCGACCCGGCTCGTGCGCTCGGTCCTGCTGGCCGTCGACCCCGTCGCCGAGGTCGTGGACGAGGCGGTCGAGCTCGGCGTCGACCTGGTGCTCGTGCACCACCCGCTGCTGCTGCGCCCGGTGCGCTCGGTCCGCGCCGACGACCCGAAAGGCGCTGTGGTGCATCGGCTCGTGCGCGCCGGCATCGCCCTGCACGTGCTCCACACGAACGCCGACTCCGCCCGCCCCGGCGTCTCGGACGCCCTCGCCCGGGTCATCGGCCTCGACGACCTGCAGCCGTTGTCCGCGGCGCCGGCCGCCCCTGTCGACAAGCACGTCGTCTTCGTGCCGGAGGGGGACGCCGAGCGCCTCGTCGACGCGATGTCCGCCGCGGGCGCCGGGGAGATCGGCGAGTACTCGCGCTGCGCGTTCACGGGCACCGGCACGCAGACGTTCACGCCCGGCGAGCGTGCGCACCCGGCCGTCGGCACTCCCGGTGAGCGGCACACGGGGTCCGAGGCGCGCGTCGAGATGGTCGCCCCGCGCCACCTGCGCGAGCGGGTCCTGGCCGCCGTCCGCTCGGCGCACCCCTACGAGGAGCCCGCGCTCGACGTCCTCGAGCTCGCGCCGTGGTCCTCGCCGCGGGGGCTCGGCCGGGTGGGGACGCTCGACAAGCCCCTGACGGTCGAGGCGCTGGCCGGCGTCGTCGCCGCGGCGCTGCCGTACACCCACCACGGCGTGCGCGTCGCGGGCGACCCCTCCGCGCTCGTGCGTCGCGTCGCGGTGTGCGGCGGCAGCGGCGACAGCCTCTTCGACGCCGTCCGCGCCAGCGGCGCCGACGCCTACGTCACCGCGGACCTGCGCCACCACCCGGTCTCCGAGCTGCGCGAGCGTGCCCGCGGCGGGGCGCCGCACGTCCTCGACGTCTCGCACTGGGCCAGCGAGTGGCCGTGGCTGCAGGGCGCCGGTGACCGGCTGCGCGCCGACCTCGAGGAGGTCG
>NZ_JBBIAA010000010.1:0-44198 GCF_037482545.1 Pseudokineococcus basanitobsidens | reverse complement strand
GCCGACCTCGAGGAGGTCGCCGCCACGGTGACGGTGAACGTCAGCCGCCGGCGCTCGGACCCCTGGTCGATGCGGGTCGCGAGCCCCGGCGGGCCGGTGCGCTGAGCCGCACGCCGGCCACCGTGCCGGACGACGGGCCGGGGACCGTCGACGACGGCTCCGGCCCGCGTGGGCACGTCGGGGAGCGGCGCGGACGGTCCGGCAGCGCCTGTCGCCGAGCGCCTCGCGTGGCTAGCGTCCCGCCATGACCGACGACAGCGCCCGGACGCTCGAGAGCCTCGGCGCGCAGACCTACGTGAGCCTGGTGACGTACCGCGCGGACGGCAGCGAGCGGCCGACCCCGGTGTGGCTGGTGCGCGACGGCGACGTGCTGCGCGTGACCACGGGCGCGACGAGCGCGAAGGTGCGCCGGGCGCGCCGCGACCCGCGGGCGACCGTGACCCCGTGCGACGCCCGCGGGCGCCTCGAGGACGGTGCCGCGACGACGTCCGTGGCCGTCGAGGTCAGCGACGACGCCGCCGAGGTGCGCCGGACGAACGAGCTGCTGCGGCGCAAGCACCCGGTGGCGCACCGGCTCGTCAGCGCCGCGCACGCCGTGGCCGAGCGCGTGCCCGGCCGCTCCGGCGGCGGGGCGCAGGTGACGCTGCTGCTGCGCCCGTTGCCGGCCCACCGCTGAGCCGCGGCCGGGAGGCCGTACCGCCGGGCGGACGCACCGTGACGGAGCGTCCGGCGGCGGTAGCGTGACCGCACCGCGAGGCCCCGCACGAGCGGCGTCCCGCGGCGGCAGCCACCGCTCCACCGCGGCGCCCGCCAGGGCACCGCCGACCCGGGAGGACAGGTCCCCTGACCACCACCGCCCCCGCCCGCGACCAGCTGCGGCTGCTCGACGTGCAGGCCCTCGACACCCGCCTGTCCCAGCTGGCGCACCGCCGTCGCACGCTGCCCGAGCGCACCGCCCTCGCCGAGCGCGAGCAGCGCTCCGCGGCGCTGCGCGACGACGTCGTCCGCGCCCGGACCGCGGCGTCCGACGTCGAGCGCGAGGTCGCCCGCGCCGAGCGGGACGTCGACCAGGTGCGCCAGCGCGCCACCCGCAACCAGACCCGTCTGGACTCCGGCGCCGTCAGCGCCAAGGACGCCGCCGCGCTCGTCTCCGAGCTGGAGTCGCTGGCGCGCCGGCAGTCCGCGCTCGAGGAGGTCGAGCTCGAGGTGATGGAGCGCCAGGAGCTGGCGCAGACCTCCCTCGTCGGGCTCGAGCAGCTGCTCGCCGAGGTCGACGCCGAGGCCGAGCAGGCCCGCGCCGCGCTGGAGACGGCGGTGACGGAGGTCGACCGCGACGTCGAGTCCGTGCGCGCCGACCGCGAGCGGGTCGCCGCCGCCGTCGGCGACGAGCTGCTCGACCTCTACGAGGCCTCGCGCCGCGAGCACGGCGGGCTCGGCGCGGCGCCGCTGCGGGCACGCCGGTGCGAGGGGTGCCGGATGGAGCAGGACGCGATGTCGATCGGCCGGCTGCGCGACGCGCCCGAGGACGCCGTCCTGCGGTGCGAGGAGTGCGAGCGGATCCTCGTGCGCACCCCGGAGTCGGGGCTGTGAGCCCCTCGGCCGGTGGCGGGCCGAACGCCCGCCGGCTCGTCGTCGAGGCGGACGGGGGCTCGCGCGGCAACCCCGGCCCGGCCGGGTACGGCGCCCTCGTGAAGGACGGCGGCCCGGGAGGGCCCGTGGTCGCGGAGGTCGCGAGGGCGATCGGGCGGGCGACGAACAACGTCGCCGAGTACGGCGGCCTGCTCGCCGGGCTGCGGGCCGCGAAGGAGATCGACCCCGGCGCGAGCGTGCTCGTCCGGATGGACTCCAAGCTCGTCGTGGAGCAGATGTCGGGGCGGTGGAAGGTCAAGCACGCCGACATGCAGCGGCTCTGGCAGGAGGCCCGCGAGGTGTGGCCGCGCGACCAGGTCCGCTTCGAGTGGATCCCCCGCGCGCAGAACAGCCACGCCGACCGCCTCGCCAACGAGGCGATGGACGCCGCCGCGGCCGGGCGCACTTGGGAGCCCAAGCGCGTCGCGTCCGGCGTCGCCACGGGCGGTGCGGCGTCGTCCGGGGACGCCGTCGACGAGGCCGACTGGCTGCTCGACCTGTCGGGCACCGTCGACGACGCCCCGCCGGCCCGGGCCACCGAGGACGTCGTCGCCGAGCACGCGACCGAGCAGGACACCGGGCAGGACACCGGGCAGGACACCGGGCAGGACACCGGGCAGGGCACCGGGCAGGACACCGGGCAGGACAACGGGCAGGACAACGGGCAGGACACCGAGCGGGAGGGCCGTGGCGACGCCACCACCGCCGCGGACCTGGAGGAGGACGTGATGGACGCCACCACCGCCGAGCCCGCCGGCGCCGGCCGCGAGGCCGCGCCGACGAAGCGGAAGTCGTACAAGCTGCTGACCGGCCCGGACACCCCGGACTTCTGCCGGAAGGTGTCCGACCACCTCGACCAGGGCTACGTGCTGCACGGCCCACCGGTCATCACCGTCGTCGGGGGCGAGCTGCACTGCGCCCAGGCCGTGCTGCTGCCGGAGGACCAGCGATGAGCGCCGCCGGCGAGGGCGGCAGCCCGGACGCCGCCGGCCGCGGCGAGGTCGCCCCCGAGGCGACCCCGGACGGCGCCGCGCCGGGTCCGGTCGGCACGCCGCCCCCGGACGGCTCCTACGCCGGCGACCTCACGCCGCAGCAGGCGTGGGAGCTCCTGCGGGACGACGAGCGCGCCGTCCTCGTCGACGTGCGCACCGACGCGGAGTGGGCCTACGTCGGGGTGCCGGACGTCTCCGGCCTGGGCCGCGACGTCCTCGGCGTGCAGTGGCAGCACTTCCCGACGGGCGAGCGCAACCCGTCCTTCCTCGCCGAGCTCGCCGACGCCGGGGTGGGGGAGCAGACGCCGGTCGTCTTCCTCTGCCGCTCGGGCGTGCGCTCGGTCGGGGCGGCGCAGGCGGCGACGACGGCGGGCCTCGGCCCGGCCTACAACGTGCTCGACGGCTTCGAGGGCCCTCCGGACGAGGACCACCACCGCGGGGTGCGCGGCTGGCGCGCCGACGGGCTGCCCTGGCGGCAGGGGTGACGCCTCCGGGCGCCCCCTCGGAGGGGGCGGACGACGCCGTCTTCCCGCTCGACCCGCGGGCCGCGGCGTCCGACGACCCGTCGACCGGCACGGGGGCGCGGCCGCTGCGTCCCGACACCCTCGCCGTCCGCGGCGGGCTGACCCGCTCGGGCTTCGAGGAGACGTCCGAGGCGCTGTACCTGACGTCGGGGTACGTCTACGGCTCGGCGGCCGAGGCCGAGGCCGCGTTCTCCGGCGAGGTCGACCGGTTCGTCTACTCCCGCTACGGCAACCCGACCGTGGCGACGTTCGAGGAGCGGCTGCGCCTGCTCGAGGGCGCCCCCGCGTGCGTGGCGACGGCGTCCGGCATGTCGGCGGTCTTCACGGCGCTCGCGGCGCTGCTCGGGCAGGGCGACCGGGTGGTCGCCGCCCGCAGCCTGTTCGGCTCGTGCTTCGTCATCCTCGACGAGATCCTGCCGCGCTGGGGCGTGGAGACGGTCTTCGTCGACGGCGCGGACCTCGAGCAGTGGGAGGCCGCGCTCGCGCAGCCGACGACGGCGGTGTTCTTCGAGACGCCGTCCAACCCCATGCAGGAGGTCGTCGACGTCCGGCGCGTCAGCGAGATGGCGCACGCGGCCGGCGCATGCGTCGTCGTCGACAACGTCTTCGCCACCCCGGTGCTGCAGAAGCCGATGGAGCTGGGCGCGGACGTCGTCGTCTACTCGACGACCAAGCACATCGACGGCCAGGGCCGCACCCTCGGCGGGGCGATCCTCGGGCCGACGGCGCTGCTGACCGGCGGCGTCGAGACGCTGATCCGGCACACCGGCCCGTCGCTTTCGCCGTTCAACGCGTGGGTGCTGACGAAGGGCCTGGAGACGCTGGCGATGCGGGTGCGCCACCAGGTCGCCTCGGCCGAGCGGGTCGCACGGTGGCTGGAGGGGCAGCCGGGGGTGCAGTCGGTGGTCTACCCGTTCCTCGACAGCCACCCGCAGGCCGACCTCGCCCGCTCCCAGATGAGCGGGGGCGGGACGGTCGTGACGATGACGCTCGACGGCGGCAAGGAGGCGGCCTTCCGGCTGCTCGACGGGCTGCGGGTCGTCGACATCTCCAACAACCTCGGGGACTCGAAGTCGCTCATCACCCATCCCGCGACGACGACGCACCGCCGGCTCGGCCCGGAGGGGCGCGCGCGCGTCGGGATCACCGACGGGCTGGTGCGGCTGTCGGTCGGGCTCGAGGACGTGGACGACCTGCTGGAGGACGTGGAGCGAGCGCTCCCCGGGTGAGGTGACGCGCGCCCCGCGGCTGACCCCGGCGACGCCGCCCGACGACGGAGGTGTCGGCATCCGTGACCGTGCACGGTCACGGATGCCGACCACTGCTCCGCGGCTGCGGCCTCGGGGTGTTGACCCTCGACCACCGTCGACCCAGGATGTCCCGGACACCCGGGACGACGACGTCGAGAGGGACACCTGTGGCACCGCAGCCGCGCCGCCTGCTGACCGGGGTCGCAGGAGCGCTGCTCGCGCTCGGCCTCCTGACGCCCGCCGCGACCGCCACCGCGCTGGGCGGCGACGACGCGGCCCCACCGCGGCAGCCCGTCGACGCGCACCGCACGACCCAGCCGGTGGTCGACGACAACTTCGCCGACCCGGACGTGCTGCTCGTGGGCGGCGTCTACCACGCCTACGCGACCAACTCCGACGGCCAGAACGTCCAGCACCGGACGTCGCGGAACCTGCGGACGTGGACGACGCAGGACGACGTCCTGCCCGTGCTCGGCGACTGGGTCGGTCCGTGCAGCTTCGCGCCCGGCGGCGCCACCGACTCGTGCGTCTGGGCGCCCGAGGTCACCGCGGTGGGGGACGGGTACGCGCTCTACTACACCGCCCGGGACGAGGCGTCCGGCCGCCAGTGCATCGGGGTGGCGACCTCGTCGTCCCCGGACGGGCCGTTCCAGCCGGTGGGTGACGACCCGCTCGTGTGCCCCACCGCGCAGGACCCGCCCGACCTCGGCGGCGCCATCGACGCCAGCACGTACGCCGAGGACGGCCGGCTCTGGCTGCTGTGGAAGGCGGACGGGAACTGCTGCAGCAAGCCCGCGACGATCTTCGTCCAGCCGTTGTCGGCGGACGGGACCACGCTCACCGGTCCCGCCACCGAGCTGATCCGCAACGACCAGCCGTGGGAGGGCGCGGTCGTCGAGGCGCCGACCATCGTCCGGCACGACGGCACCTACTACCTCTTCTACTCGGCGAACGACTTCTACGGCGGCGCCTACCGCACCGGCTACGCGACGGCGCCCGCCCTCACCGGTCCGTACACGAAGGCCGGCACCGAGCTGATGACCTCGGACCTGTTCCAGGGCGACGTCCGCGGCCCCGGCGGCCAGGACGTCATCACGACCCGCGACGGCAGCACCGCGGTCGTCTTCCACGGCTGGGACCCGACGTTCAGCTACCGGGCGATCTACACCAGCCCGCTGGTGTGGGGTGCGGACGGCGTGCCGGCCGTCACCGCGGCGGCGACCCGCTACGAGGCCGAGGACGGCGAGGTCACGAACGCCCGGGTCGTCGCCGACACGAGCGCCTCGGGCGGGGAGAAGGTCGGCGGGCTCGACGCCGCCGACAGCTCGGTGTCCGTGCGGGTGCACAGCGAGAGGACCACCCGGGCGACCCTCGGCATCCGGTACGCCAACGGGTCGCTGGACGGTGGGCAGCGGGTGCTCGCCACCGACGCGCTCACCGTCAACGGCCAGGACGGGGGCACCGTCACCTTCCTCCACACCGGGTGGGAGAACTGGCAGCGCGTCGAGACGCGCGTGAAGCTCCGGGCGGGCTGGAACACCGTCACGCTCACCACGGCGACCTTCTTCGCCGAGCTCGACGCGGTCGACGTCGACGACCACCGCCTGCAGCCGGCGGCTCCCGTCCACCCGCAGGACCCGGCCGACGCCACGCGCTACGAGGCGGAGGCGGGCGTCGTCACGCACGCCCGGGTCGTCGACGACGCCGGCGCGTCCGGCGGGGCCAAGGTCGGCGGGCTCGACTTCGCCGACAGCTCGGTCTCGGTGCAGGTCTGGGTCGACCGTGCCGGGTGGACCACGCTCGGGATCCGCTTCGCCAACGGCTCCGAGCGCGGCGGCTACCCGCTGGCGGCCACCCACCGCCTGACCGTCGACGGCGCGGACGCCGGGCTCGTCACCTACCCGCACACGCGGTGGGGGAACTGGCAGACGCTCGAGCACGACGCGAGGCTCGAGCAGGGGTGGAACACCGTCACCCTGACGCGGGTCTCCTGGTACGCGGAGATCGACGCGGTCGACGTCCTCGGCGCGCCCGTCCGGTAGGCCCGGGCCGGGGCGACGACGTCCGCGGGGCGAGCGATCGCGCCGGAGCCGTCGGACGGCCGCACGACGACGGCGTAGAGGCCGTCCTCCTGCGGCCGGCTGTGGCGTCGGTGCTCGTGCGGCTGCCCGCCGAGCACGTCACGCGCCGACCACATGGCCGTCATGGCGGACGCACAGGCCGACGCCCCAGCGTCAGGGCTTCTCACACCACCGAGGAGCCTCCCGTGCCGCACCTGCTGACCGTCGCCGTCGACCTCGCGGCGATCGCCGTCCTGACCTACGGCGTCTACTACCGCCGCCACCGGCGCCGGGACATGCTGCTGGCCTACGTCGGCCTCAACGTCGGCGTCCTCGCCGTCACCATGACGCTCGCCGACGCCACGGTCGCCGCCGGGCTGGGGCTGGGGCTCTTCGGCGTCCTGTCGATCATCCGGCTGCGCTCCTCGGAGATCTCGCAGGAGGAGGTCGCCTACTACTTCGTCTCCCTGGCCCTGGGGCTGGTCGCCGGTCTGGCGCCGGACCCGGCGTGGGTCGCCCCGGCGCTGGCGGTGCTGCTCGTCGCCGTCATGGCGGTCGGGGACCACCCGCGCCTGCACGAGCGGTACCGCCGGCAGGAGGTCACCCTCGACGCCGTCTACCCCGACGAGCGGGCGCTGACCGCACGGCTCGAGCAGCTGCTCGGCGCCGAGGTCCGCAAGGTCGTCGTCCAGCAGACCGACCTGGTGCGTGACCAGACGCGCGTCGACGTCCGCTACCGCCTCCGTCCCGCGCCGGCCGAGCGTCGCCCGCAGGGCGCGCCCGCCGCCGAGATGCTGCCCGCCCGTGGCGACGAGGCCGCGCTCGTCCCCGCGCCGCGCTCGTGAGCGGCCTCGCACCGGTCCTGCCCGGCCGGCCCGTGCCGTCGGCTCTCGCCCAGCGCCTCGCGCCCGCGCTCGACCGGTTCGCGCCGATCAGCCTCGACGAGCTGGTCGCGGCGGCGAGCCTGCAGACGCGCACCGACCGCAAGTACCTGCTCGACCCCAGGGCGTCCGAGCGGCTGCTCGGGGCGATGGAGGACCGGGCTGTCGTCCTCGACACCGGCGGGCGGCGAGCCTTCGGGTACGAGTCCGTCTACGTCGACACCCCGGACCTGCTCGCCTACCGGGCGGCCGCGCACGGTCGCCGCCGCCGGTTCAAGGTGCGCACGCGCACCTACCTGGACACGGGGGAGTGCGTGCTCGAGGTCAAGACCCAGGGTGGGCGCGGCGAGACCGTCAAGGAGCGACGCCCGCACCCCCTCGCCGACCGGGACGCGCTGCCCCCCGACGCCGAGCGGTTCGTCCGCACGCGGGTTGGCCCGCTCCTCGGCGACGCCCCGCTGCGGCCGGTGCTGACGACGACGTACGCGCGCAGCACCCTGCTCGACCGCGAGGCGGGCGCCCGGCTGACGTGCGACGTCGGCCTCGTCTGCACGGGCCCGGACGGCGACGCCGTCGTCCTCGACGACCACGTGCTCGTGGAGACCAAGTCCGCCGGCGCGCCCGGCGCCGCCGACCGGTGGCTGTGGTCCGCGGGCGTGCGGCCGGTGACCATCAGCAAGTACTGCGTCGGCCTCGCCTGCCTGCGCCCCGAGCTGCCCGCCAACCGGTGGCACCGGACGCTGCGGCGCTACTTCGGGCGGTGAGGTCGCCCGCCGGGTCGCGAGACGGCGAGCCGACGCTCGGCCGCGATGACGGCACCCGACTGTACGTATCGAGCATCCGCTTCTGTACGGTCATGCTGTGGACGTCTCCGTGACCGACCTCAGGGCAGATCTCGCCGCGTGGATCAGCCGCGCCCGCGAGGGAGAGGACGTCGTGGTCACCGACCGCGGCGCGCCGGTGGCCCGCCTGACGGCGGTCGAGCAGGTGTCCCTGCTCGACCGTCTGACACGGGAGGGGCTGCTGTCACGTCCTGCGCCGGGGTCCAGGCCCCGGGCGACGGACGTGCCGCGGGTCCGGGCCCACGGCGACGTCTCCGGACTCGTCGGCGAGCAGCGTCGCTGACGGCCGTGTCCGTCGTCTACCTCGACAGCAGTGCTCTCGTGAAGCTTCTCGTCGAGGAGGAGGGGAGCGACGTGGCCGCAGCGCTCTGGGACGGCGCTGACGCCGTCGTCTCCAGCCGCCTCGCCGGGGTCGAGGTGCGGGCCGCCCTCGCGGCGGCCCGTCGCGGCGGACGGCTCGACGAGAGGGGATGGGCCGCAGCCGACGACCGGTGGGCAGGACTCGCGGTCGGCCTGGGGGCCGTGGAGCTGAGCCCGGCGCTCGCCACGCGAGCCGGGGACCTGGCCGTCGAGCACGGCCTGCGTGGTGCCGACGCCGTCCACCTCGCCAGTGCGCTCGCCGTCGACGCGGGGGACCTCGTCGTGGCGGTCTGGGACGACCGGCTCGCCCGCGGTGCCCGAGCCGCGGGGCTGCTCACCGTGCCGTAGCCCGCGCGAGGCGACCTGCAGAGGTCTCGCCCCGCCGCGGTGCCACCCCTCCGACCCGCCGCGACGCGACGTCGTGTCGACGTCGGCAGGTCGCCCCCTCCCCCCGGCCGCGGTGTCGTCCCCCCACGTCCGTGTGCGCGGGCACGCCACGGACTGCTCCGGACGACGGCGGAGACGCACAGACGCCGCACAGAGGAGACCTCGGGCCCGGACAACCGCCCGGCCCACGGTGGCTCCACCGCAGACCACCGACGAACGGACACCTGATGCGCCGCCCCCGCTCGACCCGGTCCCTCGCCGCCGCCGTGACCGCCGCCGGCCTCGCCGCCGTGCTGGCCGGGTGCACCGCGACGGCCGCGACCACCGACACCGCGACGTCCGCCGCCGCGACCACGAGCGTCGTCTCCGCCGCCGACGTCGAGGCCGCCACGGCCACGACCGTCCAGGACGCGCTCGCCGCGAACCTCGAGCCCACCACCTCCGCCGCGGACGACTCCGCCGAGGAGATCGCCGTCACCCTCGACGGCACGACGGCGAGCGCCGACTCCGAGGCCGTGACCGTCGACGGCGGCACGGTCACCATCACCGCGGCCGGCACCTACCGGGTCAGCGGGACGCTCGACGACGGGCAGGTCGTCGTGGACACCACCGACGACGGCGTCGTCACCCTCGTCCTCGACGTCGCCGACATCACGAGCTCGACCACCTCGGCGATCGGCGTCCTCGACGCCGGCGCGGTGGTCGTCGAGCTCGCCGACGGCACGACGAGCAGCCTCGCCGACGGCACCGACTACGCCGCCGGGGACGGCACCGACGCCGCCGCGGCCTTCTACAGCACCGCGGACACGACGATCACGGGCACCGGCGCCCTCGTCGTCACCGGCCGTGCGGAGGACGGCATCACGAGCAAGGACGGGCTGGTGGTCGAGTCCGGCGACGTCACCGTCGACGCCGTCGACGACGGCGTCCGTGGCAAGGACGACCTCGTCGTGGCCGGCGGGACGCTCGACGTCACCGCCGGCGGCGACGGCCTGAAGGCCGACGCCGACGACGCCGCGACGGCCGGGTACGTCGCGCTCGAGGGCGGCACCACGACCGTCGTCGCGGGAGGGGACGGCGTCGTCGCCGAGACCGACGTCGTCGTCGCGGGCGGGACGCTCGACGTGACGGCCGGCGGGGGCGCGGACGCCGAGCTCGCCGACGACGCCTCGGCCAAAGGGCTCAAGGGTGGTGTCAGCGTGGTCGTCGGTGGCGGCACCGTCACCGTCGACGCGGCCGACGACGCCGTCCACTCCGACGGCGCGGTGAGCATCACCGACGGCGCACTCACGCTCGCGACGGGTGACGACGGCGTGCACGCCGACGTCGACCTGACGGTCAGCGGGGGAGCGGTCACGGTGACGCGGTCCGAGGAGGGCCTGGAGAGCGCGGTCGTCACCGTCTCCGGCGGCGACGTGGACGTCACCTCGGCCGACGACGGCATCAACGTGTCCGCCGGCGACACCACGAGCGACGGGACGACCGCGGACGGCGAAGCGCAGGACGGGATGCCCGGCGGCGGAGGCGCTCCTGGCGGCGGGGGCGAGCAGGCAGACGAGGACCTGCTGCTGACGATCTCCGGCGGCACGGTCGTCGTGGACGCCGAGGGAGACGGCCTCGACTCCAACGGCTACGCCGCCATGACCGGCGGCACGGTCGTCGTCAGCGGGCCGACCGGCGACGGCAACGGGGCGATCGACGTCGACGGCACCTTCGAGGTCAGCGGCGGCACGCTGCTCGCGGCGGGCAGCGCGGGGATGGCCGTGGCGCCGTCGACGGAGTCCGCGCAGGCGTGGGTGGCGGCGACGCTGGACGGTGCGCAGGCCGCCGGCACGACGGTCCAGCTCGTCTCGGCCGACGGCGACGTGCTCGCCACCTACACGGCCGAGAAGCAGTTCGCCTCGCTCGTCTACTCCTCCGCCGACGTGGAGAGCGGCGCGGGGTACACCGTCGTCAGCGGCGGGACCGCGACCGGTGACGTCGTCGGCGGGTACTCCGTCGGGGGCGACGCCGCCGCGGGGGCCACGACGCTGACGACGGCCACCGCAGGCGAGGCACCCGCGGGCGGCATGGGCGGTGCCCCCGGCGGCGGCCCCGGCGGGGGCGGCTTCGCGCCCCCGCAGGACGCGGCGGCGGCAGCCTGACCGGCAGGCGATCCGTGTGCTCTCGTCGCGGTCCACCGCGACGAGAGCACACCGGCCTCCGGTGCCGGGACGGAAGTTCGGCGCCACGCGCGTCGTTCGCACCGCCATGACGACGATCGGACTCATCGGCAGCGGCAACATCGGCAGCACCGTGGCGCGGCTGGCCGTGGACGCGGGCTACGACGTGGTGCTCTCCAACTCTCGCGGCCCCGAGACCCTCGCCGACCTCGTGGCGCAGCTCGGCCCCCACGCCCGTGCGGCGACGGCGGCCGAGGCCGCGGAGGCCGGCGACCTCGTGCTCGTGACGGTGCCGCTGCACGCCTACCGCGACGTGCCGGTCGAGCCGCTGGTCGGCAAGACCGTGATGGACACGAACAACTACTACCCGGACCGCGACGGGCACGTCGACGCCCTCGACCGGGCGGAGACGACGACGAGCTCGTTGCTGGCCGAGCACCTGCCGCAGTCGCACGTCGTGAAGGTCTTCAACACCATCTTCTTCGTCGCGCTGGCGCAGCTGGGGCGGGCCAGCGGCGCCGACGACCGCAGCACCCTCCCGGTCTTCGGCGACGACGCCGGCGCCAAGGCCGAGGTGACCGCTTTCCTCGACGCCGTCGGCTACGACGCGCTGGACGCGGGGACGCTCGAGGAGAGCTGGCGCGCCGAGAACGGCCGCCCCGTCTACGTCATGCCCTACGCGAGCGACGGCGACGTCACGACCCCGGCGCCCGGGCGCGCGGATGTCGTCCGCGACCTCCTCGCCCGCGCCGACCGCGACGGCGACCCGCAGCCCGCGCAGCCGATGCCGCAGGGCTGAGCCGCCGGTCGTGGACGAGGGTCGGGACGCGCGGCCGACGTCGAGGCGCGCCGGCACCCCGGCGCCCCTCGGGCCGACGCCGGCGTCCTGCGTGCGGCACACTCCACGGACGTGGCCCGAAGTACCAGCGCGGACGTCGCCCGCGCCAGCGGCGTCTCCCGGACGACGGTCAGCTACGTGCTCAACGGCCGCGCCGACGCGTCGATCTCGGCGGCCACCCGCGAGCGCGTCCACGAGGCCGCCCGCCGCCTCGGCTACGCCCCGTCGGCCGCGGCCCGCTCCCTGCGCACCGGGCGCAGCGACCTCGTGCTGTGCGTGCTGCCGGACTGGCCGATCGGGCCTGTCGTCGACGCGCTGCTCGAGCACCTCACCGAGGAGCTCGCCGACCGTGGCATGGCCCTGCTGGTCCACCACGGCCGGGACCGCCGGCCGCTGGCCGAGCTCTGGCGGGCCGTCGACGTCCGCGCCGTCGTGGGTCTGGCGCCCTTCGCGGCCGCGGACGAGGCGGCGATGCGCAGGGCCGGGATCGACGTGCTCACCACGGCGGCGGGCGCCGAGGGGGGCCCCGGCCCCACGGCCGGCGCCCAGGAGCGGACCGGCCGTCTGCAGGTGAGGCACCTCGCCGCCGCCGGCCACCGCACCGTCGGCTACGCGGCGACGACCGACCCCCGGGTGTCCGCCTTCGCCGAGCAGCGCCTCGCCGGGGCCCGCGCCGCGTGCGTCGACCTCGGGCTCCCCGCCCCGTCCGTGCGGGAGGTCGACCTGGAGGCGCCTGCGGCGGCCGCCGCCGTCCGGGCCTGGCGCGCGGAGGACCCTCCGGTCACCGCGGTCGCCGCCTACAACGACGACGTGGCCCTGGCGGTGCTCGCCGGGGCGCGCGCCGAGGGCCTGGAGGTCCCCGGCGACGTCGCGGTGGTCGGCGTCGACGACGTGCCCGCCGCGCGGCTCGCGGCGCCTCCGCTGACGACGGTCGCGCAGTCCGTCGACGCGCAGGTGGCTCACCTCGTCGCGCGGCTCGTCGCCCACCTCGACGGGGACGGCCCCGACGGGCCCGCCCCGCCGGAGCTCCTCGAGGTCGTGGTGCGCTCCTCGACCTGACGAGCGGTGGCTCGCGACGGTCGTGCCGGGCACCGACGACGACCCGTGCGACCGGGGCGGGACCCCGGTCGCACGGGCCGTCGAGGGAGCGGTCGCGTCAGCGGACGGGGTAGTCCACGACGTACTGCGGCGTGCCGGTGTTGCTGTTGTCCACCTGACCGCCGACGCCCTCGACGACGTGCCGGGTCGTGCCGGCGCCGAGGTTCACGGTCAGCAGGTGGTGCAGCTGCACGCCGGGCGTCGTCGGCGCCTCGAACCCGTTCTCGGTGACGATGCTCGGGTTGTTCCGGTTGTAGACGTACGAGCCGCCGCCGTAGAGGCGGTGGGTCGTCACCGCGTCGCCGACCTTGTAGCCGGGGTACCCGAGCGTGCCGTCCGGCTGCGTCCAGTCCGCCTGCGTCGGCGGGTCGTAGGGCAGCTCGTTCTGGTAGAGCACCGTGGTGCCGCGCTCGCCGTCCCAGGTGGTGTTGACCTTCTGGAAGTGCTCGACGAACAGGCCCGTGGCGGTGACGTCGTCACCGTGGACGACGACGCCCTGGCGGCCGGTGTTCACGGCCCAGCGCTCGTCGTCCCCGAGGAAGCCGCCGGAGAAGTCCTCGACGCCGTGGTCACCGCGCCAGACCCACGTGTGGTCGACGAGCACGTCGTCGCTGTTGACCTCCAGCGCCGTGTCGGCCTTGCCGACGTGCGGGCCGCCGACGCGGAAGAACACGTCGGACAGGGTCGTCGGGTCGTCGGCGGCGTCGTGGGCCCGCCCGTGGTTCCCGTTCTTCTTCCCCACCTGCAGGAGCACGGGGGACTCGGTCGTCCCCGCGTCGATCGTCACCCCGGCGACGACGACGCCCGGGACGTCGGCGACCGTCATCGGCACGGCGCCGCCGACCGCGGTGAGCGTGGCGTGCCCGAGCCCGAGGACGACCGTGCCGGCGCGCTTGACGGCGATCGTCCGGTCGACGTCGTAGACCCCCGGGGTCAGCAGGAGGTTCTTGCCGCGGGCGAGGGCGTTGTCCATGTCCTTGACCGAGGTCGACGGCGAGGCGACGAAGAAGTCCCGCAGCGGCAGCGTCCGGCCCGACGTCCCGTCCTGCTCCCAGGAGGTGCCGCGGGTGCCCCGCTGCGCCGCGGGCACGACGACCTCGAAGCGCCCGCGGGCGTCGGTGGTCAGGTACGGCTTCTCCCGGCTCACCGGCGTCTCGTCGAGCACCGTGTACGGCGGGGTGGGGAACCCGTCCTCGGTCGGGGCGCCCTCGACGCCGGAGAACACCTGGTTCCAGACGCCGTTCGTCCAGGTGCCGACCTCGCTGTTGCGGATCAGCCACTGCTGCTGGGACCCGTTGATGACCGTGCCGGCCCTGGAGTCGGCGATGAAGCCGCCGCTCGCGAACTGCGGTCCCGCGGTGCAGTAGTCCTGCAGCGAGAGGTTGCCGCCCGTGACGTCCACCCTGCGCATCGGCACGGCCTGCGAGACGGCCCAGAAGTTGGCGGAGGCGCGGCACCCGTCCTGGCCCGTGCCGTTCACGGCGATGTGCAGGTTGGAGATGGTGCGCCAGAAGTTGTCCAGCGCGATGCAGTTCGGCGTGCCGTCGTCGTTGGTGAGGCAGCGGTTGTAGACCTCGACCTTGCCGTTGATCGTCACGTCGTCGGGGGACGCGCCGAGGCCGGCGACCTCGGTGTAGTACCCGACCTTCATCTGCAGGGGCTGGTCGTCGGTGCCGTACGTGCCCGGCCGGAAGAGCAGCGCGTAGCGCTCCTCGCCGAACTGGTTGTCCTTCTGCTGGGCGTACACGGCGTCGACGCGGGCCTGGATGTCGGCGACCGGCATGCTCGGGTCGAAGACCGTGACGTTCGCCCCGAGGTCCTGCGCGGGGTCGGCCCGCTGGGGCGGGGCCGCGGCGGCGGGCCCCGCGGCGGACGCCAGCACCAGGCCGGCGGCGAGTGCGGGGGCGAGTGCGCGCCGACCCAGGGTGCGGGTGGCGGTGGTGAGGTTCAGCAACGGACTCCTCCTCGTCGAGGGCGCTGCCCGGGTGACTCGTGTCACCGGACGGTCGATGGTGCCACGGCGCGGTGCCCGACGGCCAGGGCCCGCGCGTGCCCGTGCAACGGCGGTGTGTCGCCGCGTGAACACCTGATGACGGCTTTCAAGAAGGGGTCGACGGCTGCCGACGGAGCACTACCGTCCGCGCCACCTCGTCCCGCGGGCGGGGGCGGTGCCGGTCCCGGCCGGCGCCCGTCGGAGCCCTCCGTCGATCGGAGCACGCCGTGAGCCACGTCCTCCCCTCGTCCTGCCCCGGCTGGTCCGCGGGCGCCACGACGCGCGTCGCCGCCGTCCAGCTCGCGCCGACGCTGCTCGACCTGCCGGGCAACGCCGTCCGCTCGCAGGCGGCGATCGCGGCGGCGCTGGCCGACGGGGCGGACCTCGTCGTCCTGCCCGAGCTGGCCACCAGCGGCTACGTCCTCGCGGACGACCGCGAGGCGCGCTCGGTCGCCGTCCCGGCGAGCTCGCCCGTGCTCCTCGGGTGGGCGCAGGCGTGCCGAGCACGTCCCGGCGCCGTCGTCGTCGGAGGCTTCTGCGAGCTGGGCGACGACGGTCGCCTGCACAACAGCGCCGCCGTCGTGGACGCGACCGGGGTGCGGGCCGTCTACCGGAAGGTCCACCTCTGGGACGCCGAGCGGCACCTGTTCGCCCCGGGCGACGGCGCGCCCCCGGTGGTCGAGACGGCGCACGGTCGGGTCGCCCCGCTCATCTGCTACGACCTCGGGTTCCCCGAGTGGCCGCGCACGGCGGCCCTGGCGGGGGCCGACCTCCTCGCCGTCCCCACCAACTGGTGCCGGGGGTACCGGCCGCCGGGGGAGCGGCCGATCGGGCAGGTCGCCGCGATGGGGGCGGCCCGGGCCAACCACGTCGTGGTCGTCTGCGCCGACCGCACCGGCACCGAGCGCGGGGTCGAGTGGACGGAGGGCACCGCCGTCGTCGGCGCCGACGGGTGGGTCGTCAGCGCCGAGGTGACGGGCGAGGGCGTCGCGTGGGCCGACGTCGACGTGCGCGGCTCGCGCGACCGCCGGCTCGGCCGCTCCGGCCACCTCTGGGGCGACCGCCGCCCGGACCTGTACGGGCGTCTGGTCGCCGTCGACGCCCCGCCCACCACGGTCGCGCTGCCGCTCGCCCGCGAGGAGGTCGCCGTCCCCCTCGCGGTGCAGGCGGAGGGCGAGCCGGTCCTGGCGCCGTCGGAGTGAGGACGGTCGTCGGCCCCGGCGGGACGTGACCTGGGCGGCCTCGGCCCGGACCGCCGGGACGTCGCCGTCGCCGGGGCCGGGTACGTTCCCCGGACGACGGCGACGGGGAGGTCGACGATGGCGGGTGACCAGGACGTCTCGGTGGCGCCGGGGCAGGCGCAGGAGCCGCTCGTGCTGGCCCTCGACGTCGGCTCCACCGCCACCCGCGGTGCGCTCTACGACGCGACGGGGCGCGCCGTCGGCCGCCGCGCGAAGGTCGCGCACGCCTTCACCACCCGGGCGGACGGCACGTCGGTCGTCGACCCGGACCAGGTCGCGGACGAGGTCGCCGACGTCGTCACGCGCCTGCTGGACCGCCACGACGGCCCGCCCGTCGCGGGGGTCGGGCTCGACACCTTCGCCTCCTCCCTCGTCGGCATGGACGCCGGCGGGCGCGCCCTGACCCCCTGCTTCACGTACGCGGACTCGCGCTGCGCGGCCGAGGTCGGGCACCTGCGCGAGCGCCTCGACGAGGCCGTTATCCAGCAGCGCACCGGCACCCGGCTGCACTCCAGCTACCTGGCGCCGCGGCTGCTGTGGCTGCGGGCGACGTCCCCCGAGGTGGTCGGGCGGGTCGCGACCTGGACGTCCCTCGGCGAGCACGTCCACCGCCGCCTGCTCGGCGCGACGGCCGCGAGCACCCCGGTCGCGGCGTGGGGCGGGCTGCTCGACCGGCGGACGGGGCGCTGGGACGAGGAGCTGCTCGACGCCTGCGGCACCACGGCGGCGCAGCTGTCGCCGGTGCAGGACCCGGGCGTGCCGATCGAGGGGGTCGACGCCGCCGCGGTCGCCCGCCGGTGGCCGGCGCTGGCGGGCGCCCGGTGGTTCCCCGCCGTCGCCGACGGCCTGGCGAGCAACCTCGGTACCGGCGCCGGCGATGCCTCCGCCGTGGCCCTCGCCGCGGCGACCAGCGGAGCCGTGCGGGTCCTCGTCCAGGGCGTCCCCGACCGCGTCCCGCCGGGCCTGTGGTGCTACCGGGTGGACGCCCGCCGCAGCCTGCTGGGCGGCGCGGTCAACGACGTCGGCCGGCTGGTGGCCTGGGCGCAGGCCACGCTGCGCCTGCCCGACGACGACGCCGCCCTGGACGCCGTCCTCGCCGCCGAGCCCGACCCCCGGGTCCCCGTCGTCGTCCCCTTCCTCTCGGGCGAGCGCAGCACGGGGTGGGCCGCCGGCGCCCGCGCCGTCGTCGCGGACCTGTCCGCCGGCACCGGGCCGGAGGCGCTCTTCCGCGGCAGCGCCGAGGGCGTGGCGACGACGTACGCGCGGGTGGTCGAGGCGCTGGCCGGTGTCGCGGGACGTCCCGGCCGTCTCGTCGCGTCCGGGCGCATCACCCAGAGCCTGCCGTCCCTGCTGCAGGTCGTCGCCGACAGCATCGGCACGCCGGTCGAGCACGTCGCGCTCAAGCGCGCCACCCTGCGCGGCACCGCCCTCCTGGCCCTGGAGGTGCTCGCGCCGGACGTCCCGCGGGCGAGCCCGCCCCTGGCGGGGGTCTACGAGCCCCGGCCCGGGCGCGCCGCCCACTACGCCGCCGTCCGCGCGCGCTTCGACGCCCTCTACGAGGTCTCGACGTCCTCGGGCGGCCCCGCGGCGGGCTGAGCCGACGGGGCGGCCAGGTGGCTCAGACCACGAGCGCGAGAGCCGCCGTCGCGCCGAGGACGACGAGCGGCACGAGCACGAGCCCGCGCGCGGCGAAGCGCCACCAGTCGACGGCCAGCCCGGCGTCCCGGCAGGCGCGGGCCCACAGCAGCGTCGCGAGGCACGCCCACGGCGTCACGAGCGGGCCCAGGTCCACCCCGACGAGCAGGGCGACGACCCGCTCCGGGGAGCCCGCGACCGGCTCGAGCGCCAGGTAGGCCGGCAGGTTGTCGACGAGGTTCGCCCCGAGCGCGCCGACGCCGGCCAGCCGCAGGAGGGCGCCGGGGCCCTCGCCGTCCCCCGCGACCGCGGCCAGCGGGGCGGTGAGCCCGTGCTCGCCGGCGGCGGCGACGAGGAGGAAGAGCCCCAGCACGCCGAGGAGGAGGGGGACGTCGGTGAGCCCGCGCAGCGGCTCCCGGCGCCGGGCCGCCGCCACGACGAGGACGGCGGCTGCGAGCAGGGCCGGCACCTCCACGGGTACGCCGGCCAGCGGCAGCAGCGCCAGCGACGGGACGAGGGCGAGGCACACGCCCGCGGCCGGCAGCAGCCGGCCGCGGTCCGCGGTCCGCACCGCGGGCAGCGCGGCGACGTCGTAGCGACCGCGCAGCGCCGTCCGGCCGAGGAGGGCGAGGACGGCGACCGTCACGAGCACCGCGACGGCACCGGGCAGCAGCGCCAGCCGCAGGAACTGCGCCTCGCCGCCGGGCAGGTCCGGCCCGGCGACCGCGAGGAGGTTGGTGAGGTTGGCCACCGGCAGCAGCAGCGAGGCGGTGCTCGAGAGCCACACGGTCGTCATGGCGAGCAGCGGGGCGGACGTGCCGGTGCGGCGGGCCAGGGCCAGGACGACGGGTGTCAGCAGGACCGCCGTCGTGTCGAGGGACAGGACCGCCGTGCAGGCCGTCGCCAGGGCGACGACGGCGAGCCACAGCAGCCACCGACGTCCGCCGGCGAGGAGCGCCAGCCGCGCCGCCGCCGCGGCGAAGACGCCGGCGCGGTCGGCGAGCGCCGCGACGACCGTGATGCCGAGGACGAAGAGGAGGACCGGCGCCGTGCGCCCGACGACGGCGGTGGTGCCGTCCGCGCTGAGGACGCCGGTCGCGGCGGCCAGCCCCCCCAGCCCCGCCAGGACGAGCCACCCGGCCGCCGCCGGTGCGGGACCCCTCGCGCCCGCCGGCGTCACCGCAGCACGACGTCGAGGACGCGGCGCCCGTCGCGCGCCGGTGCACCGAGCTCCACGACGACGTCGCCCGCCCCCCGCACGGAGGCCGCGGTGGCCTCCCGCACGAGCGGGGGGAGGGTGGCGGCGAGCAGGTCCCGCAGCTCCTCGGGCGTCGTGGGCTCGGCGGGGGCGAGGACGAGCGCCCGCGCCACGAGGCCCCGTGCGTGCTTGGCCATGTGCGAGACGACGGACCGCCTCCCCTCGCTCTCGCGCAGCACCCGCACCGGGACCGTCCGCGACGCCGTGGGCCCGCGCGGCGCCCAGGCGGCGGCGTAGTCGGCCGAGCGGCAGTCGACGACGAGGTGGCCCTCGGTCACGGGGTCGAGCGCCGCCCGCAGCGGCTCGCGCCACAGCGCGGCGAGCCGGCCGAGGTCCGGGAGCGGGACGTCCATCGCCAGCCGGTAGGGCGGCACCCGGTCGTCCGGGCGCAGCGCGCCCCACGCCGCGGAGGCGACGACGAGCCGCTCGTCCGCGCGAGCCCGGGCGCCGTCGCCGAGCGAGGGCAGGTCGAGCGCGTCGTAGAGGACGCCGGTGTAGAGGTCGGCGACGGCGACGGCCGGCTCGGTGCGCCACCGGGTGGTGCGCTCCGCCTCGGGGCGCAGCTGGTCGCTCGCCGCCCCGAGGGCCTCGCGCCCGGCCCGGGTCCGGCCGAGGCGGGCCGCCGCGGCCAGGACGCGCCGGCGGGTCGCCGTCAGCCCCGGGAAGGAGAGGCCGCGCAGGTCCACCGGCTCGCCCTCGTCCGCCCCGGCCTTGCCCTGCGAGGGCGGCAGCAGCACGAGCACGTCCGGGAGCGTACGAGCCCGGACCGCCGGGTCAGCCGGCCGCCGCCCCGACGGCCACGTGCAGCGCCTCGCGCAGCGCACGGACGCCGGGGTCGCCCGCCGCGCCGCGGCGGACAGCCGTGAAGAGGCGACGCCGGGGCTGCTCGGGCAGGCGGTGCAGCCGGACCCCCGGCGTCCGGGCCCCCCGGGCGAGGTCCGGCAGCAGGGCGACGGCGTGGCCGGACGCGACGAGCTGGGCGTGCACGAGCACGTCGCTCGTCTCGATCCGGACGTCCGGCTCGAAGCCGGCGCCGCGGCAGCGCAGCAGCGCCCAGCGCCCCGGGGCGAGGCTGCTCGGGTCCATCACCCACGGGGCGTCGGCGTGGTCCTCCAGGCGGGACCCGCGGGCGGCGAGCGGTCCGTCCTCGGGGACGGCGAGCCGCATCTCGTCGTGGAGGAGGTCCTCGACGTCGAGGTCGGGAGCGCGGGCGGTCGGCAGGCCGGGGTACTCCTCGCCGAGGGCGAGGTCCGCGTCGTGCGCCGTCAGCGCCGCCAGCGCGGGTCCGGGCTCCTGCTCCACGACCTCGACGCGCAGCCCCGGGTGGTGCTCGGCCAGCCAGCTGAGCGCGTCCGGGACGAGGGACACGAGGACGGACTCGAAGGAGGCCACCCGCAGCCGGCCCCGCGCCGTCGTCCCCCACGCCGCGAGGTCGGCCTCCGCCTGCTCCAGCTGCGTGAGCACCACCTCGGCGTGCTCGACGAGCAGCCGGCCCGCCGGGGTCAGGCGCACCCCTCGACCCGAGGGCTCGAGGAGGCGGGTGCCGGCCTCCCGCTGCAGCACGGCCAGCTGCTGCGAGACGGCGGACGGGCTGTAGCCCAGCGCCGAGGCGACGCCGGCGAGCGTCCCGCGCCGGCGCAGCTCGAGCAGCAGGCGCAGCCGGTGGACGTCGAGCACGCAGCACCTCGCAGGTCGGGACCGGTCAGCCGAGCTGGAGGGTACTGGCCACCATCCGCCGCTGGACGTGCGCAGTCGGGCCGCAGACCCTGGAGGTGCTCCGCCAGACCAGCCCGTCGCCCCGGGAGGACCGACCGATGACCTTCACCCTGCTCGTGCTCGCCGCCGCCGCCGCGTGGTCGGTCGCCCTCGGGCGTCAGGCCCTGCCCCGGCCGCTGCGCGTGCCGCTGCGCCGCGCCACGGCCGGCGACCTCGCCCGCGACGCCGGCCGTGGCCTGCGCGAGCTCGACCGCCTCCACCGGAGCGGCCCGGTGGCACGGGCACCGCGGTCGCCGTGGGGCCGGCGGGTGCGGACCTGACGGCGAGGCGTCGGCCGCGCGCCTCCGACGAGGGCATGCCCCCCGCCCCCCGCCTCCCGCGGCCCGGCGCCGGACCCGCGCTCAGGCGGCGGCGCGGTCGCTGCTCAGGCGCAGCCAGCGGTCCAGCACCGCGGCGACCGCGCGGTCGGGCACGCCCCTCAGCAGCGGCTCGGGCACGACGCGCAGCGTCGGCTCCCGCCGGGACAGGCCGGTGACGAGCGCGGCCCGGCGCCCGGCGGCCCGCTCGTACGCGCGCAGCGCGGAGGCCGGGTCGCGCCGGGCGCCCGGCGTCCGCAGGGCGCGCGCCAGGGCGGCGGCGTCGGCGAGCGCCTGGTTCGTGCCCTGTGCCAGGGACGGGGGGACGGCGTGGGCGGCGTCGCCGAGCAGGGTCACCCGACCCCGCCCCCACGGCCGGTGCACCCGGTAGGCGCCGCGCGGGTACGGGACCAGCTGCGCCGCAGCGCGGCCGAGGAGCGACAGGGCGGCCCGGGACTCCGGCACCGGCCAGCTGCCGAAGAGCCGTTCCAGCATCGCCGCCGGCGCCTCGCCCGGGCGCGGCGCCGAGCGCACGTCCCACCAGACCTGGACGCGGCCGTCGCCGCAGGGGTTGAGGCCGACCATGCCGCTGCGTCCGACGAGCAGCACGCACGTCCCGCCGTCGTCGAGCGCCGTCCCGGTCGGGGAGGGGGGCAGCTGCCAGGTGGTGCCGCCGGTCGGCAGGAGGGCGTCGGCGTGCAGCGCGGCGCGGACCGCGCTGCGCGCGCCGTCGGCGCCGACGACGACGTCGGCCACGACCCGCGAGCCGTCCGCGAGCACGACCGCTGCGCCCTGCGGCCCGTCCGCGACGCCGGCGCAGGCGCACCCCGTGCGCACGAGGCCGCCGCCGCCCGGGACGCCCGCGAGCAGGGCGTCGACGAGGCGTCCGCGGGGGGCCGTGACGACCGCCGACCCGGCGGCCCGGGCCGCCGCGGCGAGGTCGAGCTCGAGCAGGACGCGGCCGTCGGGGGAGCGCCGCTGCATCCGGGTGAGGACGCGCCCGAGCGGGGCGGCGTCGACGCCCAGGCCCCGCAGCACCGAGGTCGAGCCCGGCCACAGCGTCACCGCACCGCCGCTCGCGCGCACGGTCGGCGCCTCCTCGAGCACGACGACCTCGTGGCCGTCGGCTCGCAGCGCCCGGTCGACGGCGAGACCGCCGACCCCGGCGCCGACCACCGCCACCCGCACCCGCGCCTCCTCCGGTCGTCGACGACCGGGCCATCGTCGCCGACCGCGGCCGCCGTCCGCGCGACGGGCCCCGGGCCGGCCGCACCGGCCGGGGGAGGGACCTGCCCCGACGGGCGGTCGCAGCGGCGGTCGTCGCGGGCGGTCTCAGCGGCCGGGTCGGGGTGCCGGCGCCGGGCGTCGCCGCCGCGGCTGCACGCGCCGCAGGCGGACCGGGCACTCCGGGTCGTGCACCAGCGCCAGCTCGCCCGCGCTCATGCCCGGCCACCGCGCGGCGTACTCCTGCGCGCACCCGCACCCGTCCCCCGACTGCTTCATGGCTCAACCATCGACCGCGGGGTGCGGTCTGCTCAGGAGGCGCGGCCGCGCGGGTGAGCCCCGCCCGGCCGCGCGGGTGGAGGGCCTGCTCCGTCGGGGTGCCCCGCGCGGTCCCGGCCGACCGGAGGGCCACCGGCACCGAAGGGGCCTCCCGCAGCCGCTCAGCCGGGCGTGCCTCCCGGTGACTCGTGCTCTGCGGCAGCGGGTCCGGCCGAGGGCAGGTCGACCGACCGACGCTCGACGAGCGCCGCCCGCAGCGCCGCCACCTCGGCGGCGAGGGCCTCGACGTCCTGCCGGCTGGCCGTCGCCTGCGTCTCCTCGACCTCGCGGACGCGGTCCAGCAGCCACGAGGCGAGCGAGGCGGTCACGGTGCCCAGCAGGGCCACACCGGTGACCATGAGCCCCACCGCCACGGCCCGGCCCTCGTCGGTGACCGGGTAGAAGTCGCCGTAGCCGACCGTGGTGACCGTGGTGATCGCCCACCACACGGCCTGCGGGAACGTCTCGATGAGGGCGCCCGGTGCTCCCCGCTCGGCGTCGAGCGCCGCCAGGGCCGCCACGACGACGACGAGCGTCGTCGCGCCGGCCACGTAGACCGCGACCCGGCCCCGCAGGCTGCTCGCGGCGTGGCGGTTGAGCACGGAGATCAGCGTGACGAGGCGCAGGAGGCGGAGCGGTCGCAGGAGCGGCAGGACGACGACGGCCAGGTCGAGCGGGTGGCGTCGCACGAAGCGCCACCGGCGCTCGCTGAGGGCCAGGCGGACGACGTAGTCGACGAGGAAGGCCCCCCACACGACCCACCCGGCCGCACCGACGACGTCGGCGACGTCGGGAGGCAGGCTCGTGTCCAGGACGGGGACGGCGTAGGCGACGAGGAAGACCAGCGCCGCCGCGGTCAGCGGCCACTCCGACCGCTTCTCCCACCGGTGCCGCCGGTCGTCGTCCGCGATCTGCCGCATGAGCGGAGGCTAGGCCGAGGCCCGGGGAGCCCCGGCGCCCCGCGGCGTGGGGTCGGCGCCACCGTGGTCGGCTCCGCGACGGGGCGCGAGGACGGCGACGGCGACGGCGGCCGCCGCGAGCCCGGCGCCCAGCGGGGTCGACAGCAGGTCGAGGGCGTAGCCGGCGAGCGGGACGTCGGCGACCACCCGGCCGACGACCGCCCCGCCGGGCACCGCGCGCCCGTCGGGCACGGCGTTGGCGTCGCCCTGCGTCGTGAAGGAGACGCCGTCGCCGCGCGCGTCCACGGCGACGACCCGGTGGGTGGTCGTGCCGCCCGTGCCGTCCTGGTGGAAGGTGATGACGTCCCCGACGGCGACCTCGTCCGCGCCCGTCGGCTCGACCGCCACCGCGGAGCCGACGGGGATGCCCGGCTCCATGCTCCCGGAGGTGACGGCGAAGACCTCCCAGCCGGCGAGCCGGGGCACGAACGCCGCGACGACGAGCGCGAGCGCGGCGGCCACGCCCACCGCGAGCCCGAGCGCGCGGACCACGGCGGGCAGCCCGCGCGGGGCCGGGCGCGACGTCGTCCGCGGCCGGCGGGTCGCCGGGCCGGTCGTGGGCGCGCTCACGGCGCGACGACCGGCCCGGGACCCGCGGTGCGCACGGGTCAGACTGCCTCGTCCTCGACGTCGAGGTCCGTGCCCGGGGACTGGCCGGTCTGCACGAGCCCGAGGTCGAGGTCGAAGGCGAAGGTCGTGCCCTGGATCTCGTTGCCGTCGCCGCGCTCGCCGAGCGGGACCTCGAAGGCGAGGGTCAGGCGCTGCGTCTGGCCCGCGCCGGTCGCCCCGAGGGCCACGGGGCCGCCGCCGGCGACCTCGGTGAGGGGGGCGCTCTGCCGGCGCGTCACGCCGAACTGGCGGGCGTCCGTGACGACGAGGGCGTCGAGGAAGGCGTCGTCGCCCTCGAGGTCGCCGAGCTGGGCGTACATGTCGCCCGCGCAGTCGCCCGCGTTGCGCGCGGTGGCCACGACGCGCACCGAGTCGCCGGGCTCGAGGTTGGCGAAGGACACGGACGCGCCGTCGTCGCTGCGGACGACCTCCGTGCCGCCGGTGCCCTCGTTGACGGACGCGGTCACGGGCTGGCGCAGGTCGAGCTCGAGCGTGCAGGCCTCGCCGCCGACGCCGACGCCGCCGGCGTCGTAGAAGTACGCCGAGGTCCCCCCGGTGAGCGCCACGCCCGCCACGACGGCGGACACGCCGGCGGAGCCGACCAGGACGCGGGTGCTGTTCTTCATGGTGTCCTCTCGCTCGCCGGCCCGACGCCCTCCGTCGCGTCCCGGCGGCGCGGAAACTACCCAGCGCGAGGTGGGGGAGGAACCACCTGACCCGGACGGGGGGCAGGTGTTGCCCGATCGTGACGGCGGGTGACCAGCGCAGGGCCCAGGGCCGCCGGAGCCGGCCCGGCCCGCCACGCGGGGAGACGGGGCGGGTACTCCGACCACCGCGGGGAGCACGGTGCGGGACGGACGAGCGGGTCTGTACGCCGGGTTCTGTCCCCCGCCGCCGTCACCGGCGCTGGCGAGGGGGCGACCATCCATCTCGGGCGTACGTCGCCGCACGCCTCCAGCGACCTACCCGGCAGCTCGGGCGGGCCGCCCTCGGACGCTGCCTGTCTGGTCTTGCTCCGGGTGGGGTTTGCCGAGCCACCCCCGTCACCGGGGGTGCTGGTGGTCTCTTGCACCACCGTTTCACCCTTACCACGGTCCCTCCGAGGACGGTCCGTGGCGGTCTTCTCTCTGTGGCACTGTCCCGCGGGTCACCCCGGGTGGGCGTTACCCACCACCCTGCCCTGCGGAGCCCGGACGTTCCTCGGCGCCGCACCTGCGACCACCCGGGGGTGGTCCGGCACGACGACGCGGCCGCCCGACCCGCTCGTCCGTGCCGCCGAGCCTAGACCGCCCCGGCCCCCGCGTCCGTCGTCGCGCCCCGGCGCGGGAGCGGGACCACGGCCGGGCTCCCCGCCCGCCCGCGGTCGTCCGCCGTGCGCAGGCGGCCGGCGAGGGCCTCGACCGGCCCCGGGCGCCCGAGGTGGTAGCCCTGCAGCAGCGGGCAGCCGAGCTCGCCGAGCACCTGCGCCTGCTCGGGGCCCTCGACGCCCTCGGCGATGACGACCATGTCGAGGGACTGCGCCAGCGCGGCCGCCGCCCGCACCAGCCGGGCGCGACGGGGGGAGGTGTGGACCGTCGCCGTGAGCGTGCTGTCGAGCTTGAGGTAGCGGGCCTCGAGGTCGTCGAGCCGGCTCAGCGCCGAGTAGCCCGTGCCGAAGTCGTCGACGGCGAGGTGGACGCCGAGGGCGGCGACCGCCCGCAGCGCGGCGAGCGCGGGGCGGGAGTCCGCCTCCACGACCGACTCGGTGACCTCCAGGACGAGGAGGCGCGCGGGCCAGCCCGTACGGGCGAGCACCTCGCCGACGTGCTGCGGGTAGCGCGGGTCGAGCAGCTCCAGCCCCGAGACGTTGACCGTGAGCAGGAGGCCGCGCTCCACCGCCCCCGGGACGTCGCGCAGGTCCCGGCAGGCCCGCTCGAGCACGACCGCGCCGAGCTCGCCCACGAGGCCCTCGCGCTCGGCGAGGGCGACGAAGACGGCGGGGGAGACGGGCCCGTGCTCGGGGTGGTGCCACCGCGCCAGCGCCTCGGCGCCGACGAGGTCCAGGTCCGCCGGGGCGGCGCCGTCGACGGCGCGCAGCACGGGCTGGTAGACGACGTCGAGGGCGCCCTCGCGCAGGGCTGCGGCGAGGTCCCGCGCCAGGGCGGCGGACCCGCCGCGTCCCGGCAGCTCCGCGTCCGCGACGGCGCAGCGGCCGTGGCCGCTGCTCTTCGCCCGGTACAGCGCCGTGTCGGCGCGCCGGATCACGTCGGAGGCGCTCTCCGTCCGTCCGCGCTCGGCGACGCCCCCGGAGGCCGGCCGGTGCGCGTCCGTGCACAGGGGGTCGAGCAGCGCGACCGCCTCGGGCGCCGTCCGGCCCGGCAGGAGGACGGCGAACTCGTCCCCGCCGACGCGGGCCAGCACGACGTCGCGGGGCAGCGCGCCGCGCCAGGCGCGGGCGCTCTCGACGAGGAGGGCGTCCCCGGCCTCGTGGCCGAGCGCGTCGTTGACGGCGCCGAAGCCGTCGAGGTCCAGGAGCGCAACGACGAGGCCGTCGCCCTCCCGCTCCGCGGCCAGGCCCGCGCGCTCCAGCGCCTGGTCCAGCCCCCGGCGGTTCGGCAGGCCGGTGAGCGGGTCCACGCTGGCGCTGGACGCCCGGACGGCGAGGATCCGCACCACGGCCGCGACGGCCACGAGGGCGACGTCGAGCGCCACCGCCTGCGTGGGGGCCACGTCCCCCCGGGCGAGCAGGGCGGCCGTCCCGGCGCCCACGCAGACGGCGAGGTGCACGAGACCGGCGGGCACGGCGAAGAAGACGGCGCTGTCGACGGCGATGAAGACGAGCAGGACGGCGAAGACGAGGGCCGCCGAGGGCTCCGGCACCACGACGACGCCCGTGGCGATGAGCCCGGTGCCCGCGGAGACGACCGCGTGCAGGACCGCACGGCCGATGCGGTTGCGCAGCCCGACGCAGGCCGCGCCGGTCAGCAGCGCGAGCACGGCCAGCACGACGATCTGCCGTCGGGCGGGAGACGGCTCCAGCCCGACCACCACGCTCAGCGCCGAGGCGGCCCCGAGGATGAAGAAGACGCCGAACACGGCCGCCGTCATCCGCGGCGTCGCCACCTCGGGCACGCGCCCCCAGCCCTCCACGCATCGTCCATCGGCACCACCGCCCGCCTCCTGCGGCGGCGTGCTCCGATCGGGGGCGTGCCAGGGTGGCGTCCGTGGACGACGCGCAGGTCACCGGGGCCGCGGGCGCGGCGCCCGCGATCGCCGTCGTGTCCCTGGCGCTCGGCCTGGCGCTGGTCGTGGTGGGGGCGGCCGTCGCCCGACGCGCGGTCCTCGCGGCGCGGCGGCGACGGCGGCTGCACGCCGACGGGCAGCGGGTGCGCGGGGTCGTCGTCGACACGCAGATCCGCACGCGCGGCCGCGGGGACACGGCCGCCACGGGCTTCCGCCCCGTCGTCACCTTCACGACGGCGCAGGGACGGTCGGTGACGACCGTCGCGGGGCCGACGGCGTCGGCCTGGTGGGTCGAGCGCACGCCCGTCGACGTCCTGCACGACCCGGAGGACCCCGAGCACGCCGAGGTGCTGCAGCCGGTCCCCGGCACCCGGGTCGAGGGGCGCGAGCTCCCGACCGTCGTGGTCGGCGTCGTGCTCGTGCTCGTGGGTCTTGGGGTGGTCGTCGTCGCCGCGGCCGGGCTCGGCTGAGCACCGCGGTGCTGGGCCCGGCGCGCCACCACGGGCGCCGGCCGGGACCTCGTGGCGGGGGGCCGGGGACGTCCTGGCGGGGCCGGGGACGTCCTGGCGGGGCCGGGGACGTCGTGGCGGGGCCGGACGGGTGACGTGCGTGGTCCCGGCCGGAGCCGTCGCCGTCGCCGGGCGACGATGCGGTGTGACCGGTGCCCGCCCGCTGCCGCTGCTGCGGGGGTCCGCCGCGGCGCTGCTGGTCTCCCGTGCGCCGACGGGGACGCCGCCGGAGGCGCTCGTGGCCCTCGTCCTGGCCGTGGCGCTGCCGGTCGTGGGGCCCGCCGTCGGCGTCGTCCTCGGCCGGCGGGCCCGCCGGCGCTGCGACGCCGAGGGCCTGCCGGGCCGGGAGGTGGCCGTGGCCGCCGAGGTCGTCGGCTGGGTGCTCCTCGCCGTGCTCGCCCTCGGCGTCGCCCTCGTGGCCACGCTCGTCGTCGTCCCGCTCGTCTGGCTCGCCGCCGCGTGAGGGGTGCGGCCCCGCGTCAGACCGGCGTCCGCCGGTGCCCGAAGAAGCCGCGGGCACGGACCATCTCCGCGACCTCGGGCGGGACCATCGGCTCCCAGCTGTCGTCCCCGGCGGCGATGCGCCGCAGCACGTCCCGCGACAGGATCGGCAGGAAGTCCTCGCGGGCGGTGTCGAGGTCGACGAAGCTGCCCCGCCCGGCGAGGTAGTCGAACAGGGGCTGCAGCTCGTCCCCCACGCGCACCTCGCCCACGCGGCGCACCTCGCGGGTCCCCAGGTCGAGCATCGGGTAGACGAACAGCTTGAGGTCGTGCTTGAAGAGCCGCCCGAAGCTCTCGAGGATGCCGCCCGGCAGGTGCGTGTGCGCCCGCTCGTCGAAGAGGTCGCGCAGGCTCGGGACCCCCATGACGATGCCGATCCGCTCCCGGGTGCGCTCCACGAGGTACGCCGCGAGCCGGTGGTAGTCGGCGTAGTCGGTGATGAGCGTCGTCATCCCGCAGGCCCCGAGGAGGTCGGCGCGGGCGAGGAAGTCGCGCCGGTCGACGTCCTGCCCCCCGGCGAGCAGGTTCCGCATCGTCAGCTCGGTGAGGTGAAGCACCCGCTCGCCGTCGACCTCGGGCTCGGCGGCGAACTTCTCCTGCGCGCACCGGAGCATGTCCATGTTGACCACCGTGGGCGGCCGGAAGCTGCCTCGTTCCACGAGGACGGGGCGCTTGCGCAGCACCTCGCGGGGCTGCAGCACCTGCCCGTCCGGGCCGAACATCGCGACGCCCGACAGGCCCAGCTGCACCAGGCGCAGGGCCATCAGCCGGTTGTCCACGTGCCGGAACTCGATCCCCTGGAAGGAGATGACGTCGATCTCGATCCGGCCGGTGGACAGCCGGTCGAGCAGGCTCTCGACCATCGCGTCGGGCTCGAACCGCTCGAAGAACGCGGCGTGGAGGAGGTTGACGCCGACGATGCCCAGGGCCTCCTGCTGCAGCTCCGCCTCGTCGTCGAGCATCCGCACGTGCAGGACGACCGAGCTCGGCTCGTCGGCCGGGTGGGCCTGGAACCGCACGCCCATCCACCCGTGGCACTCGTTCCCCCCGCGGTAGCTGCGGGCCACGACGGTGTCGGCGAAGGCGAAGAAGCAGGTCTCGTCGCCCCGCGTCGGTCCCAGCCGCTCCACGTTGAGGTCCAGCTCGTGGTCGAGCATCGCCTCGAGGCGACCCCGCGAGACGTAGCGGTCCGAGTGCCCGTAGACGGCGTCGCTGACGGCCATGTCGTAGGCGGACATCGACTTCGCGACGGTGCCCGCGGCCCCGCCGGCGCGGAAGAACCAGCGCGCCACCTCCTGGCCGGCCCCGATCTCGGCGATGGTGCCGTACCAGCGCGGCTCGAGGTTGATCCGCAGGGCCTTCTGCAGCGTGTCCACGGACGTGTCCACGGCGGTCGTCGTCGAGCTCATGCGGCTCCTCGGGAGGGCAGCGCGCGCCGTCCCGGCGCCCGCTCGTGGGCGCTGATCCTCCCCGGCGGAGGCCGTCGCGTCGACCCCTCGGGCCCGATCCGGGCCCTGGCGCCGCCGCGGCCTCAGCCGGGCGCGACGGCGGGTGCGCCCGTCCGGCGCCGCTCGTCGCGCCACAGGACGAGCACGGCGGTGACCCCGGCGAGCGAGCCGGCCGCGAGGACGGCGAGCGCCGCGCCCCAGGAGAGCGCCGCCACGAGGACGGGCACGAGCCAGACGGTGACGGCCGTCGTCAGGTAGCCCGCCGCCATCTGCACCGCGACGGCGCCGCCGACGAGGTCCGGGTCCGCGTGCTCGGTGACCAGGGCGGAGAGCTGGGCGGAGTCGGCGACGACCCAGAACCCCCAGGCGGCGAGCAGGGCGACGACGACGGGCAGCGGGCCGCCGCGCACGGCGGCGACGGCGAGGGCCGCGGCCGCCGACGCGGTGCCGCAGAGGACGACCGTCGCCGGCCGTCCGACGCGGTCGCCCAGCAGGCCGGCCGCCACGCAGCCCGCAGCGCCGACGGCGAGGCAGCCGGCGGTCAGCCAGGCCGCCGCGCGCGCCGGGTCCTCGAGCGCCCCGACGCCGCGCAGCCCGGCGACGAGGGCGCCCGTCCACGCCCACATCGCGTACAGCTCCCACATGTGGCCGACGTAGCCGAGGACGGCGAGCACGACGGGCCGGCGGCGCAGCGCCGCGAGGGCGGCACGTCGGTCGAACGCCGCGGGCGGCCGGGCGTACGGGCCGGGGCGACGCAGCAGCAGCGTGAGCAGCCCGCCCACCAGGGCGAGGACGCTGGTCCCGACGACGACGGCCTGCCACGGCGCGCCGCCGCCCGTGGCGTCCGTCGCCGCGCCGGAGCCACCGCCGAGCGCGGTGACGGCGTGCGGGAGCGCGGTGCCCAGCGTGAGGGCGCCGACCATCACCCCCATCGCCGTCCCGCGCCGACGGCGCGACCACGTGGCCACCTCCTTGAGCGCGGAGGGGTACACGAGGGCGAGCAGCGCGCCGGTCGCCAGGCGGACGAGGACACCACCGGCCAGGCCGTCCACGAGCAGGAGGCCGGCGTTCGCGAGGGCGGCGCCCACCGCGCCCGCCAGGAGCAGCCGGCGCGCGGGCACGCGGTCGGCGAGCCCGGTCCCGGCGGAGACCAGGGCGCCGACGACGAACCCGAGCTGGACGGCGACCGTCAGCAGGGAGCCGCCGGCCGCGGTGAGCCCCCAGGCGGTGGTGAGCTGGGGCACCACGGCCGTCGCCGAGAACCACACCCCCATGGCCAGGGCGGTGGCCGTCGCGAGGACGGCGAGCGCCGGGCCCGCCCGTCCGTCCCCCACGCCCCCCATCGTGCCGCCTCCCGTCGTGCCGCCCCTGTCGTGCCGCCCCCGTCCTGCCGCCGCCCGTCGTCCCGGCCGCCGCCCGTCGTCGTCGCCTGCTGAGGTCGCTCCCGGACGTGCCGCAGCCCCCGACCCGTGACGGGTCGGGGGCTGCGGCACCGGCGAGGACTCAGATGTCGAAGTACATCTCGAACTCGTGGGGGTGCGGGCGGAAGCGGATCGGGTCGATCTCGTTGGTCCGCTTGTAGTCGATCNCTCTTCCTCCCTCCCCCCCCCCCCCACCGGCGAGGACTCAGATGTCGAAGTACATCTCGAACTCGTGGGGGTGCGGGCGGAAGCGGATCGGGTCGATCTCGTTGGTCCGCTTGTAGTCGATCCAGGTCTCGATGAGGTCCTCGGTGAAGACCCCGCCGCGGGTGAGGTACTCGTGGTCGCGCTCGAGCTCGTCGAGGACGGCGCCGAGGGAGCCGGGGACCTGGTCGATGGCCGCGTGCTCCTCCGGGGGCAGCTCGTAGAGGTCCTTGTCCACCGGCGCCGGCGGCTCGATGCGGTTCTGGATGCCGTCCAGGCCCGCCATGAGCATGGCCGCGAAGGCGAGGTACGGGTTCGACGAGGGGTCCGGCACGCGGAACTCGATGCGCTTCGCCTTCGGGTTGCTGCCCGTGATCGGGATGCGGACGCAGGCCGAGCGGTTGCGCGCCGAGTACACGAGGTTGACGGGCGCCTCGTAGCCCGGGACGAGGCGGTGGTAGCTGTTGACCGTCGGGTTGGTGAAGGCGAGCAGCGACGGCGCGTGCTTGAGCAGCCCGCCGATGTACCAGCGGGCGACGTCCGAGAGGCCGCCGTAGCCGCGCTCGTCGAAGAACAGCGGCTCGCCGTCCTTCCACAGCGACTGGTGCACGTGCATGCCCGAGCCGTTGTCGCCGAAGAGGGGCTTGGGCATGAAGGTCGCCGTCTTGCCGTGCTGGTTCGCGACGTTCTTGATGACGTACTTGAAGAGCATGACCTTGTCGGCCGACTTGAACAGCTCGTCGAACCGGTAGTTGATCTCGGCCTGCCCCGCGGTGCCGACCTCGTGGTGGGCGCGCTCGACCTGCAGGCCGAGGGCGTCCAGGGCCAGGACCATCTGGTCGCGCAGGTCGGCGAAGTGGTCCACCGGCGGCACGGGGAAGTAGCCGCCCTTGTAGGGCGTCTTGTGCCCGAGGTTGCCGCCCTCCTCCGCGCGCCCGGTGTTCCAGGCGCCCTCGATCGAGTCGAGGTGGTAGTAGCTCTCGTGCTGGTTCGTCGCGAAGCGCACGTCGTCGAAGACGTAGAACTCCGCCTCGGGCGCGAAGAAGGCCGTGTCCGCGATGCCGGTCGAGCGCAGGTACTCCTCGGCGCGACGGGCGATCTGGCGGGGGTCGCGGGAGTACGCCTCGTCGGTGAAGGGGTCGACGATGCCGAAGTTGACGACGAGCGTCTTCTCCGCGCGGAAGGGGTCCACGAACGCCGTCTCGACGTCCGGCACGAGCTTCATGTCGGACTCGTGGATGGCCTGGAACCCGCGGATCGAGGAGCCGTCGAACATCTGGCCCGTCGTGAAGAAGTCGGCGTCGACGGAGGCGGCCGGGACGGTGAAGTGCTGCATCACCCCCGGGAGGTCGCAGAAGCGGACGTCGACGAACTTGACGTCGTTCTCCGTGATGTACGCGAGGACCTCGTCGGCGGTGGTGAACATCCACACTCCTGGGCTTGTCGTCGGGGGCTTGTCGTCGGGGGCTTGTCGTCGGGGGCTGGTCGCCGGCGGCGAGCCGGCCCCGGGTGGCGCGGGCGGCCCCTGCTCGGTCGGCGAGACCGTAGGAGGAGGCCGTTGCCCACCCGTGTCCCCAGTGTTTCCGGCGTGTTGCGCGGAGTCCGGGCGACGCGCCGACGGGGTCGACCCGCGCTTGGCTAGCGTGGCGGCGTGGCGTCGCGTGCGGGGACCGGGTCGGACGGCACCGCGGGAGCGGGCGGGGCCCTGCCGGGCCGACGGCTCGGGCTGCCGCGCGACGGCTCGCGGTCCGTGGCCCGCGTCGGGCGCCGCCTGGTCGGTGTCGTCGTCGACTGGCTGCTCGCGACGCTCGTCTCGCAGGCCCTCCTCGGCGGGAACCCGTGGACGACGCTCGGGGTCTTCGCCGTGCTGCACGTCGTCGGGGTCGCCACCCTGGGCGGCAGCCCGGGCCACCTGCTCCTGGGGATGCGCGTCCTGCGTCTGGCCGGGGGGTGGCCGGGTCCGCTGCGGGCGCTGACGCGGACGGTGCTGCTCTGCGTCGTCGTCCCCGCGGCCATCTGGGACGCCGACCAGCGGGGCATGCACGACCGCCTCTCGGGCACCGTGCTCGTGCGGCGCTGAGCCGGGCCCCCGCGCCCGGCCTACCCCTGCGGCGGGGTCGGTGCACCACCCGTCTCGCCCCGCCACCGCCGCCGCGCGTCGAGCGTGCCGTGACGGACGGCGAGCCGGACGACGGCGTAGAGGACCAGCGCCGTGACGGCGAGGGCGAGCACGGGGACCAGCAGCGCCACGACGGTGTGCGCGGGGTCGAGGGCCATGGCGGCACCGTAGGCGGTGACCCCGTGGTCAGGGGACCGGCGTCAGCGGCCGCGCGCGGCCTTGCGGTCGGGACGGGCGCGCATCGGGTCGACGCCCTTCGGGACGGGCATCCGCATGCCGCCGATGGCCCGCAGCCGGCTGCTCACCTGGGAGAGCTCGCCCTTGGTCATCACCGGCTTGAGCCGCTGGACCCGGCGCGCCAGCTTCGGGAGCGGCACCTGGTCCTCGCCGCGGCCGGCCTGCAGGACGTGGACCGGGACGCTGGGGACGACGCGGGCCACCTTGCGCCGCTCGGCCTCGAGCAGCTTGCCCACGCGGTGCGGCGGGCCGTCGCCGACGAGGACCACGCCGGCGCGCCCGAGCCCGCGGAAGACCGAGTCCTGCGTGCGGGGGTCCACGGCGACGGGCTGCTCGGGGAAGTCCCAGCCGCGGCGGATGGAGCGCAGCGCGGCACCGGCGGCTCCGGGTCGGCCCTCGATCTGCGCGAAGGCGGCCCGTTCGGCCTTGCGCGCCAGGACGACCATGGCGCCGAGGACGGCCAGCGGGATGCCGAGGACGAGCAGGTAGATCGGGTGCCCGGTCGCGAAGCCGATGACCAGGGCCAGCGCCAGGACGACCACGACGACGCCGAGCATCCACCAGACGACGGACGGGTCGGCCTTCCGCGTCATGTCGAAGACCTGGCGCATCTGCGCCAGGCGGCCGGTGGGGCGTCCGTCCGGCCCGACCTTCGGGCGCCGGCGGCGACGTCGCATCGCCGCCAGCGGGCCCCTGCCCCCGTCGCCCGCCCCGGCGGTCCCGGTGGAGGCGGTGGGCGGGGCGGGTGCGCGGCGAGCCATGCGGGCGAGGATACGGGCCGCACGCCGCCGGGCCCACGACCCGCTTCGGGCCGGGGCGGGTCAGGAGCGGGCGAGCAGGCTCGAGGCCTCCTGGCGCGCCGGCTGCTCGACGTCGAGGTGGGAGAGCTCCTCGGGGATGACGGCGCCGCGACGCTTCATGGCCCCCGCCCACAGGCGGCCGGCGCGGTAGGACGAGCGCACGAGCGGCCCGCTCATGACCCCGGCGAAGCCCATCTCCTGCGCGGCGTCCGCCAGCTCGACGAACTCCTCCGGCTTCACCCAGCGGTCCACCGGGTGGTGCTTCGGGCTCGGGCGCAGGTACTGGGTGATCGTCACGAGGTCGCAGCCGGCCCGGTGCAGGTCGCGCAGCGCGTCGACGACCTCCTCGGTCGTCTCGCCCATGCCGAGGATCAGGTTCGACTTCGTCACGTGGCCGGCGTCGCGGCCCATCGTGATGACGTCGAGGGAGCGCTCGTAGCGGAAGGCCGGGCGGATGCGCTTGAAGATGCGCGGGACCGTCTCGACGTTGTGGGCGAAGACCTGGGGACCGGCGTCGAGCACCTCGCCGACGAGCTCGGGGACACCGTTGAAGTCGGGCACGAGGATCTCCACGCCCGTGCCCGGGTTCAGGGTGCGGATGGCGCGGATCGTCTCGGCGTAGAGCCAGGCGCCGCCGTCGGGGAGGTCGTCGCGGGCGACGCCGGTCACGGTGGCGTACCGCAGGCCCATGGCCTGGACGCTCTCGGCCACGCGGCGGGGCTCGTCCCGGTCCAGGGGGGACGGGCGGCCGGTGTCGATCTGGCAGAAGTCGCAGCGCCGCGAGCACTGCTCGCCCCCGATGAGGAAGGTGGCCTCGCGGTCCTCCCAGCACTCGAAGATGTTGGGGCAGCCCGCCTCCTCGCACACCGTGTGCAGGCCCTCGCGCTTCACGAGGCCCTTCAGCTCGCTGTACTCCGGGCCCATCTTCGCCTTCGTGCGGATCCACGACGGCTTCTTCTCGATCGGCGTCTCGGCGTTGCGCGCCTCGACGCGCAGCATCTTGCGTCCCTCGGGTGCGACCGTCACGGCTCGAGGGTACGGGGCGGCCGGCCCCGCCCCCGGACGGGGGAGCGGGGCCGACGGCGCCTCCCGGGGCGCGCGCTCAGGCGCGCCAGCCGCCCTCGTCGACGCCGCCGGGGACGTCGGCCGCGGGGTCGTAGGGCGTCCGGGTCATCCGGAACGTCGAGAGGTCCAGGTGCGAGGGCGTCCCGTCGCCCCTGCGCACCACGCGGAGCCGTTCGCCCGCATAGTAGGCGTCCAGGCCCACCCAGGTGCCGTCCCCGGTGGGGGAGCGGCGGAAGCGGGAGGAGCGGCCGGGACGGCCGAGGCCCTCGAGGAGGAAGCCGTCGGCCTCCGAGCGCACGACGAGCGGGGAGGGGCCCCAGTACCAGGGGCCGACGAGCTCGAGGACGTCGTCGGCGACCGGGCTCGGGGACCAGGGCTCGGGCAGCCGCGGCTCGGCCTCGGCGAGGGTGTCGAGCAGGCGCAGGGGGAGGTCGCCGAAGCCGGTCGTCGAGCTCGTCATGGCGACGACGCCGTCGCCGCTCGCCACGTCGACCTGCAGCCCGGCGATGAAGCCGGGCATCGAGCCGCCGTGGCCGACGAGGCGCCGCCCGGCGAGGTTCCAGACCTGGACGCCGAGGCCGTAGCCGACGCCCCACCCGGCGCCGCGAGGGTCGTCCACCGCCTGCGGCGTCGTCATGAGCCGGCGCGCCTCGTCGCTGACGACGCCGGCGGCGGTCGGCGAGCCCGCGAGGAGGGCGGCGAAGCGCGCCATGTCCGGCACGCTCGCCCAGACCTGGCCCGCGGGGGCCATCGCGCCGGCGTCGTGCTCGGGCTCGGGGAGGACGACGTCGGCCCAGGGGTGGACGGCGAGGCCGGCGGCGGAGTCCTCGTCGCGCCGGAACCCGGCGCGGTCCATGCCCAGCGGGTCGAGGACGTCGGCCTGCAGCGCCTCGTGCCACGGCCGTCCCCGCAGCCGGGCGAGGAGCTCGCCGAGGACGGCGAAGCCCGTGTTCGAGTAGTGGAAGCGCGTGCCGGGGCGGTGCCGTCGGGCGTCCGCCGTGAGCGCGGGCGCGAGGGCCGCCCAGTCACCGCCCGGCGTGCGCTCCCACCACGGCCCCGCGCCGTCGTTCTCCGCCTGCAGGCCGGAGGCCTGGCCGAGCAGCTGCCCCACGGTGAGGGCGCCGACGTCGGCGCGGTCGGAGCCCAGCTCGGGCAGGTGCCGCCCCACCGCGTCGTCCAGGTCGAACAGCCCCGCGTCGTGGGCGCGCATGAGCGCGGTGGCGACGAGCGGCTTGGTGATGGAGCCGATGCGGTAGCGCGTCGTCGGGGCCGGGGCCGCCGGCGGCTCGCCCGGCCCGCTCGTGCTCCCGCGCGCCGCCCACCAGACGAGGCGGCCGTCGCGCACCAGGCCCGCGACCACCGACGGCAGTCGGCGGTCGACCTGCTCGCGGGCCAGCAGGTGGAGCAGGCGGTCGGCGGTGGCGGGGCGCAGGCTCGTCCCGTCGGCGGGGTCAGGGGTGGGGGCGGTGTCGGTCACGGGCGCCAGGATGGCGCGCATGGACCTCCGCGTATTCACCGAGCCCCAGCAGGGCGCCACCTACGACGACCTCCTCGCGATCGCCCGCACGGCCGAGGCGGCCGGCTACGACGCCTTCTTCCGCTCCGACCACTTCCTCGCCATGGGCGACGGCGACGGGCTGCCGGGCCCCACCGACGCGTGGACGACGCTCGCGGGGCTGGCGCGGGAGACGCGGACCATCCGCCTCGGCACGCTCGTGACGTCGGCGACGTTCCGGCACCCCGGCGTGCTGGCCGTCCAGGTCGCGCAGGTCGACCAGATGTCCGGTGGCCGCGTCGAGCTCGGGCTCGGCTCCGGCTGGTACGAGGCCGAGCACCGCGCCTACGGCATCCCTTTCCCCGACGTGCGCGAGCGCTTCGACCGGTACGCCGAGCAGCTCGCCGTCGTCACCGGGCTGCTCGGGACGTCGGCGGGGGAGACGTTCTCCTTCACGGGCGACCACTACGAGCTCTCCGACTCCCCGGCGCTGCCCAGGCCGGTGCAGCAGCCGGTGCCGGTCGTGGTCGGCGGCGGCGGCAAGCGGCGCACCCCCGCGCTGGCGGCCCGGTACGCCTCCGAGTTCAACCTGCCCTTCGGCTCCGTCGAGGACGTCCGCACCCAGTTCGGCCGTGTGCGCGCCGCCTGCGAGCAGGCCGGCCGGGACGCGCGCGAGCTCACGTGGTCGAGCGCGCTCGTCGTCTGCGTCGGCCGCGACGACGCCGAGGTCGCCCGGCGGGCCGCGGCGATCGGGCGCGACGTCGAGGAGCTCCGGGCGAACGGCCTGGCGGGGACGCCGGACGAGGTGGTCGAGAAGATCGGCCGCTACTCCGCGGTCGGGTCGCAGCGCACGTACTGCCAGTTCCTCGACCTCGGCGACCTCGACCACGTCGAGCTCGTCGCCGAGCGGGTCATGCCGCAGGTGACGGCCCTGTGACGGGCGCCACCTCCCGCGGGTGAGGACGGCCGGCTCAGCGCGCGGCGGCCGCCCCGGCGGGGGCGGCCGCCGGCAGGGTCGTCGTCAGGTGCCGCTCCACGACGGGCAGCGCCTCGGCGACCGTCACGGCCCGGCCCAGCTCGGCGCTCAGCGTCGTCACGTCGGCGTCCGGGATGCCGCACGGGACGATGCCGCCGAAGCCGTCGAGGGTGTTGTCGCAGTTGAGGGCGAAGCCGTGCATGGTCACGCCCTGGGCGACGCGGATGCCGATGGCGCCCACCTTGCGGTCGCGGTGGCCCGGCCGCCCCGACCCGTCGCCGAGCACCCAGACGCCGCTGCGTCCCTCGACCCGCTCGGTGGCCAGGCCGAGATCGGCGCACGCGTCGACGAGCACCTGCTCGGTGCGCCGGACGTAGGCGACGACGTCGACCGGGTCCGGCAGCCGGGTGATCGGGTAGCCGACGAGCTGGCCGGGGCCGTGCCAGGTGATCTTCCCGCCGCGGTCGACGTCGACCACCGGCGTGCCGTCGAAGGGGCGCTCGTGCGGCAGCGTCCGCCGGCCGGCGGTGTACACCGCCTGGTGCTCCAGGAGGAGGACGACGTCCTCGGCCCCCGCGACGACCTCGGCGTGCGCCGTGCGCTGGAGGTCCCACCCGCGCCGGTACTCCACCGCGTCCGACCCGAACCCGACGTGCTCGAAGCGCATGGCTCGACGGTACGCCGCGGCGGCGGCTCGCCCGATCGCCCGTCGGCGCGGCAGGATCGGGGGATGCCGTACCCGTGCCCCCGACCGCGCCCGGCGGTCCCCGCGGTTGTCGCTGCTGGACCGGGCCCCGCGTGAGCGGCGCCGTGCGCGTCGGCCTCGTCGGCTACGGCAGCTCGGGCCGGGGCATCCACGCCCCGCTGCTGCAGGAGGCCGGGCTCGACGTGGCGCTCGTCGCCACGTCGTCGCCCGAGCGTGCCGCCGCGGCGACCGCCGACCACCCGGACGCCCGTGTCGTCCCGGACCTGGGGGCGGTGCTCGCGGCCGGCACCGGCCGCGGCGGCGTCGACCTCGTCGTCCTGACCTCCCCCACGGGCGTGCACGAGGAGCAGGTGCTCGCCTGCGTCGCCGCCGGGCGGCCCGTGCTCGTCGAGAAGCCGCTCGCCGTCGACGCCGCCGGGGCCGCGAGGTGCGTGCGGGCCGCACGGGCCGCGGACGTGCCCCTGACGGTCTTCCAGAACCGGCGCTGGGACGACGAGCAGCGGGCGCTCGCCGCGGTGCTCGCCGCGGGCGAGATCGGCGACGTGCTGCGGCTCGAGCGCCGCTGGGAGCGCTGGAGGCCGGTCCCGAAGGACCGCTGGCGCGAGAACGCGCCGCCCGCCGACGGCGGCGGCCTGCTGCTGGACCTCCAGAGCCACCTGGTGGACTCGGCCGTGCAGCTGCTCGGGCCGGTGGAGTCGGTGTACGCCGAGGTCTCGGCCGTCCTGACGCCCGCGGAGGACACGACCTTCCTGGCGCTGCGGCACGCGGGCGGGGCGCGCAGCCACCTGTCCGCCGTGAGCGCCGCCGGCGCCCCGGGCCCGCGCACGCGGGTGCTCGGCACCGGGGGCGCCTACGTCGTCGTCCCGTTCGAGGGCGAGGTCTCCGGCTTCGCCGGCGTGCTCGACGACGCACCGGGGTGCACGGGGTGGGTCGTGCGCGGCGCGGAGCGCACGCCCGTCCCGACCCCGCCGGGCGGTCACGCCGACCTCTACCGCGCGGCGGCGGCGGCCGTCCGCGGCGAGGGCGCGTGGCCGGTGGACCCGGCCGACGCCGTCGCGGTGCTGGCCGTCCTGGACGCCGCACGCGCGAGCGCGCGCACCGGCGAGGTCGTCCCCGTGCGGGTGCCCGACCTCGCGACCTGAGCCCGTCCGTCAGGGCTGGGGCAGCAGCCGGGCGTCCAGCACGGTCTCGACGGCGCGGGGGCTCGCGCCGGTGGCGTCCCGCTCGACCCGGTACCCGCGGGCGGACGGCCGGTCGGTGACGACCTCGACGAGCTGGGTGCCGCGGTACACGAGCCCGGCCCCGTCGTCGGTGCAGTGCGTGAGGGGCAGGTCGCCGGCGGCGACGGCACGCTGCACGAGCGGACGGCGCTGCTCCTCGGAGTCGTAGTGGACGCCGTTGCCGTAGGGCAGCAGCGCGAGGGCGTCCGTCACCAGGCGCAGGTCCGGGCCGAAGGAGTCCGTCGGGCCGCCCACGTGCCAGCACAGGGACCCGGCGCTGACACCGGCGAGGACGACCCCGGCGCGCCAGGCCTCCTCGAGCACGGGGGCGAGCCCGTGCAGGCGCCACAGCGCGAGCAGCCCGGCGACGCTGCCGCCGCCGACCCACACGACGTCGGCGCCGAGCAGCAGGCCGCGGACGTCGTCGTGGCTGGGCATCGGCAGCAGGGCGAGGTGCTCCATCGCCATCCCGGCGACCCGGGCGGCCTCGGACAGCTCGGCCGCGAACCATCGCTGGTCGCCGCCCGCCGTGCCGAGGTGGACGACGCGGGGGGAGCGGCCCTCGCAGCCGGACAGCTCGACCGCGTGGTGGACGAGCCCCGAGAGCTCCAGCCGGGTTCGACGACCGGGGCGGAGGCCGCCCGAGGTGGCGAGGACGGTGGGGGTGTCGGCGGGCACGCCCCGCATCGTGCCCCCGCCCGCCGCGCGGCGCCCGGACGGGGGTGGCGCCGGGCGCGGCCGGGCTCGGGGTGGTGCCGGAAGAGGGGTGCCGGGGGAGGGATGCCATGGGGGATGCCGGGGGAGGGGGCGAGGCTGTGGACGACGCCTGCGGCGCTCCCGTGCCCCGGGGTGGGATGCACGCGTGACGGGACGGCATGCGGCGGGGCGACCCCCGAGGGGCAGCGGTGACGGCGACGGGGACGGCGACGGGGACGGGGGGTGGTCCGGGCGCGGGGAGGGCGGTCCCTGGTGGGAGCGGCTCGGGCCGGCCGGTGGGTCGCTGCGCTGGCCGCTCGGCCCTCCCGGTGCGGCCGCGCCGGTCCCCGAGGGCGTCGGGCCGGCCGCCCGGCCCGGGCCGGACGGGGGCCGTGGTGACGGCTGCCCGGTCGGTGCCGGACCGGACGACGGTCCCGAGGGGGCCGGCGACGGGCGAGACGAGGGCGGGGAGCGGCCCGTCGTCACCGGCTACGTCGTCGAGCGGCGCCTCGGGCGCGGCGGCAGCGGCGAGGTGTGGCGGGCCCGTCGCGAGGGGACCGCGCCGGGCGAGGGCGCGCCCGTGGCGCTCAAGGTGCTGCGTGCGTCCGTGGCCGGTGACGCGGCGGCGCGACGCCGGCTGGAGCAGGAGGCGTCGTTGCTGGCCTCGCTGAGCGACGAGCACGTCGTCCCGCTGGTCGCCGTGGTGGCGACCGCGCCGCCCCGCGCCGCCACCGTCCTCGTGCTCGAGCACGCCCCCGGCGGGAGCCTCGCGGCGCTCGTCGCCCGCCGGGGCGCCCTCGACGCGGCGGAGGTCGTCACCGTGCTCGTACCCCTCGCCGGCGTCCTGGACCGCCTGCACGCCGGAGGCGTCGTGCACGGCGACGTCTCGCCGGGGAACGTCCTGTTCGCCGCGGACGGACGTCCGCTGCTGGGTGACCTCGGCACGGCGTCCCTGCTCTCGTGCGGCGCCCCCGTGCCCGGGCGGGAGGACGGGAGCGGCCGACCGGTCGAGCACGACGACGTGCACGCCACCGCCGGCTACGCGGACCCCGACCGTGCGGCGGGCGGAGGCCCCACCGCGGCCGGTGACGTCTTCGCCCTCGGCGCGTGCGCCTGGCACGCCCTGACGGGGGTCCGACCGGGCTCCCCCGAGGTCCGCCCGCCGCTCGTCACGCTCCGCCCCGACCTGCCGCTCGACCTCGTCGACCTCCTCGAGGACTGCCTCGAGCTCGACCCGGCTCGCCGGCCCGCCGCCGCCGACCTCGCGCGCCGCGCGTGGGAGGCCGTCGAGGCGGAGCCGGTCCGCCTCGTCGGGACGGACCCGCTGGCCCCTCCGGACGAGGTCATCACGCACCGCGTCCGGGCGGCCGCGCGTCGGTCGACGCCGGAGCCGGTCACCCCCGCACGGCGCCGGCCGCGGCGGCCGCGGGCAGGGACGCTGCTCCTGGGTGGTGCGGGCGTCGTCGCGCTCGTGGTCCTCGCCGTCGTCGGGGGGACGGCGGTCCTGCCGGTCGTCCCGACGGCCGACCGCGGCGGCGAGGTGGTCGCCGGAGCTCCGGCGCTGCCGTCCGCCCCGAGGACGTCGTCCCCCGGGCCCGCAGCCACGCCGTCCTCGGCGGCCACCACGCAGGCCCCCGCTCCCGCTCTCGCCACCAAGGCCCCCCCGGACGAGGTGGCTCGCACGGGCCCGCAGGAGGAGGTGGCGCAGGAGGAGGCGGCGCAGGAGGAGGCGGCGCAGGAGGAGGAGACGCTGCGCGGCGACGACCCGGTCGCGGTCGTCCAGGCGCTGGCCGACGTACGGGCGCTGGCCTTCGCCACGCGCGACGAGCAGGTGCTGCGGCGGGCGGTCGAGCCCGGGTCCGCGGCGATGGCGGCGGACGAGCGCTCGATGGCCGCCCTGGCCGCCCGGGAAGGACGGCTCGAGGGCCTCCAGGTCGAGGTGCTCTCCGCGACGCGCGTGGACCCGGCGGAGGTGGTGGACGGCGCCGCGCTCGTCGACGTGCGCACGCGCACCTCCGGCCACCGGCTCGTCGGCGACGACGGTGAGGTGCTCGACCAGGTGCCGCCGACGGAGGACGTGCAGGCACGGCTGTCGCTCGTGCGGGAGGCGGGGGCCTGGAGGGTGGCGGACGTCCTGCCCGTGCCGTGAGGCGTCCCGCACGGTCCTTCTCGCGGTGCGGTCGGGAGCCGCCGCCGAGGCCGCTGACGCCCCGGGACTCCTCACCGCGAGGTCGGCGGGCCCTCGTCCTCGACGGAGGTGACGACGGCTGCGGCGTCGCCCCCGGCGACGTCCGGACCGTCGGCGCCCGCGGCCTCGCCGGTCACGACGACGTCGGCCGTGACCGTGCGGTCGGTGCGCGAGACGAAGCGGTAGGTGCCCGGGCGGTCCGGTGCCGGCACGGTGACGAGCTGGACCAGCGGGACGTCGACGCGGACGGCGCCGTCATCCGTCGTCAGCACCTGGTCCGCCGTCGTGTGGTTGACGAAGGAGATGGAGGCCCCCGGACGGACGGGGCCGAGGACCTCGGTGCCGCCGTCCGCCGCGAGCATCACGGTGACCTCGAGGTCGCCGTGGTCGTGCACGACGCGGCCGTCGGCGCCGATCTTCGTGCCCGGGGCCAGGGCCACGGACGCGGTGCCGGCCCCCGCGCCGTCGGCCGTGCCCGCGTCCGCGCCTGGGCCTGCGCCGCCGCTGGGGGAGGGGCTCACGAGGACCGTCCCGTGGTGGCCGGACCGCGCCGTGGTCGTGTCGTCGTCGCGGGTGCTCCCGGCCCCGACGACGAGGGCGGTGAGGAGCAGCAGCGAGGTGCCGGCGGCCGCGCCCTGGAGGGCGCGTCGCAGGGCGCGGTGGCGCGGGGGACGTTCCGCGGTCACGGGGACCTCCTGTCGAGCAGGGGCCGGGGCCCGGAGGACGAGGACGGCCCGGGCCCGAGGCTGCTGCCCCGGACCCGGGCCGTCTGCGCGCGACGCCGTCAGCGCCGCGCGGGCGGGTCTCAGCCCTGCTGGGCGCTGCGACGACGGGCGACGACGACGCCCGCCGCGCCGGCGGCCACGAGGGCCGCGCCGCCGACGACGAAGCTCGTCGTCGAGGTGCCGGCGGTGCCGCCGGCGCCGGTGTCGGCGCCGCCGCCCGGCATCGACATCTGCGCGACGTCGAGCGTGCCGCAGGCGGCCGGGTCGGTGGCCTCCTCGGGCAGCGACGGGTCGAGGTCCGAGGGGACGTCGCCGTCGTACTGGCCGGAGCCGT
>NZ_JBBIAA010000009.1:83374-127572 GCF_037482545.1 Pseudokineococcus basanitobsidens | reverse complement strand
TCCACGAACACCTCGGCCAGCCGCTGCGGTCCGTCCATGTCGTCCCTCTCCTCTCCCGCGACGGCGGTGTGGGCGCCGCGGATCTGTGACCACCCTGCCGGTCCCCCGGGACCATCCCGGCCGGCACCACCGGCCATCCCAGACCGGCCCGCCCACCGGCGTCAACACCGGTCTGTCGGCGTCAGCACCGGCCGGCACCATCGGCGCGCTCAGGTGGTGTCGTCGGAGCGGAAGTGCACGAGCCGGGTCAGGACGTCGTGGGCCAGGTCGGCGACGGGGCGACCGGTCGCGAAGGCGTGGGCCCGCAGCAGCAGCAGCGCCGAGGCCAGGGAGACGCCGGCCTGCACCGAGACCATCCCGGTGGCCTGGTGGACCTGCGCCCGGTCGTCCAACACCGGGATCGTCTGCGGGCCCAGGGCCGTCTCGCCCTCGGGGGTGTGGGACTGCAGGTGCAGCAGCACCGCGGTGGCGGCGTCGGCGAACGCCAGCGCCTCGGCCAGGTCCGACCCGGCCAGCGGCCCGGTCACCTCCCGGTACAGGTCCAGCACCCCCAGCCGGATCCCCCCGACCCGCAGCGGGAGGGCGAACACCGCGGCCACCCCCGCCGCCAGCGCCTCCCCGGTGAACGCCGGCCACCGGCCCGGCCCCTGCGCGGCGAGGTCGGCCACCAGTACCGGCCGCCCCGTGCGCGAGCAGTCCACGCAGGCCCCCTCGCCGAGGGTGAACTGCAGCTCCTCCAGGGCCCCGGCCGGGCCGTCGGAGGCCGCGACCGTGCCCGCCGGGCCGGCGTCGGTCATCAGCATCAGCCCGACCCCGGTGATCGGCAGCGCCGCCGCGCAGCGGGCGACCAGCGCGCCGGGCAGCTCGGCGACGTCCACGCCGCCGCCGGCGACCTCGGCCAGGATCTGTCTCGTGCGACCGCTCGCCACACCGTCCTCCTCACCGTCGTCCGCCACCGTGGGACGGGTCCGGCCGTCCGCACCACTGTGGCAGGAGTCGTCCACCGCCACCCGGGCACGGGTGCGCAGCCCGCGGACGGTCTCGGGCGTGGCCCTCGTCGTCCTCGGCGGCCGTCGAGGACACGGTCGAGGAGGTCGGGGCGGGCAGGCCAGGCGCCGAGGAGGACGGGCGGGCCACGGATCGGGCGGCGTAGCGCAGCAGCACGACGGCGGCGACGTCGTCCAGGGGCCCGATCACCGGCAGGAACTCCGGCAGGAACTCCGGCAGGAGATCGATGGGGGACAGCACCCACCCGACAGCGAGGAGGACGGCGAGCTTCGCGCGCCGGGCACGGCGTCGCACCGGAGCAGGCGTCGTGCCGTGGTGACGCAGGCCGGCACGAGCTCGGTGACATCGCGCAGGAGCCCCGGCGGCAGCCGCCTCGCGCGACGACCATCACGAGGCAGCTGACGGCGTAGAACGCCAGGACCACCCCCACCGTCGCCGACCAGCTGTGCACGGGCCGACGACGTTGACGGCCAGTCCGACGGCGCCGAAGACGACCACGGCGGTGGCCTGGACCGGTGGGGGGTCGACCAGGCGTCGTACGCCCTCGACGAGGACGAGGATCCCGACGGCGAGCAGGACCGAGGCCTGCACGCTGGCGCCGAGGACCTCGGCGCGCCGGTAGCCCCAGGTCCGTCGGGCGGTGGCCGGGCGCAGCGCCAGCGTCGCGGCGACCAGGGCGATGGCCAGGCCGGCGACGTCGGTGAGCATGTGCCCGGCGTCGGCCGCCAGCGCCAGGCTCCCGGAGACCAGTGCGCCGATCACCTCGACGACCATCACGGTCGAGGTCGACGCCAGCACCACCACCAGCCGGGTCCGCTGCGACCCCGCGCCGCCGCCGGCAGCCGGTGCGTGGGCGTGTCCGCTCACCGGGCAGCGCCCGAGGGCGGCCGGGGCGAGGTGTCGCTGCCCGCCGGCGTCGGGGTGCAGCACCCAGCGGTGCAGCAGCCACCACCTGCCGGGAGGACTGCTCGAACGCCGGGGTCGGCGTGGCCGTGCGCCGGCGCGGTCACCGCGGCGACCGGGGTGCAGCAGGCGTCACCGCGCCACGCCTCGCGGCCCTCCTTGACGGCGACAGCGGCGATGACCAGGGCAGCCAGCGGGTCCGCCCAGGTCCACCCCAGCAGGCTGTTCAGCAGCAGCCCGACCAGGAGCACCCCGGACAGGTAGGTGCACAGCAGCGTCTGCTTCGAGTCCGCGACCGCCGAGGCCGACCCGAGCTCACGACCGGTGCGGCGCTCGAACCACGACAGGAACGGCATCACGACGAGGCTGAGCGCGGCCAGTGCGATCCCGACGCTCGAGTGCTCGGCCTCGGCGGCCCCCAGCAGGGTCCTCGCGGCGTCGAGCGTGACGAAGGCCGCCAGGGCGACGAAGGCCACCGCGATCACCCGCATCGCCGTCCGTTCGCGGGCCTGCGGGTCGGGGGCGGCGAACTGCCACGCGACCGCGGCCGCCGAGACGACCTCGACCACGGAGTCCAGACCGAAGCCGACCAGGGCGGCCGAGGAGGCCATCCGCCCGGCGGTGATCGCGACCACCGCCTCGGCCACGTTCCAGGTGATCGTGGCGGCCACGACCAGGCGCACCCGCCGGGTCAGCACCGCCCGGCGCCCCGGGTCACCGGTCGCCGCGGGCACGCGGGAGGTCCTCGCCATCACGCCACCACCGGACCTGCGAGGTCGACCGGTCCGGCGGGCCGGCCCTGGACCGGCTGCTGGGTCGGTGCGCCGTCGGTGGCCCCGTGGACGCCGAGGACGCCGAGCAGCTCCCGCCCGAGCGCGGTCAACCGGTAGACCACGAGCTTGCCGTCGCGGCGGGAGGACGCCAACCCGCACGAGCGCAGGACGCGGGCGTGGTGGGAGACCAGGTTCGCCGCCAGGCCGGTGACCCAGGCCAGGTCGCACCCGCACATCGGCCCGCCGGTGGCGAGGGCCAGCGCGATCCGCATCCGGGTCGGGTCGCCGAGAGCCTTGGCGGTGGCCGCGGCACCTTCCAGGGTCGGCGCCGCGGGCAGCGCGGTCCGCACCGCGTCGGCGTGCGGCAGGTCCAGGCACAGCAGGTCACACGTCTCGTCGTCGGCCACGGCGTCAACCTAACGCTGCTCGCTTCGTTGCGGTGGGCCGGCAGTGGGCCCTGGACACCATCACCGGCGGACCGGCGATCGTCCGCAACGGACGGATGGACCTGCTGGCGACCAACCTGCTGGGCTGGGCGATGCACTCGGCGCTGTACGACAGCCCCGCCGCCTGCGCCGGCGGCCCACCCAACTTCGCCCGGTACACCTTCCTCGACCCCGACTCCCGCACCTCCTACCCCGACTGGGACGCCGCAGCACGGATCTGCGTGACGATCCTGCGGACCGAGGCCGGCCGGGCACCCCACGACAAGGCCATGCACGACCTCGTCGGAGAGCTGTCCACCCGCAGCTCCGACTTCGCCGCCCTGTGGTCGGCCCACGACGTCCGCCTGCACGGGGTCGGCACCACGACGTTCCACCACACCGCCGTCGGTGATCTCGAGCTCGCCTACGAAGGCCTGGAGAGGCTGTCCGCGCCGGGCCTGAGCCTGACCCTGTACTCCGCCGAACCGGGATCACCCACCGCCCAGGCCCTGTCCTTGCTGGCCGCCTGGGCCGCCACCGAGCACGCCGAGCACCCCGCCGAGGCCCCGGCCCCTGCAGGCGGTGCGCCGCTCGGCTCGAGCCCGGTCCGGCCCACACCGCTGGACCCACAGAAACCCCGATGACAAGACCCGGGACCTCCGCCACGTCCGAAGGGGCTGTCGCCGGGTGCTCTGGCGGACCGCCCGAGCACAGCCCAGCGACCCGCACGGTCGGCGCTGCAGCCGTGGGCGCCTACTCCGCGGGTCTCCGTCATCGGCCTCGGCCGGGCAGCAGCAGGCTGAGGCCGGCCAGGGCGAGGCTGGCGAGCAGGGCGGCGGCGAAGGCGGCGCTGAAGGGGGCCAGGTAGCCCTGGGGCAGGGTGACCACGGTGACGAGCAGGGCGGTGCCCAGGGGGCTTCCCAGGCGCTGGGCGATGTTCAGCGTGGTCGTGGCGCGGGGGGCGCGGGAGCGGTCCATGCCCTGGTAGGCCCCGGCGACGGGGGGCAGTCCCACCAGAGTGGTGCCCAGTCCCCGGACGGCGAGGACACCCAGCAGCGCGGCGGTGGGAAGGGCCGGGGCCACTACCAGCGGCACGGTGGCGACGGCGAGCAGGAGCGAGCCGACGACCGCGGTGGTGCGCGGGCCGCGGCGGTCGACGAGCAGCCCCGCCCAGCGAAGCCCGAGGACCGCGCCGACGCCCTGGGGGATCAACAGCAGGCCCGCGCCCAGGGGGCCGGCCCCGCGCACCTGCTGCAGGTAGAGGGCGACCAGCACCACCGAGCCGTCGCCGACCACGCGGGAGACCAGCGCGAGCAGCACCGCCGGGCCGAAGGGCCGCCGGCGCAGCAGGCGCAGGTCCACCAGCGCCGCCCGGGGCCCCCTGCGTGGACGGTGCAGGCTCCACACCGCGAAGGCGGCCAGGGCGGCGAGCCCGGCGGCGGCGACGGCCACTCTTAGCCCCGGCGACGTGGTGCTCCCGCCCGGGTCCGCCCCGGCGCTGGACGTGCTGCCCAGGGTGGACAGGGCGTAGGTCGTCAGGGCCAGGCCCGGGGACAGCAGCGCCAGCCCGACGACGTCCAGCCGCTCGGCCTCGACCGGCTGCTCCGGCGACCGCCGTGAGGGTGGTCGCCGGTGGCGGTCGGGGTCCTCGCGCGGCAGACGTCGCGCCCCCACCACCAGGGCCACCACGGCCACGGGGACGTTGACCAGGAACACCCACCGCCAGGAGGCGGCCGAGGTGATCACCCCGCCCAGCACGGGGCCGAGCACCGGGCCCAGCGCGGCCGGGGCCCCGACCAGGCTCATCACCCGACCCAGCTGTGCGTCCGGGGTCACCCGCGTGACGATGACCTGCCCCAGCGGCACCAGCAGTCCACCGGCGACGCCCTGCGCGACGCGCAGCACGACGAGCACCGGCAGGCTCCACGCCGCCGCGCACGCCACGCTGGTCAGCGCGAAGGTCCCCACGGCGAGCAGGAAGACCCGACGCTCACCGACGCGCTCGACCAGCCACCCGCTGACCGGCAGCGACACGGCCAGCGCCAGCAGGTACCCGGTGACCACCCACTGCGCCGAGCCCAGGCCCGCCCCCAGGTCGCGGCCGATCGTGGCCAGCGCCACGGCCACGACGGTGGAGTCCAGCGTGGCCAGCAGACCGGTGAAGATCGCCACCCGCGCCACCCGCAGCACCTGCGGGGCGACCCGCTCCCGGGCCGGGCCGCCACCGGGCGCGCCCCCGCGCTCACGCACCACGGTCAGGCGAAGAAGCGCTGCAGCGCGTGCGCGACGACGGCGGGGCGGCCGCCTCGGGCGCGGTTCCACGGGCCGGAGTGGCTCAGCCCGTCGAGCTCGACGCGCTCGGCCCGGGGCAGGACGTCTTCCAGCGTCCTGACGCTCTGCTGCAGGAAGGCGGGGCTCCTGGTCCCGCTGAGCAGGAGCACCGGCTGCTGCACGGACGCGAGGGTCGCGACCTTGCCGTCCATGCCGCCGACCGCGGCGAAGTCGTAGCGGATGCCCGGGAGGAGCCGGCGCAACCTCAGGTACCGCGGACCCGGCGTGCGGGCGTCGGCGGCGAGGACGCCGGCCGCCAGCAGCCGCAGGACGGGTCGGGGGAGCACCCGGACGGGCGCCGGGGCCGTCCCGGCGGCGCGCAGGGACGTGATCAGCGCGGAGGGCAGGTCACCCGCGTCGACCTCCGCCTCGAACCGGCGGACCAGCGCCCACGGGAAGCCCTCGGGGTAGAACGGCGGCTCGTACACCGCGGCCCGGGTGATCTGCGGCAGCGTCCTGGCCGCCTCCAGCGTGATCACCGCCCCGGAGCTGAGGCCGAAGACACCGCGGGCCCCGGTCTCGGCGAGGACGGCCTCGACGTCCTGGACGTCCCGGGCGATGTCGTGGCTGCCGTCGTAGGGCCTCGGGCTCCTCCCGCGGCCGCGGCGGTCGGGGCTGTACACGGTGAGGTGCGGTGACAGCGCGGCCGCCAGCTCGCGGTAGTGCTCGGCGGTACCCGTGGCGCCCTGCACGAGGACGAGCCCGGGCCCGGTGCCCCGACGCAGGAACCCGATGCGCGTGCCGTCCCGGGACGTCACCTCGCCCCGGGACTCCGACGCGTCGCTGGTCATGGCCGGCCGATCTGTCGTGGCGGTGTGCGGCTCCTCGACGACGCGGAGCGACCTCCGGAAGGGTACGCAGTGCCGCACCGACGTCGCCGGGGGAGGTGGACGTGCGGATCCCGAGGACCAGGGCCGGGTTGTCGCGCTGGCCTCCCCGCCGACGAAGGTCCGTGAGCGCGGGGGCCGAGAGGTCGTGCTCGACGTCGACGAGCTCTCCAGCCGGCTCACGCCTTCGCGTCCGCCGCGACCTCGCGCTCGACGCCACCGCACCACACGCGCAGCAGGCGGCGGGTGGCGGTGATGTCGACGAGCGGGTCGCCGTCGAGCAGGACCAGGTCGGCCCGCAGGCCCGGCTCGACGGCGCCGCGGTCGCCGAGGCCCAGGTGCTGCGCCGGCAGCACCGTGGCGGCGCGCAGGGCCTCCAGCGGGGACAGCCCCGCCTCGACGAGCAGCTCCAGCTCGTGGCTGAGGCTCTCCCCGTGCGGGACGGACGCGGGGACGCCGGGGGCGGCGTTGGCGTCAGTGCCGGCGAGCACGACCACGCCCGCCGCGTGCATCGCGGTGACGCTCGCGCGGGCATGGCCGTAGTCCAGCCCGAGGTTGCGGGCCGTCGCCTCCATCATCGTCAGCGTCGGCACGGCGAGCCGGCCCTCGAGCGCCATCCGCGACGCGTCGTCCGGCTCGAGCGGGGCGTCCAGCGGCGCGTGCGTGACGACGTCGACGCCCGCCTGCTGCGCCGCCACGACGGTCCCGGTGGTCGTCGCGTGCGCGACGACGCGGCGCCCACGGGCGTGCGCCACCCGGACGAGGGCGTAGGGCGTCGAGCGTCGCCTGGTCCAGCGCCGTCGGCCCCGGGCGGTCGAGGATGACCTTGACGTGGTCCGAGCCCTCGGCCACACGCTGGTCGACGAATCGCTCGGCGTCCTCCGGGCCGGCCACGACGGCGTCAGCCGGGAGGCCCGGCATCCGGGTGTCGCGGACGGCGGGCGCGACGGCGGGCGCGCCGGCGCCGCGGATGTCCGTGAGACCGGCCACGCCGCGCAGCGAGTCGACGAGCGACGGCGGCCAGGTGCCCATGTCGAGCGCGGTGGTCACGCCCCAGGCGCTCAGCTGCTCGAGGCTCTCGCGGCCGTGCAGGTGCACGTGCGCGTCGACGAGGCCGGGGACGAGCACGGCACCCCCGGCGTCCACGACCTCCGCCCCGCCGGTGCCCGTGCCGATCAGGGCGCCGTCGAGGACGACGGTGGTGGGCGGCAGCACCTGCCGGCCGTCGAAGACCCTTGCGTCCCGCACCGCGGTCCGACGAGGCTGGTCTGCTGGTCCGGGCATGTCGTCCTCCTGGTGGGTCGGCGAGGACCGCGCGTCGTGGCGGGTCTCGGTGCGGTCTGCGCCGGGTCCACCGCGTCAGGTCTACCGCGTCAGGTCTACCGCGACAGGTCCACCGCGACTGGTCCACCCTGACAGGGCGGCTCAGCGCGCCGCCGCTCGGACCTCGGGTGCCGCGAGGTGGTCGGCGCGGACCCTGGGACCTTCGAGGGCTCCCGGACGACGACGTCGAGCGTCCGGCGCGGGCGCCACCAGCGCCGCGGAGCACCCGGCCCGCGTCCGCCGTCCAGCGCCGCGGAGAGGATGTCGCGGCGATCGCCCTGAGAGTCGCGCAGGCGGACCTGAGTGTCCAAGCCTGGGCGCTCGTCGTGGTGCAGGTCGCTGAGGCGAGAGCGCTCGGAGTGGTCCCACAGGTCGGGAGGGCAGCGCAGAGGCGAGGGCCCGGCGTCCGGAGGTGGAGGGCGCGGTGGTGTCGCCGGACGACGCCCAGGTCGAGGTCGTCGACGGCCTCGCCCACCGCCTCGACCGCGGCGACGAGGTCGCCGCGCCGGAGGAGTGGCCGCAGCCCGGGGGAGTGGCCGGTGGAGCGGGTACCTCAGCAGGCGCCGTCCTCGTAGCGGCACAGCTGCTCGTGCAGCGACGGGACGGCGGCGCGGACGTCCTCCACCGCGCTGCGTCCCTGCGGGTACTCCGGGCCCGACGACGCCGAGACCAGGGCGACGGCGGTGCCGCGGCGCAGCAGCGCGGTGGCAAAGGAGCTGTCCTCGGCCGTGGTGTCCACGAGGAAGGCCTGCTCGCCGGCCTCGAGTGGCTCGACGGTGCTGCTGCTGGCGACGAAGCCGGGCTGCGGCTCGTACTCCCCGGCGCACTGCTCGCGGGCGTACCGGCCGATCTCCTCGGCCGCCTGCTCGGCGTCCGCGACGGAGTCGAAGACCGCTACCTGGCGTCGGGTGAAGGCCTCGGCGTCGAGCTCCTGGCCGGCGGTGCCCATCGTCGTCGCCTGCTGCGGGACCACGCCGTCGAAGTCCGGTGGGCACTCCAGCGACCAGGCCACCACCTCCTCGCGGATGTCGTCGTAGCCGGAGAAGGGCGCCTCGACCAGGCCGGTGGGGACCGCACCTGCACCGGCGGGCGTCGCCTCGGAGGTGGCTGTCGAGGGCGCCGGGGACGGTGCGGGCGAGGAGGACGTCCCCCCGGTGCCGGTGGGCGTGGCGGCCGGCTCCGGGGTGGCGGTCGACACGCCGGCGTCCGTCCTGACGTCCTCGGGTGCTGCTGGTTCGGCGCCGGTGCTGGAGGCGCAACCGCTCAGGAGCGCTGCCGCCGCGAGGGCGGTCACCGACCACCGGGTCGGTGCCGTGTGCGTGGTGGTCGTCCCGGTCATGAGCACTGGCCTCCTGTCGTCTCGGCTCGAGCGGTCGGCAGCCACCATGCCGGAGGCGGCGCTGCGGTGCAGGCGCGAGCTACGCACCGCCGGCCGGCTCGGCGGGGACGCCGACGGCGCCGGCGCGGCCGGCGCGGCCGGGCTGGGGCCTTCTGCCCAGCCGTGTCCACCGGACCGAGAGCACTCCGACGGGGGGGGCGACCGGGCCCCGGCGTGCTCGAGCAGCCGTCGTCGGGTCGGACGGCGACGTGCCGGTGACGCGCGGACATGTCGTGGCCGCAACCGGCCCGCGCCTGGGTCCGACCGAGCTCAGGCGCCGGCTGACGCCGCTTCGGCCGCGGTGGTGGTGGGGGTGTGGAGCGTGGCCCAGGCGGTGTCGAGGGCGGCCGCTAGCGGCCAGCTCGCGCGCTCGGGCTGGCTGAGCAGCAGCCCGCCCTGGATGGCGGCCAGAACGGAGGTGGCGAGGCGGTCGGCGTCGGCGCCGGGGTCGATGCGACCGGCGGCCTGCATGCGGCGGACCCCGTCGGCGAGGCGGGTGCGCCACGTCGTCCACGCGGTCCGCAGGAAGTCGGCGGTCTTGGCGTCGGTGGCGGCCAGCTGCGCGGTCAGCGACCCGATCGGGCAGGCCCAGCGCCCGAGGTCGAGGTAGTACGCCTCGAGCCCCCGCCGCCACGCCGCCCACGACTCCCACGTCGACAGGTCGGACAGGTACGGCTCCTGCGCCGCGAGCAGCTGCTCGCCCTCCCACTGCGCCACGGCCCGGACGAGCTCGGCCTTGCCGCCGGGGAAGTAGTGGAAGAGCTGGCTCTTGCTCGTGAGGGTCGCGGCGCGGACGTCGTCGAGGCTCGTGCCGTCGACGCCGTCGTCGAGGACCCGCAGCGCCGTCGCCTCGACGATGCGTTGGCGCGTCGCCCGCCCCTTCTCGGTCAGGGCACCCTTCGTCCGCTCGGTCACCGGGCCAGCGTACGACGCTGGACCGTCCGGTCCACACCTGTGCTAAGAATGGACCATGCAGTCCAACACCGCGCCCTCCAACACCGCGCCCTCCAGCACCGAGGTCCTGTCGTCCCTGCCCCGTGACGCCCGCCTGGCGGGCCGCACCGCCGTCGTCACCGGCTCCTCCAGCGGCATCGGCGAGGCCGTCGCCCGCGTGCTGGCCTCCTCCGGCGCCGAGGTCGTCGTGCACGGCCGCGACGGCGCCCGCGCCGAGGCGGTCGTCGCCGCGATCCGCGTCGACGGCGGTACCGCGCACGCCGTCACGGCCGACCTCGGCGCGTCCCCCGACGCGGTGCGTGCCCTCGCCCGCGAGGCCACCGCCGCGCTGGGCGGTCGCGTCGACGTCCTCGTCAACAACGCCGGGGTCTACCCGGTGGGGCCCACCGCCGCCGCGTCCGACGCCGAGCTCGAGGCCGTGTGGGCCACGAACATCCGGGCGCCCCACGTGCTCGTCGGCGCCCTCGCGCCCGCGATGGCCGAGCGCGGCAGCGGCGCGATCGTGACCATCGGGTCGTGGATGGCGCGCACCGGTGTGCCCTTCGGCGCCATGTACACCGCGAGCAAGGCCGCGGCGGAGCAGCTCACCCGCACCTGGGCCGCCGAGTACGGCCCGTCCGGCGTGCGCGTCAACACCGTCGCCCCCGGCGCCACCTCGACCCCGGGCAACGCCGGCGCCGCGGACTCGCTGGCCGCGATGACCTCCACCACACCGGCCGGGCAGCCCGTGCGCCCCGTCGACATCGCCACCGCCGTGCGCTGGCTCGTCAGCGACGAGGCCGCCCTCGTCCACGGCGCGCTGCTCGACGTCGACGGCGGCCTGTCCGCCACCCGCTACCTCCAGCCGGCCTGAGCCGTGGCCCCCTCCACCCCCGACCCCCAGGTACACGAGTCCTCCGTGAGCTCCCTCGCCCGCCTCCGCGGCAGGACGGCGCTCGTCACCGGTGCCACCAGCGGCATCGGTCGCGCCACCGCCCTTCGCCTGGCCGCCGAGGGCGCGCACGTCGCCGTCGGCGGCCGGGACGCCCGGTGCGGTGAGGCCGTCGTCGCCGAGATCATCGGCGCGGGCGGGCGCGCCGTCTTCCTGCCGGTCGACCTCGACGGGACCGAGGCGGTCTCGCACGACGTCGCCGCCCGCGCCGAGGCGGCGCTCGGCGGGCGCGTCGACGTCCTCGTCAACAACGCCGCCGTCGTCTCGGTGTCCTCCACCCCCGAGACCACCGAGGCCCAGCTCGCCGAGGCGTGGGCGGTCAACGTGACCGGGCCCTTCTTCCTCGTCGCCCGGCTCGCCCCGGCGATGGCCGCCCGCGGGGGTGGCGCCGTCGTCGGCATCAGCTCCTGGATGGCGCAGGGCGGCACGCCCGTGGTCCCGGCGTACTCGGCCTCCAAGGCCGCGGCGGACGCGCTCGTCCGGAACTGGGCCACGGAGTTCGGGCCCACCGGCGTCCGCGTGAACTCCGTCAGCCCGGGTGTCGTGCGCCCCGTCGACGACCGGTCCGACCCGGGCTGGCCGTCGGTGGCGGGCACGCCGCTGGGCCGGTTCGTGCGCCCCGAGCAGGTCGCCGCCGCGGTGGCCTACCTGGCGAGCGACGACGCGGCGGGCGTGCACGGCACCCGCCTCGACGTCGACGGCAGCAGGACCAGCACCGCGGTCATCGCCGGGTGAGGCCCTCGAAGGAGGTCTCCGTCCGCTGACACGTGGTGCAGGCGAGCCGGCAGGCGACGGCCGGCGGGGAGGCTGACCACCCAGTAGTGCGGCTCGTCGCGGACGAGTCTGCGGCGGCCGGGGGCTCCCGCCTGCGAGGAGGAGGGTCGGAGCGTTCCCCCGGCCTCCCGGTCGAGCTCAGGACCCCACGAGCCGGCGCAGGGCGGCCAGGCCCTCCGGGGTCCCAGGCCAGTGACGTCCCAGCGCCTCGGGGCCGGCCGAGCGCGCGACCGACCGCAGCACGAGCAGGACGGCGATCGCGTCGTCGGCGTAGCCCAGGACCGGGACGACGTCCGGGACCAGGTCGACGGGGAAGGCGAGGTAGGCCAGCAGGAGCAGCAGCCGCACCCGCACACCGCGGGGCAGCGACCGGTCACCGGCCAGGCGTCTGACCAGCCGGACGACGTCGGGCAGCAGCCGCAGCGCGTCGCGCAGACGGGTCTGCTCCGGTGCCGCCTTCCACAGCACGACGAGCAGCAGGAGCCAGAGCAGGAGCAGGCCGGCGAGGACGCCCGTCAGGACGGGCCACGTCGAGCTCCACCACGACGGCACAGCCGACCATCTCACCGTGCTCGGCGGCGCACCCGCACGGCGCGTCGTCGCGCGGGTGGCGGTCGAGGTCTCCCGAGGACGGAGGCTCCGGCTCGCCCGCACTGCGGCGTCTGCGGGCCGGGCGGTACCGCGTGCTCTCCGAGGTGGACGACGTCGTCACCGTCGTCCACGTCGGGCGACCGGGCTGAGCGGGGGTGGTCCCGCCGGCAGCCGGTAGCGCACACGTCCTGCTGTCGGTGCCAGGTGCCAGGTGCCAGGTGCGCCGCAGGGTCGACCACGCCAGGAGGTCCTACCTCGGGCATGCACCCAGGTCCGGAGCGGGGGAGTCAGCCGTGAGCAGCGTCGCCGGTGAGCTGGCCCGGGTCAGGGGCGCGTTCGAGGAGCCCACGCTCACGCGCGAGCCTGAGCCATCGCCGTGACGACCTCATCACCAACGCCCCCACCCGTGTCATCGTGAAGTGGCAAGTTCGTCTGAGCGGCTCGCCCGCGCCTGGCTACGGTGCTGCGCGTGACCGTCAGGCTGGAGAACGTCGCCATCGCCGTGCGCGACCTGGAGGCGGCGATCGCCTTCTTCATCGACCTCGGGCTGAGCGTGATCGGCCGCGACACCGTCAGCGGGGACTGGGCGGACACCGCCGTCGGCCTGGACGGCAACCACGCGAAGATCGCCATGCTCGCCACCCCCGACGGGCACGGTCGCCTCGAGCTGTTCGAGTACCTCCACCCCGACGCGATCGAGACGCAGCCCACTCGGCCGAACGAGATCGGGATGCATCGCTTGGCCTTCTCCGTCGACGACATCGACGCCTCCCTGGAGGTCGCCGCCCGGCACGGCTGCTACCCGCTGCGCGGGGTGGCCACCTACGAGGACGTGTACAAGCTCACGTATCTGCGCGGGCCTAGCGGCATCCTGGTGATGCTCGCCCAAGAGCTGCACGCCAGCTGACGGGGATCCAACGGCTGCGGGTCCAGGACACCCGAGCGTGCCGGTTGCCGTCGACGACCAGGCGAGCGCCCGACCCGTCACACGTCCTGCGGGTCGTCGCCGGTGCTGTGGTGGGGTGGCGAGGTCAGCCGCACCCACGCGCTGGCGCTGATGGACTCGTGCGGGAAGCCCTCGGCCCGGTAGGGGTCGACGATACCGAGGCCGTCGGGGGTGGAGATCACGTCGTAGGCACCGTCGCCGGCCAGTGCCACCACCATGCCGGGGGCCTGTCCTCCCCCCACGGGGGTCAGCAACCGCGTCACCAGGTCCGACGGTAGGTGGGCGGGGTCGACCAGCAGCAACGCGGCGGTCTCCACCCGCACGGCACCCAGGGGGACCTCCTCGTCGAGGCCGTCATCGGGGTCGTGGTCGGTCTGGGGCACCTGGGCACGCTAGCGCCCGGGAGCGCGCGGGGCGACGAGCAGTCGCCGGGCGGCTCGAACCGGGACACCGGGCGGCTTGGACCGGGACAGCGGACGCGGCAGCTCGGGGAGGGCCACGGCGCGCTCGGCGGCCGTGATGCCCGACCGACCGCTCGGCCTGCTCGGGCGCACCAGCGCTGGTCGGCCTCGGGCGTCGTCTCGGCACCGTCGAGGTCGTCGGTGTCGGGCTGGACGGCGGTCCCTGCCGGCGGGACGCCGTCAGCGAGCGCGGATGACGTGCCCGCGCGGCGACCCAGGGCCTGGCGTGACGCCGCTGATGGTCTTGCGCGGTCCGGGGGTGTTGGTCACGGTGGAGGTATGGAACCTCGACGGCGACCAGCACGCGCAGCTCGTCACGTCCGCAGCGGGCCCGTGGTCACGACCGGACTGCTGGTCTCGGTCCCGGGTGTCGGTGCCTGCGGTGGCTCGGTGCAAGGCAGCGCAGGGGCGGTCCCCGTGGTCACGCCCCGGGCGACGGTCCCCACCGGCGCGCGGACCGCGGCCTCTGGGAGCGGGTCGGCGTCCGCGACTGGTGCGCCCCCGGCCCTGGGTGCGACGACGGGCTCGTCGAGGACCGCGCAAGGTTCGCCTGGTGCGAGCAGGAGGCTGCCGGCCTCGGCGGGGCAGGTGCCGGTGGCCGGCGAGGACGGCCTCACGATGCTGGCGACCCGGGGCAGCGGCGGGACGGTCGTGCAGGACGCCGCCGTGAGGGCCGTCGACGACGGGCGCGGGGGCGTGGCCCACCAGTCGCAGGCCCCGCAGGACGCTGGGGCGCTCGTGCGGGTGGCCTCGACCGGTGCCGACCCGGTCGCGGTGGTCCCGGCGGGGTCGGCCGACCAGGTCGTCCTGCACGGAGCCGCCGTGGTCGACAGGGGCCCGGCGGTGGTGCTCAGCGTCGAGGTCACCGGGACGCAGCCGAGTGACGACCGGCGGCCGACCCAGAGCGTGCGCCTGCCCGACGGTGCCCGGCAGCGGGTCGACGACGTGGGCGGGTCCGAGTCCGGTCTGTCCGGGGCGGCGCACGGGCAGCGGCAACCACCGGACGACGGTCCCGCCGCTCGTCGACCTGGTGGCGACCGGCGTCGTCGACCCGACGCGGTCCACCACCCTCGGCACGCAGTCCACCTCGGCGGACGACGCGTCCCAGTGCTCCGACCGGCGCGAGGAGGGCTCACGACGGTCCTTCGACGTGGCGTGCGGGGCCTCCGATGACGAACCAGCCCACCGGCGGCCCCGACGCGGCGCCGGTGGCGTCCGTCGAGTTCGTCGGGACCGCGACGACGGTCTTGCGGCTGGGGCCGTTCACCCTGCTGACGGACCCCAACTTCCTGCACCGCGGCCAGCGCGCGTGGCTCGGCTACGGCCTGATGTCCAAGCGCCTGTCCGAGCCCTCGCTCCAGGTGGAGCAGCTGCCCGCTCTGGACGGCGTCGTGCTCAGCCACCTGCACGGGGACCACTTCGACCGCGTGGCCCGCCGCGGGCTCGCGCGCGAGCTGCCCGTCGTGACCACGGGCGAGGCGGCGGACCGGCTGCGGCGCTGGGGTTTCGGGGGAGCCCGCGAGCTGGGTACGTGGGAGTCCACCGAGATGCGCCGGGACGGCTGGACCCTGCGGATCACCTCGACGCCGGGCACGCACGGGCCCGGGCCGGTCGCGCGCGTGCTGCCCGACGTCATGGGAAGCGTCTACGAGCTCTTCTCCGGCGAGGGTGCGTCGGAGAGCGAGCTCGTGCACCGGCTCTGGGTGAGCGGCGACACGCTGCGGCGACCCTTCCTGCGCGAGGTGGTCGACCGCCACGGGCCCCTGGACGCGGCCGTCCTGCACCTCGGCGGCACGCGGGTGCTGGGGCTGCTCGTGACGATGGACGCCCGCCAGGGCGCCGACGTCGTCCAGATGCTCGAGCCCGGCGTCACCGTCCCGGTGCACTACGACGACTACACGGTGTTCCGTTCCTCGCTCGGCCACTTCGTCGACGAGTGGCGGCTGCGGCGCCTGCCCGGCGAGCTGCGCGTCGTCCAGCGCGGGGAGACGGCCTCGCTCGTCCGCACGAGCTGATCTGTCCCGCGAGGGCACCGGCGACGGGCGAGGTCGGCGGTGCCCGCACTGGGGGACGGCCCTGTCGAGGTCAGGTGTCCCCACCGTGCCAGAGGTAGTTGGCCTACGAGGACCCCTCGAGGACGCCACCTTCGGGTGGAGGCATGACCCAGCACCTGATCGCCCCCTCCGCCACGTCCGGGACTGCTGCACGCGTGGAGGGCATCAGGCGTGTCGTGCCCTCGGGGTGCTGCGCCGACCGGATGGCGCCGCCGCCCTCAGGGAGCGGCGGGTTGCATCCGGGGCGCCTCGAGGTCCAGCAGCACCCCGGCGCCTCTGACCTGGAGGACCTGCCGGACCCGTGGGGTGGCGCCGCGTACGCGTACCCGCCGTCCTGGGTGGGCCCGGTCGACGTGCTGGGCGCACCGCAGCAGCAGCACCACCGCCTCCAGGTGCAGGTAGGTGGCTGCGGACAGGTCGGCCACCCGCACCCGGGCGAGCTGGTCGGCGCCGGGGACGCTGCCGACCGTGTCGGCGTCGACCTGCCCGGCCATCACCAGCAGGTGCGGGCACGCCAGCGTCACCGACGCCGCCGGGCCCGACCGCGCCGCGGTCGCGGGGAGAGCCGCGGTGGTCATGACCAGTGAGGTACCGCGCCATCCCGCGCCGCACCACCACGACCGCGGGACCCGGCCCCGCGGTCACCCGGACAGACCAGCCGGGGTCCGCGGCGAAGGGGGGCCGGAGTGCCAGCCAGGGTGCGCGGGGAGGGGCGCCGCCGTCGTCCTGCCGGCCACGGGGTCGGCCGGGCCGGCGGCCGCCGCCGGGCAGCCCCGGCCGGACGGGCGCCTCAGGTCGGGCGCGCCGGTGCCGACGAAGGACGGCACGGACACCGCCCCTTGCCCCCGGGCGGTCCGGTCTCCCACGCGCCCCGGCCCGTCGAGCACCCCCGGCGGTCGTCGTCGTCGTCGCCCGATCCCGCCGGGGGCGTCTCGATGTGCATCCCGTGCCACCAGCCCGACTGCCCGTCCCTGACCCACGCCGAGGTCCCGGCGCTGCCCCTGGCTGAGTACGAGGCCACCACGCCGCCACTCCCGGCCCCGGCCGGGCAGCCCGGACCCGTCCGGGCGGGTGCCCCTCGCCGCGTGTGCGACGTGTGCCGCCAGGACTGCCGCTACCAGCCCCCGCCGACGACCCGGCCACGCGGGCCCCGCCCGCCGCGGTGGGCCTGCCCCGAGCACGGACCGCGCCCCAGCCCCGTCCTCCTGCGCACATCGGGTGCGCCCACGATCACCGGCTCGACCAGCCGCGCCCCCGCCGAGGTGACGTGAGGGAGTCCTCTGCTGGACCCCCGGACGTGGTGGCGACTACTCTCGGCAACATTCGGCACGATCCGCCCGGTCACGGGTTCCCGGGGGCAGGGCGGCGTGCGGCTCGAGGGGGTGCGCATGCCGCGGACGTCGCCGTCGACGCATCGGGCACAGCCCGGCGTCACCCGCGGGAGGCCGGTCGGGCGGCGCCATGCCGGCCGCAACAGCTCGGTGCTGGACGAGCAGATCACCCGGGCCGTGCGAGAACGTACCTGCTGCCTGGCCGAGCCCTACCGCAGCGTGGTCGGTCGGCTGCTCCGGGACCTCCTCGACGAGCGTGCCAGCCGTGACCCGCGTCGTCACCGGTGCCGATGAGCCGGACGACTCGCCACGTCCCGCCTCGGAGGCCGCGTCACACGGTCGACCTCCCTGACGGGCGGACGTCGCGGCGGGTGCTGGTCACGTCGGGCCCAGGCTGAGCCCGTACCGGGACGACCGTGGATCTTCACCGGGGCGCCGCGAGTGCCGATGGATGCCTCGTGGACGGTGACGCAGCCGCAGCGCAGGGCGACGTGCGATGGCCGCCAGGCGCGACCGGCGCGACCGCCGGGCGGCTCGTGCGCCGCTGGTGGGCGCGGTCCACCGCGCGGGTCGGGGTCCCGGTCGCTGCTGGTCAGGGGCTGCTGCTGGCCACCGCGCTGATCGTGGTGGTGACCATCCCGTTGCAGCGCCCGGACCTCGCGGGCGGGCGCGCCGTGGTCGGCGCCGCCGCGGTCCTGTTCGTCGCGGCCCTGCTCACCCCCGCCCTCCCCTGGGCGCGGTGGCCCCAGGGCACCGTGCTGGTCTTCCCGGCCCTGACCGTGACGACCCTGGCTGCCCTCAGCCACTGGGGCGGCGGGCTGGGCGCGGCCTACGTCGGCGTCTACGTCCTGGCTTTCGGCTACCTGGGGTTGTACGCCCCGGCGCGTACCGCCTGGTGGCTGCTGCCCCTGGCGGTGTACTGCTACGGGCCCACCGCCGGTGGCTGGACGAACCAGATCGTCGCCCGCCTGGTCGTGGTGGTGCTGGTCTGGATGCTCGTCGCCGGTGTGCTGGCCGCGATGCGCCGGGCCCAGCACGAGGCGCACCAGGCCCTCGAGGCCGCCGCCTGCACCGACGCCCTGACCCAGCTGGACAACCGCCGCGCCTTGGAGCAGCACCTGGACGTCGTCCCCGCCGGCACTGTCGTCGTGGTCTGCGACCTGGACCACTTCAAGAGCGTGAACGACACCCACGGCCACGCCGCCGGTGACCAGGTCCTGGCCGACTTCGCCGGGCTGCTGCGCGCGCAGCTGCGCAGCGCAGACCGCGCCGTGCGCTACGGCGGGGAGGAGTTCCTGCTGCTGCTGCAGGCCCAGCCCCGCGCCGTGCCCGACGTCCTCGCCCGCCTGCACCAGCACTGGGCCCGCCGTCAGCCCGGCATCACCTTCTCCGCCGGGTGGGCCGTCCACCGCCCCGGCCGCGAGGTCACCGCGACCATCACCGCCGCCGACCAGGCCCTGTACCGGGCCAAGACCACTGGCAGGGACCGTGACGTCCCCGAGGCCCCGCCCATCCCCTTGCAGCGCGGCCCCCGCACCTCCACCGGTCCTACCCCGGTGCGGCCACCAACGCAGCGGTGACGTCTGGCAGGTCGCGGGCCGGCGTGGCGACCTGTCGAGCTCTGCCGGTGCGTGGTGGCCGCACCGCGCGGTGGGGGGTGACGACGCGCCGGGCTCCCGTAGGGGATGACCGCGGCACCCGGCGCTCGAGCGCAGCCGTGGTGCCTCGCGAGCAGCGCGCCGCTGCCGCGAGGCCTGGTCGGCATGTGAGGAGGCGTCCGTACCCGGCGTCGCTGCTCATCGGTGCCTGCTCGCCGGCGGCTGCGTGGCGCCGACGGACCTCGCGGGCAAGGGCTCGAGTGCGGGGCGCCGCAGGTGCTGGTAGACGATGGAGGTGCGGACGTCGGCCACCTCCGGGCGCTCGGTGAGGCGGTCGATGACGAACGCGTAGAGGGCGTCGGTGTCGGCCACCGCGACGTGGATGAGGAAGTCCTCCCCGCCGGACACGACGAAGACCGCGACGGTCTCGGGGAGGGCGGTGGCGAAGTCGCGGAACTCCTCGATCCGCCGGCGGGCGGGAGGGCGGATCCGCACCGCGATGAGAGCCTGGACCGATCGCCCCAGGGCGGGCAGGTCGACGTCGGCGTGGTAGCCGCGCAGCACCCCCCGGGCCCGCAGGGAGCGCACCCGCTCCAGCGCGGTCGAGGGCGCGACCCCGACCCGCTCGGCCAGGTCGCGGTTGGTCAGCCGAGCATCTGCCTGCAGCTCGGCCACCAGAGCGGCGTCGAGCTCGTCCATCGCGATACCTTCCGTCGCTGTGCCGAACGATGTTCGGGACGCTTGCGTCGTGCGCTGCACATCCTCAAGAGTACGTCGTCGTGCCTTACCTCTGGCCGCTCGATCGCATCAGGTCCGCACGTGTGGACCGTTCTGCCTCCTCGCCGGCGGCGCCGCTGCTCGTGCTCGCCGCCGCCGCGCTGTGGGGCACCACCGGGACCGCGCAGGCGCTGGGCGGCGCGGGCGACCCGGTCGTGGTGGCCGCGGCCCGTCTGGTGGTGGGCAGCACCGCTCTGGCTCTGGTCGTCGTCGTCACCGGTGGCACCGGCGCGCTGGTGCGGTGCCTGCGCCCTCCGTCGCTGGCGTGGACGCTGACGGCGGCCGTGGCCACCGCGATCTTCCAGGCCGCGTTCTTCTCCGCCGTGGCCACCACCGGGGTCACCACCGGCACCGTCGTCGCGCTGGGCACCGCCCCGGTGGCGACGGGGCTGTGCGCGGCGGCGTTCTTCTCCGAGCCCCTGACGCGCCGCTGGGCCGGCGCCACCGTCCTGGCCGTGACCGGCTGCACGGTCCTGGTGGGTGCCGCCGGCCCGGGTGCCAGCACGGTGGAGCCGGCCGGGGTGGTCCTGGCGGTGGTGGCCGGGACCTGCTACGGGCTCTACACCACCGCCGCCAAGGCCCTGCTGGAGCAGGGCGTGCCCGTGGTGGCGGCGGTGACCACCACCCTGGGGCTCGGCGCGGTGACGCTGGCCCCGGTGCTGGTGCTGCGCGCGGGTGAGCTGGCCGGCGCGCGTCCGCTGCTGATGGTCGCCTGGCTGGGCCTGGCCACCACGGCGGCGGCCTACCTGCTCTTCGCGTACGGCCTGCGCCGCCTGCCCGCGGCGACGGTGGGCACCCTGAGCCTCGCCGAGCCGCTCACCGCCGCCACCCTCGGGCTGGTCGTGCTCGGGGAACGACCCGGACCGTGGGCCGTCGCCGGCGGGTTGTGCCTGCTGCTCGGGCTGGTCCTGGTCGCCCTGCGGCCCCACCGCACCGGCGCCGGCGTCGTCGCCACCCCCCGTCCCACGACGACCACCGGAGAGCAGGACCTGCCATGACCGAGACCCCCGCCGAGACCACGCCCGCCGGGACCTCCGGCCCCGAGCGGTGCGTCGTCGTGGTCGACCGCGACCTACCACCGGGGCTGGCCACCAACGCCGCCGCGGTCCTGGCGCTGTCCGTCGGTGCCCGCTACCCCGACCTGCCCGGCGACGACCTGGTCGACGCCGACGCTGGGGTGCACCCCGGGTTGATCCCCATGGGTCTGCCCGTGCTCGCCGCCCCCGCGGCGACGCTCGCCGGACTGCGCGCCGCCGCCCTGGCCCGAGACCTCTTCGTCGTCTCCTTCCCCACCGCCGGGCAGCAGACCACCGACTACGCCGACTTCACCCAGACCGTCGCGGCCACCCACCCTGACGACCTGACCTACCTCGGCCTGGCCCTGTGCGGGGCGGCCAAGCCCGTGCGCAGGCTCACCGGAGGTCTTCCTCTGCTGCGATGAACCAGCCACGGGGCGCCTTCCGCATCGGTGGCCGGGTTGCTGGACGCCAGCGGGACCCGAGCCGCTTCGCGGTGCCAGAGCCGGCCGAGGCGCCGGTGATCTGGCCGCCGGCTCGGGCGATGACGCCGGGCCCAGGGCCGACGTCGACCAGGACCTCCGTCGGCGGGTGGGGTGTCCACGAGGCGGACCCGTGCCGCGGGTGCCGCTGTCGACCACCTCTTCGGCGTGGCCCCGGGCTCGTGCTGGGTGGTGCCGCCGCCCGCCGCCCGCCGCCGCCGGCCACTCGTCGGTCCGCCCTCCTGGTCGGTCGCTCTCCCCCTCGTCGTCGAGGGAGGTGTCAGCGGTGCAGGACCCTGTCCGCCGCCGTCCGCGCCAGGCCACGGCTGACCTCGGAGGCCTTCTGCTGCTCGCCCTGCTGGGCGGTGAGCGCGAGGAGAACGCCGGTGAGGGCCGGGAGCATCCACTGGACGGTGCGGAGCTGGCCCAGGACGGTCCGCGCCTCGGCGGGGGTCTCGGGGAGGGGCTTGACGCCGGTACGAGCCGGGACCCGTCCGACCGCGGCCGCCTTCGCGCCCAGCGCGCCGGACCAGGCCGTCGCCGCCAGGGCCGCGCCCGTGACGACGAGCTTCGCCGTCGTGTTGGCCCGCACCCCCTCCTGGTGGGCGGCGCGGCCGCGGTTGCGGTACAGGACCACGGCTCCCCCGAGCAGGTGCGAGCCGATGGCCGCCGCCTGCAGAGGCGCCCACCGCGCCCAGCCCGCCGTGGCGACCGGGAGGCGCTCGTCGGCGTCGGACACCACCCCTGCGGCGCCGTTGAGGCCGACGGCGCCCATGAGGGATCCGCCGAACCAGGCGGCGAGCCCGACGTCGTGCATCGTCCGGACGATCGTGCTGCGTGCCATGGGTCTCCTCAGGTGTGTACGAGGTGCCGGCGGTCCGGCGGCGGCGGGCGCGACGCCGGTGCCGCTCGACGGGGCTCACCGGGCAGGTCCGGACGGCCGGGCCGGTCACCGGGGACCGGGGCGACGCGGCCTGACGACGGCTCGTCGCCGCCCGTCCGAGGACGATGCCTCCTCGGCCGGAGAGACGCATCCTGGAGTCCCCCCACGCGGGCGCACGCCGCCGAGCGTGCTGGGTCGCCCTGGGAGCACGACCAAGCCGTGGGGGCCCGACGGCACGGCACCGCCGTCCAGGTGCGCCTCGCCGGCGAGGACGTCGCGGGCGCCGGGGACCCTCGAGCCCCATGGGCTCGTCCTCCAGCGGGGACGCGGGTGAGGAGGCGCTCGCCACGTCCGACGGACCCACCGAGGCCGTCAACGGGCGCCTGGAGCACCTGCGCGGTACCGCCATGAGCTTCGGGGCTGTTCGCGCTGCCCCGACCGGCCCAACGGGACCCGGCGGCAGATGTCCGACCCTGTTCCGACGTGCCGGCGCGGGCGCGCTCTTCTTCTCGTGCGCGTGGAGGGGCGGGCGGTCACGGGCATCGGTTCGAGGGCCTCGCCCCGGAGCGCCGGGCGCTGGAGCCGGAGGCCGCCTTCGACCGCACCGCCACCTGGGTGCGGACGCACCCGTCCGCGGTGGACGCAGCGGCAGCCGGGGCGTTCCTGCTCGTCCTCCTGCTCCTCGTCATGGGGAGAGACAAGGCGGGAAGGGTCCCGTTGCACGTCCAGCAGGTGCCGCTGGCATGACGCCGGGCAGCACCTCGCCCGACCTCCGGGCCCGACGTGGCGGCGAGCCTCGGCGTGCTCATGCGCGGCGAGCTCCCCGACCCCGGCCCGGTCGCCGCAGCTGCCATGGGGCTGCTCGTGCTCGCCGTCGGTCCGCTGAGCCCCACCTGCGGGAACCACGTGGTCGCGCTCGTCGAGCGCGCCGGCTGCTCGAGACCGAGGAGCCCGGCTCGCCGCCCGGCGTCGGCTGGACGCCCGGCGAGGGCCCGGACGACGACCTCACCCCGTCGACCACGACGGGCGGTCGCGGCCCGCGCTGGGGGCGCTGCGCTCCTCTGACGGCCCGCCCGCGCCGGCGCCCACGCGCGAGGGCGGCGGCCGGCTGCTCCGGCCGGGTGACGGTGCGGCCACCGCCTCGGGGACGCCGGCGGGGCGCCGACGTGGAGGGCGAGGGGAGCGTCGAGCAGCCGGCGCCTCCCGGGCGGAACGAGTGGACGGCAGGGCGTGGGCGTGGTGGAGACCTCAGGCAGCGGTGGACCGGTCGGCCCGGAGGCCTCGGCCGACGACGTCCGTTCGGTGGTGGCGGGCGGCGTGCGCAGCGTCTTCCAGCCCATCCTGGACCTCGACTCCGGCCGCGTCGTCGCCTACGAGGCGCTCGCCCGCGGGCCGGTCGGCAGCGCCCTCGAGCGCCCGGACGCGCTCTTCGCGGCAGCCCGTTCCCACGGCCTGCTCGGCGAGCTCGACCGGGCCTGCCGCGCGGCGGCGTTCCGCGGGGCCGTCGAGGCCGGCCTGCTCGCCCCGCTGACGCTCTTCGTCAACGTCGAGCCCGAGGTGCTGGACGCCGCGCCGCTGGACGAGCTCCTGGCGCTGGCGGAGGAGGCGCCGGGGCAGCTGCGCGTCGTCGTGGAGATCACCGAGCGCGCCCTGGCCGCGCGTCCCGCGGAGCTGCTGCGCACGGTCGACCGCGTCCGCGAGCTCGGCTGGGGCGTCGCCCTGGACGACGTCGGCGCCGACGCCCTCTCGCTCGCGTTCATGCCGCTGCTGCGGCCCGACGTCGTCAAGCTCGACCTGCGCCTGGTGCAGGAGCGCCCCGGCCCCGCCGTCGCGCAGATCATGAACGCCGTCAACGCGTACGCCGAGTCGACGGGCGCGCTGGTGCTGGCGGAGGGCATCGAGGACGAGCGCCACCTGCGCGTGGGCCGGGCGCTCGGCGCCCGGCTCGGCCAGGGCTGGCTCTTCGGCCGCCCCCGGCCCGGCCCCGCGCCCGTCTACGAGACGGGCGAGCTCTCGCTGCCCGCGCGCACGGGCGAGCACCCCGGGCTCACCTCGCCGTTCGCCCTCCTCGGGGCGGGCACCGAGCTGCGCCGGTCCCCGAAGTCGCTGCTCATCGAGCTGAGCAAGCAGCTGGAGCGCGAGGCGATGCGCCTCGGCGAGACGGCGGTCGTCGCGGCCACCTTCCAGGAGGCGCGCCACTTCACGCCCGCGACCGCGGGGCGCTACCGCGACCTCGTCGAGCGCGCGGGCTTCGTCTGCGCGCTGGGGGAGGGGCTGCCGGCCGAGCCCGTCCCGGGCCTGCGCGGCGCCGAGCTCGACCCCGCGGACCCGGTCCGCGGCGAGTGGGACGTCGTCGTCGTCGGGCCGCACTTCAGCGCCGCGCTGCTCGCCCGCGACCTCGGGGACGGCGGCCCCGACCTCGACCGGACGTTCGAGTACGCGCTCACCTACGAGCGCGGGACCGTCGTCGCGGCGGCGCGCTCGATGCTGTCCCGGGTCGCCCCGCGCGCGGAGCTGCCACGGGAGGAGGACCGCGGGACGGCGCCGGCCCCGAGCGGCGCGGTCGGGGCGTCGAGCCCCTCGAGGGTCGTCGCGCCCCGGACGACGCCGGCGGGCGAGGCGCTGCTGCACCGGGCGCTGTCCGCCACGACGTCGGGCATCACGATCGCCGACATGCGCCGCCCGGACCAGCCGCTCGTGTACGTCAACGCGGCCTTCGAGCAGCTGTCCGGGTACCGCGCCGAGGAGGTGCTCGGCCGCAACTGCCGCTTCCTGCAGGGCCCCGACTGCGACCGCGACGTCGTGGACGCCATCCGCAGCGCGCTGCGCGCGGGCGAGGAGTGGCGCGGCACGCTGCTCAACCACCGCGGCCCGGAGCGCACGCCGTGGTGGAACGAGATCTACCTGGCCCCCGTGCTCGGCGACGACGGTCGCGTGGCGCAGTACATCGGCGTCCAGAACGACGTGACCGCCCGGGTCGAGGCGCAGCGCCAGCTCGAGCAGGAGCGGGACCGGGCCCGCAGCTACCTCGCCCGGATCGAGCAGCTCGCGTACACGGACCCGCTGACGGGCCTGGCGAACCGGCGACGGGTGGAGGAGCGGATCGAGGCGGCGCTGGCGGACGCCCGCGCCGACGGGCACGCCGTCGCCCTGCTCTTCTGCGACCTCGACGGCTTCACGTCGGTCAACGACGCCCACGGTCACGCGGTCGGCGACGAGCTGCTCCTCGCGCTGGCCGGCCGGCTGCGGGACCGGCTGCGCCGCACGGACCTGCTCGCCCGGCTGGGCGGGGACGAGTTCCTCGTCGCGCTGCCGGGCCTGGACCCGGCGACCGCCGCCGCGGACGCCGCCCGCGTCGCCGGCCACCTCGGCCACGACCTCGCCCGCCCCGTCGTGCTGGGAGGGGTCGAGGTGGTCGTCGGCGCCAGCATCGGCACGGCCCTGCACCCCGCCGACGGCGCCACGTTCGGCGAGCTGCTGCACCACGCCGACCAGCGCATGTACGTCTCCAAGCGGGGGCTGCCGGGCGCCCGGTCGGCGCCGGCGGGGACGGGCGTCCGCGTGCCCCGGCAGTCGCCCGCGAGCGCCTCGCCGGCCGTCCGGCCGTGACCTCGGGCACCCGCCCGCCCGTCTCGTCAGGTCTGCCCGCTGTACCGGTTCACCTCGTCGCCGGATCGTGACCTGAACCGGTTGTCCGGGACGAGGTCGGGATGCTGTGATCCCCCTCGCGCGGCGACGACGCCGCCGGCGAGAGGAGAGCAATGACCCAGCGTTCGCGCAAGAGGAGCACCGCGGCCGTGGCCGGGGGGATCGGTCTCCTCGTGGCCCTCGCGGGCTGCGCCACCGAGGAGCAGGCCGGCGTGAGCGGCGGCGGCGACAACACCGCCGGGGCCGCCGCGGCCGCGAGCGACATCGACTGCAGCCAGTTCGAGCAGTTCGGCGACGTCGACGGCTCCGAGGTCGAGGTCTACACGACCATCGTGGCACCGGAGGACCAGGCGTTCATCGACGCCTTCACGCCCTTCGAGAGCTGCACCGGCATCAGCATCAACTACAACGGCTCGAAGCAGTTCGAGGCGCAGCTGCCCGTGCGCGTGCGCAGCGGCGACGCCCCGGACATCGCCTTCCTGCCCCAGCCGGGGCTCCTGGCGCAGATGGTCTCCACCGGCGAGGTCGTCGAGCCGCCCCAGGCCGTCGTCGACAACGTGGACGAGAACTGGTCCGAGGACTGGAAGACGTACGGCACCGTCGACGGGACCTTCTACGCGGCGCCGCTCGGCGCCAACGTGAAGTCGTTCGTCTGGTACTCGCCGTCGGCCTTCGCGGACGCGGGCTACGAGGTCCCCACCACGTGGGACGACATGATCGCCCTGACCGACCAGATCATCGCGGACAACCCCGACGCCAAGCCCTGGTGCGCCGGCATCGGCTCGGGCGAGGCGACGGGCTGGCCGGCCACCGACTGGCTCGAGGACATCGTCCTGCACTCGCAGGGGCCGGACGTCTACGACCAGTGGATCGCCCACGAGATCCCCTTCAACGACCCGGCGATCCTCGAGGCGATCGGCGAGGCGGGCTCGATCCTCAAGAACCCCGACTACGTCAACGGCGGGCTGGGCGACGTCCGGTCCATCGCCTCCACGGAGTTCACCGACGCCGGCCTGCCGATCCTCGACGGCAACTGCTGGATGCACCGTCAGGCGAGCTTCTACCAGGCCAACTGGCCCTCGGGCACGGAGGTCGCCGAGGACGGCGACGTCTTCGCCTTCCCCTTCCCGTCGATGAACCCCGACGTCGGCAACGCCGTCGTCGGCGGCGGCGAGTTCGTCGCGGCGTTCAACGACGACCCGGCGACGCAGGCCGTCCAGTACTGGCTGTCCACCGGCGACTGGGCAAACCTCAAGGCCCAGGCATCGGCGCCGGGCTGGTTCAACGCCAACACGCAGCTGGACCCGGCCAACCTCAAGAGCCCCATCGACCAGCTCGCGGTCGAGCAGCTCCAGGACCCGGACGTCACCTTCCGCTTCGACGCCTCGGACCTCATGCCGGCCCAGGTCGGGGCGGCGGCGGAGTGGCAGCAGCTGACCGACTGGATCGCCAGCGACCAGTCCGACCAGCAGACCCTCGACAACATCGAGGCGGCCTGGCCGCAGTGACGCACCGCTGAGCGCGCGTGCCGGGAGTCCGCACGGACTCCCGGCACGCGCGTCTCGGCGGCCGTCGCCGCTGCCTCGCCCGGGCCCCGGAGGACCTCATGGACTGGTTCCTTGACGCGGAGACCACCGNCCCCCCCCCCCCCCCCCCCCCCCCCCCCCCCGCGTCTCGGCGGCCGTCGCCGCTGCCTCGCCCGGGCCCCGGAGGACCTCATGGACTGGTTCCTTGACGCGGAGACCACCGCGCACAAGCTCGCGCTCATGCTCATCGCCATCGCGCTCTTCGTCCTCGTGATGGGCGCCATCCTGCTCGGCGTCGACCGCGCCAAGCGCGTCCCCAACTGGCTCGTCGTCGCCGGCTTCCTCGGACCGCCGCTGGCGCTCCTGCTCCTCGGGCTGGTCTACCCGGCGCTCCGGACGCTGGTGGACTCCTTCCGCAGCACCGACGGCAGCGCCTGGGTCGGCCTCGACAACTACGTCACCGTCTTCGGCAGCTCGGACCTCCAGGTCGTCCTGCGCAACACCGTGCTGTGGGTCGTCCTCGTCCCCCTCGTGGCCACCGCCTTCGGGCTGGTCTACGCCTACCTCGTCGACCGCACCCGCTTCGAGAACCTCGCGAAGGCGTTGGTCTTCCTGCCGATGGCCATCTCCGGCGTCGCGGCGGGCATCATCTGGAAGTTCGTCTACGAGTTCCGGCCCGACCAGGAGGGCGTCAACCAGATCGGGCTGCTCAACCAGATCTTCGTCTGGCTGGGTCTGGACCCGCGGCAGTTCCTGCTCAACGCGCCGCAGAACACCTTCTTCATCATCGCCGTGATGATCTGGATCAACGCGGGCTTCGCGATGACGGTGCTGTCCGCCTCGATCAAGGCGATCCCCGACGACATCACCGAGGCGGCGCGCCTGGACGGCGTCTCGGGCATCGGGATGTTCCGCTACGTGACGGTGCCGAGCATCCGGCCGGCGCTCGTGGTCGTGCTGACCACCGTCGCCATCTCGACGCTCAAGGTCTTCGACATCGTCTACACCATGACCGGCGGGCAGTTCGACACCTCGGTGGTGGCCAACGAGTTCTACTCGCAGACCTTCCGCCAGTTCAACCAGGGCCTCGGCGCCGCGCTGGCCGTCCTGCTCTTCGTGCTGGTCATCCCGATCATCGCGTACAACGTCCGCCAGCTGCGCCTGTCCGAGGAGATCCGATGACGACCAGCGAGGCGAGCCGGGAGACGGTCGGGCCCCTCACCGGGCAGGTCGCCGCCCCGGTCACCGAGACCCGCCGGGCCCGTCGGCGCCGGGAGCGGGCGGAGGCGGCGGCGGGGCGGCTGTCCTCGCCCGCGGCGTCGACCATCGCGGTGGTCATCGCCGTGCTCTGGACGATCCCGACGCTCGGGCTGTTCATCACGTCCTTCCGGACGCAGGACGACATCGCCACCTCGGGGTGGTGGTACGCGTTCGTCCGGCCGCTGTTCTCGGCGTACAACTACCAGGAGGCGCTGTACGGCAACGGCAACCTGGCGCAGAACTTCATCAACAGCTTCGCCATCACGATCCCGGCGGTGCTGATCCCCATCACGTTGGCGCTGCTCGCGGCGTACGCCTTCGCGTGGATCCCGTTCCGCGGCCGCAACGTCCTGTTCGTGGCCGTCTTCGCCCTGCAGATCGTCCCCATCCAGGTGACGCTCGTGCCGCTGCTGAGCCTGTACTCGGACATCGGCATCGCGGGCTCCTTCTGGACCGTGTGGCTCTCGCACAGCATGTTCGCGCTGCCGCTGGCGATCTTCTTGCTGCACAACTTCATGAAGGACGTGCCGCCCTCGCTCGTCGAGGCGGCGCGGATGGACGGCGCCGGGCACGTGACGATCTTCTTCAAGGTCCTCTTCCCGCTCCTCGTGCCGGCCATCGCGGCCTTCGGGGTCTTCCAGTTCCTCTGGGTGTGGAACGACCTGCTCGTGGCGCTGACCTTCGCCTCGAACGACGCCAAGCCCCTCACCGCGGCCGTCGCCGACCTGGCGGGGACGCGCGGGAACGCCTGGTACCTGCTGTCGGCGGGCGCCTTCATCACGATGGTCGTGCCGCTCGCCGTCTTCATCGGCCTGCAGCGCTTCTTCGTGCGGGGCCTCCTCGCGGGCTCGGTCAAGGGCTGAGGACGACGACGAGGGGCGGACGCGCGCGCGGCGTCCGCCCCTCGTCCCTGCCCGCTCCTGCCGCCTCGTGCCGGGTGGTGCGCGGCCCACTGCCCGCCCGTCGGCCCTGCTGCCCGGGGTCCGCCGACCCCGACCCCGAAGGAGCCCGCATGCCCACGCCGTGCGCGGCCGACGACGCCCCGCGACCGGTCGTCCGCCGCACGGAGGACCTGCCGTGAGCACCCGGGGACGACGCCCGCGGAGGTCGACGTGGCCCACGTGACGATCAAGCAGATCGCCGAGCGGGTCGGCATCTCCAAGGGCGCCGTCTCCTACGCCCTCAACGGGCGGCCCGGGGTGTCCGAGCAGACGCGCGCGAGGGTCCTCGCCGTGGCGGCGGAGATGGACTGGGCGCCCAACAGCGCCGCACGGTCGCTGTCCGGCGCGCGCTCGCGCACCGTCGGCCTCGTCGTGACGCGCCCGGCGGAGGCCCTCGGTGCCGAGTCCTTCTTCGTCAGCTTCGTCGCCGGTCTCGAGAGCGTCCTGGGGCCGCACGGGCACGGGTTGCTGCTGCAGGTCGTGCCCGCCGTCGAGGCGGAGCAGGCGACGCTGCACACCTGGGCGCGCGAGCGTCGGGTCGACGGCGTCGTGCTGCTCGACCCGCGGGTCGACGACCCCCGCGTCGCGCTGGTCGGCGCCCTGCGGATGCCGGCCGTCGTCGTCGGCCACCCCTCGTTCGCCCGGGGGCTGCCCTGCGTGTGGAAGGACGACGCCGTCGCCGTGACCGCGGCGGTCGAGCACCTCACCGGCCTGGGGCACCGCTGCCTCGGCCGGGTGGCCGGACCGGCGCGTCTCGGCCACACCGCCGTCCGGGACGGTGCCTTCGTCGCGGCGGCCGCCCGCCGGGGGGCCGCCGCGCGGGTCCGGATCACCGACTTCTCCGCGGCGCAGGCGGCAGGGGCCACCCTGGCGCTCGTGCGCGAGGACCAGGTGACCGGACTGCTCTTCGACAACGACCTCATGGCCGTGGCCGGGCTCTCCGCGCTCGTGGGCGCGGGCCTCGCCGTGCCCGACGACGTCTCGGTCGTCGCGTGGGACGACTCCGTGCTCTGCCACGTGACGCACCCGCAGCTCACCGCGGTGGGCCACGACCTCACCGCGTACGGCGCCGCCGTCGCCGACCTGCTCGTCCGGCAGGCGGAGGGGGAGGAGGTCGCCGACGTCGAGGTCGCCGTCCCCGACCTGCGGGTACGGGCCAGCACCGGCCACGCGGCGCCCGCCCCCGGACCGCGGCCGTGGACGGTGCCGGCGTGAGCGCGGCGGACCGGGACGCCCGCGCGCGGCGCGCCGACGCCCTGCTGCGGCTGCTGCCGGGCTCGGCCGTCCCGGGCGGCTTCGCCTGGCTCGACGACGACGGACGACCCACCGGGCGAGACCTGCCGCTGTGGGTGACCTGCCGGATGACGCACTGCGCGGCGCTCGGCGAGCTCCGGGGGTCCCTCGCGTCCGGCTCTCTCGCGTCCGGCTCTCTCGCGTCTGGCTCTCTCGCGTCCGGCTCTCTCGCGTCCGGGGCCCTCGTCGAGCACGGGCTCGACGCCCTGCTCGGTCCCTTCCACGACGACCGGCACGGGGGGTGGTGGGCCGCGCTGGCCCGGGACGACCTCACCCCCACTGCCACCCGCAAGGAGGGGTACGGGCACGCCTTCGTCGTCCTCGCCGCCTCGAGCGCCCTGGCGGCCGGCCACGACCGCGCGCAGGCCCTGCTGGCCGAGGCTCTCGCCGTCCAGGAGGAGCACTTCTGGGAGGAGGGCCCGGGGCTCGTCCGCGAGTCCTGGGACGCGGCGTGGACGAGCGGCGAGGACTACCGCGGGGCCAACGCGACGATGCACACCGTCGAGGCCTACCTCGCCGCGTCCGACGCCACCGGCGACGACCTGTGGCGGGCCCGTGCCGGGCGGATGGCCCAGCGCGTCGTCGACGGCTGGGCGCGGGCCAACGGCTGGCGCGTCCCCGAGCACTTCACCGCGTCCTGGGAACCGCTGCTCGAGCACCACGCGGACGCGCCCGCACACCCGTTCCGTCCCTACGGGGCGACGGTCGGGCACGCCCTGGAGTGGGCGCGCCTCGTCCTCGCCGCCGATGCCGCGCTGTCGGCCGACGGCGGGGAGGGTCTGCCGTGGGCCACGGAGGCGGCCGTGGCGCTCGCGGAGCGGGCGGTCGCGGACGGGTGGGCGGTCGACGGCGCGCCGGGCTTCGTCTACACGACCGACTGGGAGGGACGCCCGGTCGTCGACCACCGCATGCACTGGGTCCTCGCCGAGGCGGTCGGCGCGGCGGCCGCGCTGGCCGTGGCCACCGACGACCCCGTCTGGGACCGGCGCGCGCAGCAGTGGTGGCGCTACGCCGACGAGCACCTCGTCGACCACGCGCGCGGCTCGTGGCGCCACGAGCTGGACGCCCGCAACGTCCCCGCGAGCACGACGTGGGAGGGTCGACCCGACCTGTACCACGCCCTCCAGGCCTGCCTCGTGCGCGACCTCCCGCTGCACCCGTCGTTCGCCACGGCGCTCGCGGTCACCGGCCGCGAGCACGCCGACCGCTGACCGCCCGAGAGGCCGGCCGACCGCACCGACGAAGGAGTCCCCGTGCCCCCCACCAGCGAGCCCCCCACCAGCGAGCCCGTCACCACCCGCTTCCCCGAGGGGTTCCTCTGGGGCTCCGCGACCGCGAGCTACCAGGTCGAGGGGGCCGTCACCGAGGACGGCCGCACGCCGTCGATCTGGGACACGTTCTCCCACACGCCGGGCAAGGTGCAGGACGGCGACACCGGCGACGTCGCGGACGACCACTACCACCGCGTCCGCGAGGACGTCGCCCTCATGCGCGACCTCGGCCTGCGGTCCTACCGCTTCTCCGTGGCCTGGCCGCGCATCACCCCGCACGTCACCGCCGACGCGCTCGGCGACGTCGAGCAGCGGGGCCTCGACTTCTACGCGGGCCTCGTCGACGAGCTGATGGCGGCGGGCATCGCCCCGGCGGTGACGCTCTACCACTGGGACCTGCCGCAGGCCCTCGAGGACGCCGGCGGCTGGACGGACCGCCGCACGGCCGAGCGCTTCGGCGAGTACGCGGCCGTCGTCGCGCGCGCCCTCGGCGACCGGGTGCGGACCTTCATCACGCTCAACGAGCCCTGGTGCGCCGCCTACCTCGGGTACGCCGCCGGCGTGCACGCCCCGGGGCGGACGGAGCCGGCGTCGGCGCTCGCCGCCGTCCACCACCTCAACCTCGCGCACGGGCTCGCCGCCCGGGCCGTGCGCGAGCACGCCCCGGACGCCGAGGTCGCCGTGACCCTGAACCTCGGCTGGTTCCGGGCGGAGGACCCGACGTCGGACGCCGACGTCGACGCGGCCCGCCGCGTGGACGGGCTCCAGAACCGGGTGTTCCTCGGCCCGATGCTCCACGGGGAGTACCCCTCGGACGTCCTGGAGGACACCTGCGAGGTCACCGACTGGTCGTTCGTGCGTGTCGGGGACGCGGACGTCATCCGCCAGCCGCTCGACGCCGTGGGCCTGAACTACTACTCGCCGACCGTCGTGCGGCACTGGACCGGGGTGGGGCAGAAGCAGAGCGCCGACGGCCACGGCGACGGGGCCTCGCCGTGGGTCGCGTGCGACGACGTCGAGTTCCTCGAGCTGCCCGGCCCGCGCACCGAGATGGGCTGGAGCATCGACCCCCGCGGGATGAGCGAGCTGCTGCTGCGGCTGTCCCGCGAGGCGCCGGGCGTCGACCTCTACGTCACCGAGAACGGCATGGCCGCCCCCGACGTCGTGGGGGACGACGGCGTCGTGCACGACGCCGACCGCACGGCCTACCTGCACGACCACCTCGCGGCCGTGCTCGACGCGGTCGAGGGCGGTGCCCCGGTGAAGGGGTACTTCGTGTGGTCGCTGCTCGACAACTTCGAGTGGGCCTACGGCTACAGCAAGCGCTTCGGCGTCGTGCACGTGGACTACGAGACGCAGGCGCGCACCCCGAAGGACAGCGCCCGCTGGTACTCCCGCGTCGCCGCGGGCAACGAGCTCCTGCCCACCGCCTGACCCGCCCGTCCCGCCTGACCCGCCCGTCCCGCTCCTCCCCCTCCTCCCTGAGCACGCCGCCCCTCCCCGCACTTCGACGACTTCTCGCGGTGTGTGGCACCTCTTTCGCGCACTTCGACGACTTCTCGCGGTGTGTGGCACCTCCTTCGCGCACTTCGACGACTTCTCGTCGTTCGAGGTGCTCGTTCGAGGCGCCCCGACGACGTCGTGCTCCCTGCGCTGCGTCGCCCGGGCGGGTGGGCGCTTCGTCGTCACCCGAGACGGTCGAGGAGGAGTCGGGAGACGGCGGCCGGGTCGGCGTCGACGGCGACCCGCGCCGTGCGGGCCCAGCCGGTGAGGGGGCGGTCGGTCCCGGCGGTCGTGTCGACGACGAGCTCGCCGCGGGTCAGCTCGCCGGCGGTCTCCACCCGGACGCCCGCCTCGACCCAGGTGCACAGGCTCGGGTCGAGGAGGGCGGCGACGGCGAGGGCGTCGTGGACGGCCGCACCCTCGGGGCCGCCGGCGGCGTGCTGGCGCGTCGAGAGGTGCTGCAGCAGCGCGCCCGCCGCACGACCGCGGGGACCGGCCGAGGCGAGCAACGGACCCGACGTCTCCGGCCCGACGAGCGCTCGCTGCGTCGCGTCGAGGGGCACGACGCGCAGCGGGACGCCGGACTCGGTGACCCGGCGGGCGGCGTCGGGGTCGCAGACGAGGTTGAACTCGGTGGTCGGCGTGCTGTTCCCCGCGCAGAAGGCGGCGCCGCCCATGAGGACGACCTCGCGCAGGTGGCCGGCCGCCTCCGGGTGCAGCGCCAGGAGCGCGGCGAGGTTCGTCAGCGGGCCGAGCGCGACGAGCACCAGCTCTCCGGGGCGCTCGGACGCCGCCCGGGCGAGGACCTCGACGGCCGAGGCGGCCGCGACGCCCCGGGCCGACGGCGGCAGGTCCAGGCCGCCGAGCGCCCCGACGCCGTGGACCTCGGCGTCCCGCTCCCGCCGGTGGCGTCCGAGCGGCCCGGCGGCGCCCCGCGCCGGCTGCAGGTCGGCCGGGGCGCCGGCCAGGTCCAGGACCCGCGCGGCGTTGGCGGTCACGACGTCCAGGGACGCGTTGCCGGCGACCGTCGTGACCGCGCGGACGTCGAGCTCCGGTGCCGCCAGCGCCAGGAGCAGCGCGACGGCGTCGTCGACCCCGGGTCGCAGTCGACGACGACCGGTACCGGGGTGTCGGCGCTCGCGGGCGCGAGGGGTGGCAGCGCACGGGGCTCGTCGACGTCGTCCATGTGCCCCACGGTCCTCGGCTCACGACCACGACGCCCGATGACCGCGAGACGTCCGACGTCCGCACGGCGGCGCGCTGGGATGGCGAGACGTCGTCGAGGTGCGCGAGGGGGCGGGGTGACGTCGCGAGAAGTCGTCGAAGTGCGCACAGGGGCGCTCTGGGCTGGCGAGAAGTCGTCGAAGTGCGCACAGGGGCGCTCGGGTGACGAGACGTCGTCGACGTGCGCACAGGGGCGGGGTGGTGTCGCGAGAAGTCGTCGACGTGCGCACAGGGGCGCGCTGGGGTGGCGAGAAGTCGTCGAAGTGCGCACAGGGGCGCTCGGGTGACGAGACGTCGTCGACGTGCGCACAGGGGCGGGGTGGTGTCGCGAGACGTCGTCGACGTGCGCACAGGGGCGCGCTGGGGTGGCGAGAAGTCGTCGAAGTGCGTAGGGGGGCGCGGGGTGAGGGCGGCGCCACGCCCCCGGCTCGGCTCAGCGGCGGGCGGCGTCGACCTCCTCGAGGGCGTCGACGAGGAGGGCGAGGCCCTCGTCGGCCTCGGCGGCCGTGAGCGTCAGGGGCGGTGCGACACGGACGACGTTGCCGTGCAGCCCGCCCCCGCCGACGAGCAGCCCGCGCTCCCGGGTGGCCTCGAGCACCGCCGCGGCGGCGTCCGGGTCGGGGGCGTACCCGTCGGCGCCGACGAGCTCGAGGCCGACCATGAGCCCCTTGCCGCGGACCTCGCCCAGGACCGGCAGCCGCTCGGCCGCCCGGTGCAGGCCGTCGTGCAGGACGGCGCCGAGCCGGCGCGCGTTGCCCTGCAGGTCCTGGTCCAGCACGTGGTCGAGCACGGCGTTCGCGGCGACGGCGGCGAGCGGACCGCCCCCGAAGGTCGAGATGCCGCGGCCGGCGAGGCCGTCCATGACGTCGCCGCGGGCCACCACGCCGCCGATGGCGTGACCGCCCGCGAGCCCCTTCGCGAAGGTGATCATGTCGGGGACGACGCCGGAGGCCTCGACGCCGAAGAAGGTCTCGCCGGTGCGGCCCCAGCCGGTCTGCACCTCGTCGCTGATGACCAGGGTCCCGGTGCCGGCGAGCTCCTCGGCGTACGCCGCCAGCAGCCGCGGCGGCGGGACGGCGAACCCGCCGACGCCCTGAACGGGCTCGGCGATGAGGCAGGCGACGTCCCCGGCCGTCGCGACGTCGAGCAGCTCCCGCAGGTCGGCGACGCAGGCGTCCACGTAGGCGTCGTCGTCCAGGTGCCGGAAGCTGCTGCGGAAGCGGTACCCGCCCTGCAGGTACGTCGTCTGGAGCGGGGACAGGCTCGAGGAGGACCAGGAGCGGTTCCCCGTGACACCGACGGTGGCGAAGCTGCGGCCGTGGTAGCTGCCGCGCAGCGCGAGCACCTGGTTGGAGCGCCGGTGCGCCGTCGCCAGCAGCAGCGCCGCCTCGTTGGCCTCCGTGCCCGACGTCGTGAAGAAGACCTTGGCGTCGGGGATCTGCGACAGCCGGGCGATCTTCTCCGCGAGCTCGACCTGCGCGCGCTGCAGGTACAGCGTCGAGGTGTGGACGACGCCGCGGGCCAGCTGCCGCTCGACCGCCTCGCGCACCGCGGGCAGGTCGTAGCCGACCATGTTCGTCAGGATGCCGCCGAAGAAGTCGAGGTAGGTGCGCCCCCGGGAGTCGGTCACGCGGTTGCCCGAGCCGCTGACGAGCTCCAGCGGCTCGGCGTACAGGAGCCGCTGCCACGCGGGGGCGACGGCGCGGTGCCGCGCGAGCAGGTCGTCGGGGGCCAGCCGGTCGTCGGGGGACGGCCGGTCGTCGGGGGCCAGGAGGCCGTCGGGTGTGACGGACGCCCCGGGCCCGGCCCGGCCGGACGGCGCGGTCCCGGACGGGCGGGCGGTCGTGGGCGTGGTCGGCACGGGTCCTCCTGGCGCGGGGTCGCCGCAGCGTAGGAGCCGGCGGGCCCCGGCGTCGTCAGCCGCGCGGACCTGCCTCCAGCGCCCGGGCGACGCGGTCGAGGAGGTCGTCCACCTCCGCGAGGGAGTACCCGCCGCGCCGCGTCGTCCGCAGGGTCGCGTCGCGCACGGCGCCGGCGGTCAGGGCCGGACCGGACGCGCCCCGGTGCCGCAGCGCCGCGGCGGCGCGCTCGAGCAGCTCGTCGACGTCGTCGGGCACGTAGGCGACGGACAGGAACGGGGCGGTGGGGAGGGTGACCGCCGCCAGGTCCGCGGCCGTCGGCACCGGCCCCCGCGTCGGTGCCTCCTCCACGAGCCCACGGGCGCGCAGCGCGTGGACGGCGCGGTCGAGGAGGTCGTCGACGGCCATCTGGTCGTACCCGTGCCGGCGGACGACGTGGAAGCGGGCGTCCGCCACCAGGGCCGCCGTCGGGGAGGTGGCGAGGGGGTCCTCGAGCGCCGTCGCGACCCGCTCGAGCAGCGCGTCGACGTCCTCGACGGCGTAGCCCTCGCCCCAGCGGCGCACGGGGAGGACGACGGCGCGCAGCTCGCCGGCGGTCAGCGGGACGTCCATCCCCGCATCGTCGAGGGGGCCGGGCGGGACGCGCGGCCGGTCGCGCCCGGATCACCCGTGCGGCGGGGACGACGCGGCGGGGAAGACGGGGCCCCGGTCGTGCGCTGAGGCACCCATGGCGAAGACCTGGTTCATCACCGGCACCTCCCGCGGCTTCGGGCGCGAGTGGGCCACCGCAGCCCTCGAGCGCGGCGACTCCGTCGCCGCCACCGCCCGCGACACCTCGACGCTCGACGACCTCGTGGAGCGCTTCGGCGACCGCGTCCTCCCCCTCGCCCTCGACGTCACCGACCGCAGCGCCGCGGCGCCGGCGGTCGCCGCCGCCGTGGAGCGCTTCGGCCGGCTCGACGTCGTCGTCAACAACGCCGGCTACGGCCAGTTCGGCATGGTCGAGGAGCTGAGCGAGGACGACGCCCGCCGCCAGATGGAGGTGAACCTCTTCGGCGCGCTGTGGGTCACCCAGGCCGTGCTGCCGCAGCTGCGGTCCCAGGGCAGCGGGCACGTCCTGCAGGTCTCCTCGATCGGCGGCATCAGCGCCTTCCAGGACGTGGGCATGTACCACGCGTCCAAGTGGGCCCTCGAGGGCCTGAGCCAGTCGCTGGCGCAGGAGGTCTCGGGCTTCGGCATCTCCGTGACGCTCGTCGAGCCCGGCGGCTTCGCCACCGACTGGGGCGGCTCGTCGGCCCGGCACGCGGAGCCGATGGAGGCCTACGAGGGCGTCCGCGAGGCGGCCCAGCAGGCGCGGTCCTCGCGCACCTCGGCGCCGGGCGACCCGACGGCGTCCGCGGCCGCGGTCCTGCAGGTGGTGGACGCGGACGAGCCGCCGCTGCGGATCTTCCTCGGCGCGGCCCCGCTCGCCATCGCGGAGAAGGACTACGCCTCGCGGCTGGAGACCTGGCGCGCCTGGCAGCCGGTCGCCGAGAAGGCCGGCGGCTGACCCGACCCGGTCGGTCCACCCCTTCAGCAGGACCGGGTGGAGGGTGGTCCCGTGCCGAGCGGAGCAGGTCGACCCAGAACCGGCCGACGTCGAGCAGGTCGACCCCGGGGGACCGCCGCCGGCGTCGTGCTCGTGCTCGTCACCGGTTTCGCGGCGTCCGCCGGTCTGCTCACGGGTCTGCAGCTCGAGGGGCCCGGGCGAGGGGAAGGCGGCGGGCCGACGCTGCGGCTGGCCACGCAGGTCGCCTGGGTCCTGGCCGCGCTGGCGCTGACGGCGGGCGGCGCGCTCGCGTGGTCACGGACGCGGCGCGCCGGGCGGGGGGCGTCGCTCGCCGTCGCCGGCGCGTCCACCACCCTGTGGACCGTCGTGGCCCTGCTCGCCGGCTGGGACCCGGTGCGCTGACCGGCCCCGCCCAGGGCTTCTCGCCCGGCCCCGACCGAGCCCCCGCAGACGGGGGCGCCAGGTGCGAGGGGCGCCGTGGCGTCGCGGGTCAGGCCCCGAGCCCGGCCGCACGGTGCGTCCACCGGCCGCCGACGAGCGTCCCGAGCACCTCGGGCGAGCGCAGCGCCCCCGGCCCGCCGCGCTCGAGCGTGCCCGCCGGGTCCTCCGCGAGCAGCACGAGGTCCGCGACGTCGCCGACGCGGACGTGCGACCGGCCGCCGCACGAGGCGGTGAGGGCCTGCCGCAGCGTCAGGTGCTGCTCGGGGTGCCACGGCTCCCGTCCGTCGACGCTGCGGTGCACCGCGCAGGCGAGAGCGTCCCACGGGTCCAGCGCCGCGACCGGCGCGTCCGAGCCGAGGACGACGTCGGCGCCCGCGGCGAGCAGGTCGGCGTAGGGGAAGGCGTGCGCCGTCGCGCCCGCCCAGTGCCGGTCGGCGAGGTCCCGGTCGTCGACGGCGTGTCGGGGCTGGACCGACGCCGTCACGCCCAGCGCGGCGAAGCGGGGGACGTCCTCGGGCAGCACCTGCTGCGCGTGCTCCACGCGCCCCCGGCACCCGGCCGCCTCGTAGCCGTCGAGGGCGGCGCGCACGCCGGCGTCCCCGATGGCGTGGACGGCCGTCGTGAGCCCCGCGGAGGTGGCGCGGCGCAGCAGGTGCTCCAGCTCGTGCGGCGGCGTCAGCAGCAGCCCGTGCTCCTCTCCGCCGGCGTAGGCGCTGCGGCAGAACGCGGTCCGGGTGCCCAGCGAGCCGTCGACGAACACCTTGAGCGGGCCCACCCGGACGCGGTCGGCGGCCACGGGGTCGGTGGCACGGGGCAACGGGTCCCCGGTGCGCAGCCCGGCGGCGAGGACGGCGTCGAGGTGCTCGCGCCACACGCCGACGGCCACCCGCAGGGCGGGCCCCCCCCCGCCGGCCCCACCCGGCGCGTCGTCCGGCCGGACGACGTCGGCGCGGCGGGCCCAGTCCCACGGGTCCGCGCGCTGCAGGTCCACGACGGCGGTGACCCCGCGCGCGGCCGCCGCCTGCGCCGCCTCGAGCGTCCAGACGTCGCCGAGCCCCTCGGGCAGCCTGCCCGCGTCCCCGAGCAGGGCCATCGCCGCGCCCTCCGTGAGCAGCCCGGTGGGCTCCGTGACGCCGAAGCGGCGCGCGGCCTCGGTGCTGCACCAGGCGCTGTGCAGGTCCTGGCTCGCGACGACGACCGGCCGCCCCGGCAGCGCGGCGTCCAGGTGCGCGGCGCGGGGCGCCTCCTGCCACAGCCCGTCCCGGAAGCCGCGGCCGACGAGGACGTCGTCGCGGCGGCCGCGGGCGGCGTCGGCCACGGCGAGCAGCGCCGCCGCCTCCTGCGGCGAGGCGGCCCCGGACACGTCGGGCCGGTGCGCGTCGGCGGCCCAGTCCGACAGGTGGACGTGCTCGTCCCGCAGCCCGGGCAGCAGCGCGGACCCGCCGGCGTCCAGGACGCGCCCGGCGGGCGCCGGCAGCGTGCCGCGGTCCGCCACGGCCACCACCCACCCCCCGCGCAGGAGGACGTCGCGCGCACGCCGCGGGTCGGGAGCCCCGACGAGGCGGACGTCGTGCAGCAGCAGGGCGTCAGGAGCCCCCTCGTCCCGGTGCGCGTCCACGCCCGCATCCTGCTGCACCCGTCACTGCGTCCCCCCGCCGCGGCCCGGGGCCGGCCCGTCCGCCGACGCGGTCGCCGGGGGAGGCTGCCGCAGGAGGTCGAGCCACGGCACCGGGCGGCGCGGGCGAGACGTGACGCGGCGAGACTGGACGCGTGAGCAGCGACGACGTCCCCGTGCCCGGCGACCGGTCCGCCGGGAGGTCGCCGCTCGACGGGGAGCCTCCGATGGTCCGGCGCGCCCTGCAGGTGCTGGGCGAGCTGCTCACCGGGTCGCCGTCGGGCAGCGGCACGGCCGCCGGGTTCGTCGAGGGCCACCTCGGCCAGCCCCACACCTCGCTGGTGCTCGAGCGGGTGGACCTCACGCACACGCAGTCGGTCTCGGTGGGCGCCGTCGTGGCGGACCTCGTCACCGCCCACCCGACAGCGGTGCTCGGCCCCGTCGAGGACGGCGAGGCGCCGACGTGGACGCGCATCGACCTCGACGGCGAGCACGTGTCCGTGCCGACCTCGGCCGCGGTGTGGCTGCCGGCGGGGACGGCGGCGCCGGTCGACGTCGTCCTCCAGGTGGCACGCAACGAGTTCGCGCCCGACCCCGCCTCGCTGCGGGTCCTCGCGCGCCCGGGGGACCACGCGGCGGCGCGGGCGCTGCTGGACGAGGTCCTCGCCACGGCGCGGCGGGACAAGGGCTTCTTCCGGGGCCGGGTGCTGCACGCGGGCTCACGGCTGCCGCTGGAGCTGCAGCCCACGACGCTCGGCCCCGGCGGTCGCGCGGACCTCGTCCTGCCCGACGCCGTCTGGGCCGAGCTCGACGCGAGCACCTCGGCGCTGACGACGCGCGCTCAGGTGCTGCGCGAGGCGGGCCTCGGCACGAACCGCGGCGTCCTGCTCGCCGGGCCCCCCGGGGTGGGCAAGAGCGCCCTGTCCCGGGTCGTGGCCCGCGAGATGGCGGGGGACTTCACCGTGATCGTCGTGGACGCCGCGGCCGCGAGCAGCGTGCTGCGCCAGGTCTACCGGGAGACCGCTGACCTCGGGCCGTGCGTCGTCGTCCTGGAGGACGTCGACCTGTACCTCGGCGACCGGCGCGCGGGCGCCCGGGGCACGGCGCTCGCCGACTTCCTCGCCGTCCTCGACGGCACGGAGCCCTACGAGGACGTCCTCACGATCGCGTCCACCAACGACCCCGGGGCCCTCGACGCCGCCGTCACCCGCGCGGCGCGGTTCGACAGCGTCATCACGCTCGAACCCCCCGACGCCGCGGCGAGCGCCCGGATCCTGCGCGGCTACCTGACACGGCTGGAGGAGGGGGCGGCGGAGCAGGTCGACGCCGTCGCCGTCGCCGCGGCCCTGCCGTCGGGGGTCACGGGCGCGGACCTGCGCGAGGTCGTGCGCCGGGCGGTCCTCGAGCACGGGCGCGAGGTGAGCACCGAACGCCTCCTGCGCGTCGTCGCCGACGGGCGGTGGCGGGCCGAGCCGCTGACCGGCAGCTACCTGTAGCCCGGGGTCGGCCGGGGCTCCCACGACGGCGCCCGCCGTGGCACCGTGCTCACGGCGCGGCGGGCGCGCCGTGAGCCCGAGGACGGTCAGGGGGCGCGCGTGGTCGAGCGGGCGGACGTCGTGGTCGTCGGAGGCGGCGTCGTGGGGACGAGCGCGGCCTTCCACCTCGCGCGGGCGGGGCTCGACGTCGTGCTGCTCGAGCGTGGTGCGCTCGGCGGCGGGTCGTCGGGGAAGCCGGTCGGCGGTGTGCGGGCGCAGTTCTCGAGCGAGGTGAACATCGCCCTGGCGGCGCGCAGCCTGCGGGCCTACGCGCGCTTCGCCGCGGAGATGGGGGCGGCCGCGCCGCAGGGCATCGGCTTCCGCCGCACCGGGTACCTCTTCGCCCTCCGGGACGCCGAGCACCTGCCCGCCTTCACGCGCGCCGTCGAGCTGCAGCGCTCCCTCGGGGTCGAGAGCCGCGTCGTGGACGCCGCGGAGACCGCGCGGCTCGGGGTCGTCGTCGACCCGGCGCCGCTCGTCGCCGGCGTCTGGTCGCCCGACGACGGCGTGGCCCGCCCGGGCGCCGTCCTGCGCGCCTACGCCGCGGCGGCCACCGCCCTCGGCGCTCGGGTCCGCACCGGCTGCGCGCTCGAGGGCGTCGACGTGCTGCCCGGAGGCCGGGCGCGGCTGCGCACCGGCGCGGGCGACGTGGAGGCCGCCGCCGTCGTGGTCGCCGCGGGGGCGTGGTCGTCCTCCGTCGCCCGGGTGCTCGGCGCCGACCTGCCGGTGCGGCCGGTGCGGCGTCAGATCGCCTTCGCACCCGCCCCGGCCGGCCTGCCGGTGCCCCCGGAGGCGCTGCCCTTCACCATCGACCAGCGCTCCTGCGCGTACTGGCACGGCGACGGCGACGGCGGGCTCCTGCTCGGGTGGGCGGACCCCGACCAGGCCGAGGGGGAGGACGTCACCGTGGACGACGGCTGGCACGCGGGCCTGCGCGCCGCGCTGGCGGACGTCGCGCCGTCGCTCGCGTCCGCACCGCTGTCCCGGGGCTGGGCCGGCCTCTACGAGGTGACGCCGGACCGCGACGCCGCGCTCGGGCTCCTCGCGGGTGGCGCCGCCGACCACGGCGTCCGCGTCGTCGCCGCGGCAGGCTTCTCGGGCCACGGCTTCCTCATGGCGCCCGCGGCCGGCGAGGTGGTCCGCGACCTCGTGCTCGGCGCTCCGACCGTCGTCGACGTGACCCCCCTGGACCCCGCCCGCCTCGCCGGCGCCGCGTCCGACGTCGCGCGGCGCACCGAGCTGGCCATCGTCTGAGGGGCCCCGCCGGGCGCCGGCTCAACCCGCGGCCCGGACCTGCCGATGAGTGGAGGACCACCCGCTCGGTCCGACGGTCGGGGGAGAGGACGGCCGTGGACGTCATCACGAGCGGTGACCGGGTGCCGGCGCTGCTCACCTTCGAGCGCGCGTGCGCCCTGGTGCTCGACCACCTCGCGTCCGTGCTGCCGATGGGCCTGTGGGCGGTGACGCAGCGGGAGGCCGCGTCGCAGGTCTTCCTCAGCGTCCGCGACGAGGCCTACGGCGTGCCGGCCGGCGCGGTCGTGCCCTGGGACGCCTCGCTGTGCCAGCACATGACCACGGGCGCGTCCCCCCAGGTCGTCGCCGACGTCGGCGCGGACCCCGTCATGGCGGGTGCCGACGCCCGGCAGGCCTTCCCGATCGAGGCCTACGTCGGCGCCCCCATCCGCTCCGCCGAGGGCGAGCTCTTCGGCACGCTCTGCGGCTTCAACCCCCACCGGCTCGACGCCGCGGTGGAGGTGCACCGGCCCCTCCTGGACCTCCTCGCCAGCCTCCTGTCCCAGATCCTCCAGGCGGAGGGCCTGCGAGAGCGCGCGGCCGAGCGGGAGGTCGAGCTCCACCGGCGCGCGACGACCGACGACCTCACGGGGCTGGCCACGCGGGCGGCCTTCACCGACCGCCTCGACCACGCCCTGGCCCTGCACCGCCGGGACCCGCGCCCGCTGACCGTCGTCATGCTCGACCTCGACGACTTCAAGGACGTCAACGACTCGCTCGGGCACGAGGCAGGCGACGAGCTGCTGCGCCACCTCGCCGACGAGTGGGCGCCCCTCGTACGGCCCGGCGACACGCTGGCGCGCCTCGGCGGGGACGAGTTCGCCCTCCTCGTCCACGGCAGCAGCGGCGGCGACGTCGTCGCGGCGCGCCTCGGCGAGATCCTCGCCGGGACCTACTCGTTGACGGGCACGGACCTCCGCGTCGGCGTCAGCGTCGGCGTGGCGCACCTCGCGGTGGAGGACACCACGCCCACCGCCGCCGAGCTGCTGCGACGGGCGGACGCCGCGATGTACGCCGCCAAGCGGGCGGGCAAGGGCCGGATCGTCACGCACGACGAGGCGGTGGCCGCCGCCCTCGCCCGCCTGCCGCGGCCCACCGGGGTCGCGCGCCACGACGCCGCCGAGGTCGCGGGCGCCGCCCGCTGACCGACCGGCCGCCGGCGGTCCGGCGGCGGCCTCAGGAGTCCCAGCGGACGACGACGCCCTCGCGCTGCGCGAACCGCTCGAGGTGGCCGCCGAGCACCTCCTGGACGCGCTCGAGCGTCTCGGCGTCCGGCGCGTGGGCGAGCAGGACGAGGCGCCGCGCCTCGGCGCGCACGACGCCGCGGCCGGCGCCGACGGTCAGCTCCTCGCCGTCGGCGGTGCTCCGACGCGGGGCCTTCCGCCCGAGGTGCTCCACGAGCTGCTTCGCCCAGCGCTCGGGCCGGTCGATCTCGACGTCGGCGCGCGACGTCAGGGCGGCGGGGGGCGTGTCC
>NZ_JBBIAA010000009.1:54777-83206 GCF_037482545.1 Pseudokineococcus basanitobsidens | reverse complement strand
CCGCCCCCCCCCCCGCCCGGTGTCGCGGTAGGGCAGGCTCAGCACCCGTGGAGCTGCGCGACCGCCGGGACGACGACGTGCCCGGGGCGGTGGCGCTGCTCGCGCGGGTGCACGACGAGGACGCCTACCCGTCCCGCTGGCCGCAGGACCCGGCCGCCTGGCTGAGCCCGGGCGGGTCGCGCGGGGCGTGGGTGGTCGTGGCCGGCGCCGCCGTGGTCGGGCACGTCGCCCTCGTGGACCGCGCGCCGGGACGTGGTCTGCCCACGGACGCGCCCGCCGAGGTCGTGCGGCTCTTCGTCGACCCGGACCGGCGGCGCTCCGGCGTCGGACGCCTGCTGCTCGGCGCCGCCGTCGACCGGGCGCACGAGCTGGGCCTGGCCGTGGACCTGCAGGTCGTCGCCGCGAGCGCGCAGGCCGTGGCCGCCTACGAGCGGCTCGGCTGGCGCGTGGTGCGACGTCACGCGGCCGCCTGGGTGACGGCGTCCGGCGAGCACCCGGAGGTCCTGCGGATGGCGCCGCCGCCCCGCCCGGGGGAGGCACCGGAGACGGTGCACGGCCGGGCCGCCCGGTGACCCTGCTCGCCCTCGCCGCCGCGCTCGCGGCGATGCTCGCGAACACGGCCGCGACGCTCCTGGAGGCCCTCGGCAGCCGGCGCGCCACACCGGACCGCCCCGTGTGGCGCCAGCCGGCCTACCTCGTCGGCCTGGCGCTGGACGGCCTCGGCTGGGTCCTCGCCGTGCTCGCGCTGCGCACGCTGCCCGTCTTCGCCGTCCAGTCGGTGCTCACGTCGTCGGTCGCGGTGACGACCCTCGCCTCGCACCGTTTCGACGTCCGGCGCCTGCCGCGGGCGCAGCTGGCGGGGGTGGTGGGCGTCGTCGTCGGCCTCGTGCTCGTCGCGGGGAGCGCGGCGACGGGCCGTGCGCCCGCCCTGCCGGCGGCCGCCGTCCCCGTCCTCGTCGCCGCCGCACTGGTCCTCGTCGCCGTGGCGCTGCCCGTCGCGCGCTCCGGCCGGCCCTTCGTCACCGCCGCGGTCGCCGGCGCCGCCTACGGCGGGGCGGCGCTGAGCGTGCGGGCGCTGCACACCACGGCGGCGCTCGCCTCGGACCTCACGCTGCTCGCCCACCCGCTGACGTACGCGGTCGTCGTCTTCGGCGCGGTCGGGGTCGTCCTCGTCGCCGCGGCGCTGCGGCACGGGGCCCCGGGACCGGTGACGGCCGTCCTGTCGGTGACCGAGATCCTGCTGCCCGGTGCCGCGGGCCTCGTCCTGCTGGGCGACGCCGTGCGCCCCGGCTGGGAGCCCGCCCTCGCCGTGGGCGTCGTCGCCGTCGTCGGCTCGGTGGTCCTGCTCGCGCGGGCGGAGCAGCCCTCGCGGCGCGTCCCGGCGTGACGGGCGGGTCCCGGAGGTCGACGTGGGCACGGGTGCTCCTCGAGCCGCGTCGTGCGCCGTGAGACCGGCCGGTCAGCGTCTGCGCCGGCGTCTCAGCGTCGGGCGCCGCGCCGACGTCGACGCAGCAGCACGCGGGCGCGCAGGACGACGACGGCGAGGCCGAGCAGGGCGACGACGCCGAGGGCGACGACGCCGAGCGCCGGCAGCGTCGAGCCCTGGCCGGCGTCGTCGTCCGCCGCGAGCGTCTCGCGGACGGCGTCGGCCACGGCGTCCTCGTCCTGCGGCGTCTCCTGCACCGACTCCGTGGGCGTGGGCGTGGGCGCCGGCGACCTGGGCGCCGACCTCCTCGGCGACGTCCGCGAGGTAGGGGTCGGCGGCCTGCGTCGGCGAGCGGCCGTCGTCGGTCTCGGACAGGACGACGAGGACGGTCTCGCGGCCCGCGCCCAGCAGGTAGGCGCCGTCGTGGCTGACCGAGGACGTGTCCCCGGTCTTGCTCGCCAGCGGCACGTCGGGCAGCGCGGGGGCGAACTTGGTGTCGAGCTGCTGCTCGCGCATCCACCCCAGCAGGAGGTCGCGGGAGGCGGGGCTCAGGACGTCGCCCTCGTACACCGCGCGGTAGAGCTCGACCGTGCTCGCGGTGTCGAGGTCGTTGCTCTCGTCGGCGGGCCCGTCGGAGAAGAAGAGCCGCCCCATGTGCGTGGGCTCGACCCCCAGGTCCTCCACGAGCTGGTCCACCTGGTCCAGGCCGACCTCCTCGGCCAGCACGTTGCTCGCCGTGTTGTCGCTGACCGTGATCGCCAGCTCGCACAGCTCGGCCACCGTCGCCTCGTAGGGCGAGGAGTACCCGGCCAGGACACCGGTGCCGGGGACGTCGTCGGCGCCCGTCACCGTGACGGTCTGGTCCAGCGCGAGCTCGCCGCGGTCCACGGCGCGCAGCACGGTCGTCACCAGCGCCACCTTGATGAGCGACGCCGACGAGTACTCCTCCGTGGAGCCCACGACGACGGCGCCGTCCGTGAGCGTCGCGCCGTCCAGCGACCGCACGCCGACCGACAGGCGGACGTCGTCCGCCGCCGCCTCGTCGACGATCGCCTGCAGTGCCGCGACGTCGAGGCGTCCGGCGCCCTCGGGAGAGGCGCTCACGCCGCTGCTCGACGGGCTCGGCGTCGGGGTCGAGGCCTGCGCCGGGGGGACGGCGGCCGCCAGGAGCCCGAGAGCCAGCGCGGTCGTCGCGGCGCGGGGGTGCGGAGGCATCCGCGCATGATGCCCCCTGCTCGTCAGGACCGGGGCTCGTCAGGACCGGGGCTCGTCAGGACCGGGGCTCGTCAGGACTGGGGCTCGTCAGGACCGGGGCCCGTCAGGACCGGGACGAGCGCGAGCCGAGCAGCGGCGCCAGCGCGTCGAGGAGCGCGTCGCCGTCGGGGGCGGCGACGACGGGCACGTCGCCCTCCGCGTCCACGACGGGGCGCGCGTCCCGGCCGACCTGCCGCAGAGCGACGGCCTCGACGTGGTCGGGGTGGCGGCGGGCGAGGTCGCGGTAGATCTCCGGGTCGTGCTCGCCGTCGTCGCCGACGAGCACCCAGCGGACGTCGGGGAGCTCGCGGACCAGCCGTTCCAGCGTCTCCCGCTTGTGCGCGCGGCCGTCGCGGAACCAGCGCTCCGGCGTCACGCCCCAGTCGGTCATGAGGACGGGGCCGGCGGGGAAGCCGGTGCGGCGCAGGAACCGCACGACCGGCCCGTTGAGGTTCCACGCGCCGTTGGAGAGGTAGACCACCGGCGCCGCCGGCGTGCCGCGGACGAGCGTGCGGAGCAGCCGGGCGACGCCGGGGACGGGGTGCCGGTCGGCGCTGGAGCGGGCGACGGTGCGCCACGCGGCGAGCAGCGGCGAGCTCAGCCCGGTGATCCAGACGGTGTCGTCGACGTCGCAGACGACGCCGCGTACGCGCCCGGCCGGGACGGTGTGGACGACGCCCTCGAGGGCCGGTCGGCCCGGCACGCGCAGGAGCACCGGCGTCTCGCCGGAGGGCGGGTCGACGTCCACGACGGCGTCCAGCAGCCCCGAGCCGTCGCTGCGCACCGACGTCGTGCGTCCCCCGACCTGCACCTCCACCGCCTCGCCCGGCAGCTCGAGGGTGAGGAAGCGTCGCCAGCCGGGCAGGCCGGTGCGCCGTGACGGCTCGGTGGCCCTCGGGGCGAGGAGCACGCGGCCGAGGACCCGTGCGCCGTCCGGCCCCGCGTACCCGGGGTAGGCGAGCAGCGCGGGTGTCCACCCCAGCCGCCGCGCGAGCCCCGCGGCGGCGTCCCGCCCACGGGTCAGGGCCGCGTACGCCAGGCGGACCCCCCGCGGCGCGTCCGCGGGGGCGTGCCCCGGGCCGCGAGCGTCGGGGCCGGGGCCGGGGCCGGGGCCGGGGCCGGGGCCGGGGCCGGGGTCGGGCGCGTGCGGCGGGGGCGTCCGGTCGTCCGAGGGGGCGCTCACGGACGTCACCCTCCCGCACCGCCGGGGCCGGGTGGTCGGGAGGTCCGGATGCCCCGCCGACGGCCGACCGGGTCGCTCGGGCGAGGGGGCCACGGGCTGGAATGCCACGCACCCGCAGGGCATTGGCCCTGGTGAGCGGGCGATCTGCCCGTGCGCCGCACCGACCTCAAGGAACGCCCGAGTTGCTCACCGCACTGTCCTCCATGCTCGACCCCTCCACCGCCTCCGCCGCGGCCCGGTCCCTCGAGATGAGAAGCGCCGCCGAGGCCCACCGCGCCTCCAGCGTCCGTCGCCACCGCCGCGCCTCGGCGCAGGCGGGGACGACCGCCCCGGCCCCCCGTGCCGACCGCACGGCGGCCGCCGTCGACCGGGCCTGACGGCCCCCCGGCTAGGGCCGGACGCCCGGCTCCGCCGGCAGGGCCGGACGCCCGGCTCCGCCGGCAGGGCCGGCACCGCGCCCGCTGCGCCCCGAGACCTCCCCGGTCCCGGGGCGCAGCGGGCGTCCGGGGCGCCCCGGCGGGACCGCTCCGGGTCCGCCCCGCCGAGGACCTCTGCCCGTCCGTCCGCCCCGGAGCTCGGCCGGCCCACCCGTCGCGGGCGTCGGTGCGTCGAGGAGGGCCGGCGGCCGGCCCCGGCCGCCGCAGAGCAGGATGCCCCCGTGGAGACCGACCTGCCCGAGGCCGAGCTCTGGGCCCACCGCAGCAGCCAGACCGAGCCCGATGGCCTCGACGCCTTCTGGGCGGGCACGCTCGCGCGCTCGCGTGCCGCGGGGGGCGAGGTGCGACTCGAGCCCGTCGGGACCGTGCTGCGGACGGTGGAGGTCGACGACGTCACCTTCCCCGGGTACGACGGCGAGCCGGTCCGGGCGTGGCTGCGCCGGCCCGTGACCGCGCTGCGCGGTGACGGGCCGCTGCCGGTCGTCGTCGAGTACGTGGGCTACGGCGGTGGTCGCGGCCGGCCCGAGGAGTCGCTGCTGTGGGCGAGCGCCGGCTACGCGCACCTGCACGTGGACACCCGCGGCCAGGGGGCGGTGTGGAGCCGGGGCGACACCCCGGACAGCGGCCCGGCCGGCCCGCAGGTCCCGGGGGTGATGACGCGGGGCGTCACCGCGCCGGAGACGTACTACTACCGGCGCTTGTTCGCCGACGCCGCCCGGGCCGTGGACGCCGCCCGCTCCCTGGACGGGCTCGACCCCGCGCGGGTCGCCGTGGTCGGGCGCAGCCAGGGCGGGGCGGCGGCCATCGCGGCGGCCGCGCTCGTGCCGGACGTGAGCGCGGTCGTCGCGATGGTCCCCTTCCTGTGCGACGTGCCGCGGGCGCTGCGCATCACGGACGCGGACCCCTTCGCCGAGGTGGTCCGCTACCTCGCGACGCACCGGGACGAGGTCGACGCCGTCCTCGCCACCCTGGCGCACGTCGACGGCGTCAACCTCGCCCGCCGCGGGCGGGCGCCGGCGCTGTTCTCCGCCGCCCTGATGGACGCCGTCGTGCCCCCGTCCACGGTCTTCGGCGCCTACCACGCCTACGGCGGCCCGAAGCGGATGAGCGTCTGGCCCTACAACGGCCACGAGGGCGGCGGCGTCGACGACGACCGCGCCGCCGTGGACTTCGTCCGCGAGCACCTCGGCGGGTAGCGCTGCGCCCGGCGACGTCGCCACCGCGCGTCCCACCACGCCGATCCGTGGCCGTGCCGGGGTCGTCGGCTGTCGCAGACCCCGATCTGTGGCCGTGTCGGGGTGGCGGGGCGCCGTGGGTCCCGATGTGTGGCCGTGTCGGGGTCGTCCGGGCCTGCCACCTCAGCCCTGCGGGCCGCCCCGCAGGTCGAGCGCGACCTCCTCGGCGTCCACCGCGGCGAGCGCGCCGCCGAGGACGTCGGCGTCGTGCACGCCGACGTCCCGTGCGTCGAGCAGGGCGTCCCGCGATGCCCGCAGCTGCCGCAGCCGGTGCTGCTTGTCCGGCTCGCCCGCCTCCGGCGGCACCGCGGCCCAGCTGTCGCGCACGAGCTGCAGCACCTCGACGCGCTCCCGGGCCAGCACCTCGGGGTCGTCGACGGCGGGCCGCAGCCACCGGATGAGCACCGACAGCGTGCCGCCCTGGACGAGCAGCGAGACGGCGGCGACGGCGAAGGCGACGAGCACGAGGAGCGACCGCTGCTCCGGCCCGTCGTCGCCGGTCGGCAGGGTCTGGGCCGCCGCGACGGTGACCGCCCCGCGCATGCCGGCCCAGACGACGACCGCCCCCTCGCGCGGCCCGAGCGGGGACGCGGCGAGGTAGTCGATGTCGGCGAGGACCTGCCGGACGCGGCGGCCGAAGCGCTGCACGTCGACCTCGCGGCGGCGGCGGGACGACCGGCCGCGCGCGGGCAGGGGCTCGCCGCCGGCGAGCCGCTCCTGCATCGCCTCGACCCGGCCCCGCGCGCGCTGCCAGCGGGTCGAGCGCAGGTGCAGCCACCCGAGCAGCGGCGCCACGACCGCCGTGCGGACGACGACCACCCCGAGCAGCCCCACGACGGCGAGCCCCAGGGCCCGGACCGCCACGTCGGCGCCACCGGCGGCGCTGACGATGCCGGCGATCTCCAGCCCCATGAGCAGGAAGACCGCGCCCTCGAGGACGAGGGAGACCGTGGCCCAGTTCTCCTCGTCGCTGCGCCGCTGCTGCGGTCGCAGCACGCGCGGGCCACGGCGCCCGACGACGAGGCCGGCGGCGACGGCGGCGACGAGGCCCGAGCCGCCCAGCGCCTCCGCGGGCAGCGCGGCGGCGAAGGGCACGGTGAAGGAGATGACCGTGGCCGCCGTCGGGTCGCTGACACGCCCGCGGACCCGGACGGAGGCCCGGCCGACCAGCAGGCCGACGACGACGGCGACCGCGACGGCGAGGACGAACTGCCCGGCCACGCCCCAGAGGGAGACGGCGGTCGCGGACCCGGCGACGGCGGCGCGCAGCAGCACGAGCGCCGAGGCGTCGTTCAGCAGGCTCTCGCCCTCGAGGATGGCCGTGACCCGGTGGGAGACGTCCGCCTGCTTGGCGATGGACGTCGCCACCGCGTCCGTGGGGCTGATGACGGCGCCGAGCGCCACCGCCCAGCTGTAGGGCAGGTCGGGGACGAGCAGCGTGAAGACCCACCCCAGCACGAGCGCCGAGACGACGACGAGGGCGACCGAGAGCGCGCTCACGGCGCCGAGCTCGCGGCGCAGGTCCATCGCGGGCATGGCCGCGGAGGTCGAGTACAGCAGCGGCGGAAGGATGCCGGACAGGACGAGCTCGGGCGGCACCTCGACGACGGGCACGAAGGGCAGCACGCTGACGACGACGCCGAGGACCACGAGGACGAGCGGCGCCGGCACGTGCAGCCGCGGGCCGACGACGGCGGCCAGGGCCACGGCGAGCAGCCCGGCGGCGGCGAGGGCGATCGCGGTCTCCACGGGCGCAGCCTGCCCCCGCGCGCCGGTGCCCGGCGAGCCTCCCGGCGAGGTCGCCCGCCGGGGCCGTCAGCCCGCGAGCGCCGCGCTGCTGCGGCGGACCATGCCGCCCCACAGGCCGAGGGCCCAGGCGTCCGGCAGCGAGCGCATGACGCCGCGGCTCAGCGCGCGGTGCGTGATGGCCTGCTCGCTGCCCGCGAGCAGGGCGACCGGGCGCACCTGACGCGCACGCCGGCGCTCGTAGCCGCGCAGGGCCGCCGGCGGGTCGTCCCTCCCGTGGCCGCCGGCGAGCGCGGCGGCGAGGGCGTGCGCGTCCTCGAGGCCCTGGTTGACCCCCTGCCCGAGGCTCGGCGGCATGACGTGGGCCGCGTCGCCGAGGAGCGTCACCGCACCGGTGCCCCAGGTCGGCGGCACGGGCGCGGTGCGGTGCGGCCACGGCCCCGGCGCGACCGGGGCGAGCGCGAGGACCTGCGGCACCGGGTCCGCCCACGCGGCGAAGCGCTCCCGGAGGTCGCCGAGCGGGTCGTCGTCGCCGACCGCTCCGGCCGGGGTGCTGAACGACCACTGCAGCAGCCCGTCACCCGCGGGCTGGAGGTCGGCGAAACCGGCGGGCCCCGTCATGAAGAGGACGCGGTGGCCGTCGACGAGGTCCCGCAGGACCGCCGGAGCCGTGGGGCCGGGCGCCCAGCACCCCTGCCACGTCGTCCACCCGGTGCGCCGGCCGACGGCGCCCGGCCGCACCGCCCGCCGGACGCCGGAGGTCTCGCCGTCGGCCCCGACGAGGACGTCGGCCGCGACCGCCTCGCCGTCCGCCCGCCGGACCAGGGGCCGCCGCCGGTGCGGCTCGACGTCGACGACGTCCGCGCCCAGGCGCAGGACGCCCGCGGGGAGGCGCTCGGCGAGGCGTCCGAGCAGCGTCCGACGCGGCACGCTCACCGTCGGCGTCCCCACCCGGCGCGCCAGCTCGCCGAGCGGCACGCGCATCAGCGGGCGGCCGTCGTCGGTGCGGCTGTCGAGCACGTCGAGGCGCCGGCCGAGGGCTCCGACGTCGAGGCCGAGGGCGGCCAGCACGGCCGTCCCGCCGCTGGAGAGGGTGACGGCGCCGCCGCCCGCCCGCAGCGCCGGCGCGCGCTCGAGCACCCGGACGTCGTGCCCGTCGGCGAGGAGGCCCAGCGCCGCGGCGAGCCCGGCGGGGCCCGCGCCGACGACGAGGACCTCCACGCGCGTCAGCGCCCGGAGAGCAGGTCCGCGAAGGAGGGGGCGTCCTCGAACGGGTCGTGCGGGCGACGCGCGGGGCGGGCGGCGACGGCGGCGGCGAGCTCGCCGGCGGCGCGGTCCACCCGGCCGCCGAGGGCGTCCGTGCTCCCGCCGGTGCCGCCGCCCCAGTCCTCCGGCGCCGCGAAGACCGCGGTGGGCAGCACGAGCGCGCGCAGGTGCGCGAAGAGCGGTCGCATCGCGTGCTCGAGGACGAGCGAGTGCCGCTGCGTGCCCGCCGTCGCCCCGACGACGACGGGGACCCCGGTGAGGGCGTCCCGGTCGAGGACGTCGACGAACGACTTGAAGAGACCGCTGTAGGACGCGGCGAACACCGGCGTGACCGCGACGACGCCGTCGGCACCGGCGACGGCGTCCAGCGCGGCGCGCAGCGCCGGGCTCGTCGCGTGGGCGACGAGGTGGTCGGCGAGGTCGCGGGCGAGGTCGCGCAGCTCGACGACCTCCACCGCCACCTCGACGCCCCGGTCCCGGAGCGCGTCCGCGGCGGCGGAGGCGAGCCGGTCGGCGAGCAGCCGTGTCGACGACGGCTGGCCTAGACCGGCGGAGACGACGACGAGGGAGCGGCTCTCCATCAGGCCACCTTCTCAGCCGCCGGCTCGCGCGTGGCGCCGGACCGGTCGGTCCCGGCGGCGAGCGCGGCGTCACGCCGGGCCACGAGCGCCGCGTGCGTGGGCGCGTCCGGCACGTGCGCCGGCCGCAGGGCGTCCATCTCGCGCCGCAGGACCGGCACGACCTCGGAGCCGAGGATCTCCATCTGCTCGAGGACGACGTCCAGCGGCAGCCCGGCGTGGTCGACGAGGAACAGCTGGCGCTGGTAGTCCCCGAAGTGCTCACGGAAGGTCAGCGTCTTGTCGATGACCTCCTGCGGGCTGCCGACCGTGAGTGGCGTGTGCTCGGTGAACTCCTCGAGCGAGGGCCCGTGCCCGTAGACGGGGGCGTTGTCGAAGTACGGGCGGAAGCGGCGGACCGCCTCCTGGCTGCTCTTGTGGAGGAACACCTGCCCGCCGAGCCCGACGACCGCCTGGTCGGCGGAGCCGTGCCCGTAGTGCTCGAACCGCCGCCGGTAGAAGTCCACCAGCCGGATGAAGTGCTCCTTCGGCCAGAAGATGTGGTTGGCGAAGAACCCGTCGCCGTAGTAGGCGGCCTGCTCGGCGATCTCGGGGCTGCGGATCGAGCCGTGCCACACGAACGGCGGGACGCCGTCGAGCGGCCGTGGCGTCGAGGTGAAGGACTGCAGGGGCGTGCGGAAGCGGCCCTCCCAGTCGACGACGTCCTCGGTCCACAGCCGGCGCAGCAGCGCGTAGCTCTCGACGGCCAGCGGGATGCCGTCGCGGATGTCCTTGCCGAACCACGGGTAGACGGGGCCGGTGTTGCCGCGGCCCATCGTGAGGTCGACGCGACCACCCGCGAGGTGCTGGAGCATCGCGTAGTCCTCGGCGATCTTCACCGGGTCGTTCGTCGTGATGAGCGTGACGGCCGTCGAGAGCAGCAGGCGCTCGGTCTGCGCGGCGACGTAGCCGAGCATGGTCGTCGGCGAGCTGGGCACGAACGGCGGGTTGTGGTGCTCGCCCGTCGCGAAGACGTCGAGGCCCACCTCCTCGGCCTTCTTCGCGATGGCGACCATGGCCGCGATCCGCTCGCCCTCCGTGGGCGTGCGTCCCGTCGTCGGGTCCGGCGTGACGTCGCCGACCGTGAAGACCCCGAAGTGCATGACCGCCTCCTGCGCGCCGACCCGGCGCCGATGTTCCAGTGTTCAACGACTCGTCGACGAGAACGGTGGGCGCGGCGGACGTGTTCCCGGCGGACCGCCTCGCCGGGCGGGTCGCCCGTCGCCCGGGTCGGTCAGCCCGGGTCGGTCAGCCCGGCAGCGTCTCGTCGAGAGCGTCCCGGAGGTCGGCGGAGTCCTGCGCGGACATCGCCCACGAGCCCGCGGCGGCGTTCGCGGCGACCTGCTCGGGCTTCGTGGCGCCCGCGATGACGGAGGAGACCTCGGGGCGCGCGAGGAGCCCTGCGAAGGCGACGTCGAGCATCGAGCGCCCGCGCTGCTCGGCGAACGAGGCGACGGCCTCGGCGACGTCGAAGGCCTCGTCGGTCAGCCAGCTCGGGCCCATGTCGCCGGACAGCCGGGTGCCGTCGGGGGCCTGCTCGCCGCGGCGGTACTTGCCCGTGAGCAGCCCGCTGGCCAGGGGGAAGTACGGCAGGAAGCCGACGCCGTGCGCGGCGCAGGCGGGCAGCAGCTCGGCCTCGGCCCCCCGGCGCAGCAGCGAGTACTCGGACTGCTCGGAGACGAACGGCGCGAGGTGCTCCGTGCGCGCCGTCCAGGAGGCGTCGGCGACCTGCCAGGCGGCGAGGTTGGAGGTGCCTAGGTACCGCACCTTGCCCTCGGTGACGAGCTCGCCCATCGCCGTCAGCGTCTCCTCCAACGGCGTGACCCCGTCGGGACGGTGGTACTGCAGGAGGTCGACGTGGTCGGTGCGCAGCCGGCGCAGCGACCCCTCGACCGCCCGTCGCAGGTAGCGGCGCGAGCCGCGGGCGCCGAAGTCGTCGCCGTACAGGCCGCCCATGTCCATGCCGAACTTCGTCCCGAGCACGACGTCGTCGCGCCGGCCCTCCAGCGCGGCGCCGAGCGCCTCCTCCGAGGCTCCCTGCCCGCCGTAGATGTCCGCCGTGTCGAAGAACGTGATGCCGTGCTCGAGGCAGGCGTCCACGACGGCCGTCGTCGCCGCCTGGTCGAGCCGGCCGCCGAAGTTGTTGCAGCCCAGGCCGACCGCCGAGACGCGCAGGCCGCTGCTGCCGAGGTTCCTCATCTCCATGGCGTCGACGCTAGGCCTGCAGCCGTCGGGGGCGTGGCGCAGGGCCCTCCCGGGCCCGTGCCCGGGATCGCAGGACGGGGGCGGCTCTGGCTACCGTCGGTCCGTGGCCGCTGAGGGGGACGACGTGCGGCGCACCGCGGCGCCGCCCGCGCCTCCGCCCCGACGGGGTCCCGCGGCCCCCGGGGGCCAGGGGGTCTCCTCGGACGGGGACGGCGTCGCAGCAGGGCGCCGCACCGCCGACGGTCGCGGTCCGGGGCGTCGGGACGGCGGGGCGGGCCCGCCCCCGGAGGTCGACCCGGACGGTGACCCGGACGGTGACCCGGAGGACAACTCGGACGGTGACCCGGAGGTCGACCTGGACCGGCAGGTGGCCGCCGCGTTCGTCCAGGGCACGGACGAGGGCCTGCGGGCCGCCTTCGACCGCTGGTCGCCGCTCGTCCACGGCCTCGCCGCGCGGTCGCTGCGGGACGCGGGCGAGGCCGAGGACGTGACGCAGCAGGTCTTCGTCGCGGCGTGGCGGGGGCGCGACCGGTACCGCCCCGACGAGGGCCCGCTCGGCGCGTGGCTCGTCGGCATCACGCGTCACAAGCTCGCCGACGCGCAGGCGGCCCGGGCCCGTCGTCGCCGCCTCGTCGAGCGCTCCGTCGAGGTCGCGCCGCGCGACGTCGTCGAGCCGGGCGACGCGCAGGCGGACCGGCTGGTCGACCGGGTCGTCGTCGCCGAGCACGTCGACGCCCTGGCGGAGCCGTCGCGGGAGATCGTGCGGCTCGCGTTCTTCGGCGACCTCACGCACGTCCAGATCGCCGACCGGCTCCGAATGCCCCTCGGCACGGTCAAGAGCCACATCCGTCGGGCCCTCCGGCGGATGCGCGACGAGATGGGAGGTGGTCGTGGTGAGCGGTGAGCAGCGCGTGGACGCGCACCTGTCCGACCACACCCTGTGGGACGTCGCGCTCGGCGAGCCCGTCGGCGCGGCCGAGCACGCCCACCTCGCGGCCTGCCGGACGTGCAGCCACGAGCTGGAGGAGCGCGAGCACGTCGCGTCGGCCGTGGCGGAGCCGCCGCCGGCCGACCTCCCGCTGCGCCCGCCCCCCCGGGTCCTCGCCGCGGTCCGCACCGAGCTCGGGCTGGCCGGCCCGCCCTCCGCCGCCGTGCCCGGGCCGCGATCGGTCAGATCACGATCGGTCGGGCCACGAGCGGTCGGGTCGCCGACGGTGCGGACGGCGTCCCGCCCGCGGCGAGCGGTCCTGGCGCTCGCCGCCGCCGCCCTCGTCCTGGCCGGCGCCGCCGTCGGCGCGGGGCTCGGGCTGGGGCTCGGGGGCGAGCCGGGGGGCGGGACCGTCCTCGCGACCGCCGACCTGGACGGGCTCGAGGGCGGTGGCCCGGTCGGCACCGCCGTGCTGCACGACGACGGCGACCGTCGCGTCCTCGACGTCGAGATGACCTCGGGCGGCACCGGCGCGGACCCCGCCCGCGCCTACGAGGAGGTCTGGCTCCTCGGACCGGACGCGCAGCCGCTCGTGTCCCTCGGCGTGCTCGGCGACGGGCGCGGCTCCTTCGTCGTCCCCGCGGTCGCCGACGGGCAGGGCCGCCTCGTCGTGGACGTCTCGGTCGAGCCGCTCGACGGCGGCCCCGAGCACTCCGGGCACAGCGTCGCGCGCGGTGAGATGACGGGCTGAGGTCCGGCTCCCGCTCCGCCCCCACGAGCCCTCCCGCCCCCGGCGGCGGGGCTCGCGCTTTGACGAGGGGCTGTACAACTGGCAATGAGGGGTGCCGCGCGGCGGCGCCCGCAGCCGCGGCAGGACGTGACCGACGGCGGGACGCGCAGCAGACGTGGAGGTGGACATGAGCGTGAACGTGGTGATCCTGGCGGCGGGCATGGGGACCCGGCTGGGACGGCCCCACCCGAAGCCGCTGACCGTGCTGCGGGACGGCAGGACGATCCTGCGCCAGCAGCTGGACCACATCAGCGGCACCTTCGCCGACGACGCGCGTGTGTCCATCGTCGTCGGCTTCAAGAAGCGCCGGCTCCTCGAGGCGGCCGCCTCCGAGGCGAGCTTCGTCTTCAACGAGGAGTTCCAGCGCACCAACACCTCGAAGAGCCTGCTGCGGGCGCTGCGGATGGCCTCGCCCGGCGGGGTGCTGTGGATGAACGGCGACGTCGTCTTCCAGCCCGGCCTGCTCGACGTCCTCGTGCCGCACATGGAGGTCGGCTCCTTCGTGGCGGTCAACACCGAGCGTGTCGCGGAGGAGGAGGTCAAGTACCTCCTCGACGGCACGGGCCACGTCAGCGCCCTGTCGAAGCAGGTCGTCGGGGGCCTCGGCGAGGCGGTCGGCATCAACTACGTGAGCGCCGACGACCGCGAGGTCCTCGTGCGCCACCTCGCGCAGGCGGGCGACCAGGACTACTTCGAGAAGGGCATCGAGGACGCCATCACCCTCGAGGGGATGCGGGTCCGTGCCGTCGACATCTCGGCCTACGGCGTCGTCGAGGTCGACTTCGCGGACGACCTCGAGCGGGCCAACGCCCTCTGACGACGGCCGCGCCGCCCCGCTCCCGCGTCAGCGGGACCGGGGCGGCGCCCGTCGCCCCAGGGCGGCGGCCACGGCGACGGCGGTCTCATGGGGGCTGCGCCCGTCGGCGTCCACGACGACGTCGGCCCTGCGGTGCAGCCACGGCCGGGCGGCGGCGTGGCGGTCGACCTCCCGCAGCCGGGGCCCGACGGCCACCCGTGCGGTCCGCACCTTCTCGCGCTGCCGCTCGTCGTCGGCGTCGAGGGCCACGAGCTCGGCCTCCAGGCCTGCGCGCAGGAGCGCGGTCTCCACCAGCGACCACAGGTCCTGGTCCAGCACCGGGCGGGGGACGACGACGCGCTCGCTGCGCCAGGCCGCCAGCTCAGCCCGGGTGGTGGCGACGAGGGCCCCCCAGCCGCGGCTGCCCTCCAGCGCGGCGAGTCCCCGGGCGCCGAGGGCGCCATTCACGACGGGCTCCAGCGGACCGGGGTCCACGACGCGCGCCCCGGGCAGCAACGCCCAGAGCTCGTCGGCGACCTCCTCGACAAGCCCTGGTGCACCCGTGAGCCACAGGACCACGCCGCCAGGCTAGGAGCGCGGGTGCGACGGCGCCCGCCGGCGAGCGGCGCGTCAGCGCGGGCGGCGCACCGCGCCCGGCATCGGGCGGGCCCACCAGACCCTCGCGCGCGGGGCCGTCAGCCGGACGCCGACGAGCGCCAGCACGCCGAGCGCGGCGAGGCCCTGCACGACGGGGGCGGGAGCGGAGTGCGCCGCGAGGACGAGGGCCGCCACGGCGGCGAGGAGCATCACGACGGCGCAGGAGGTGACCGGGACCAGGGCGGGAGCGCGGCGGTGCTGCTGCTGCAGGTACACGTCGCCTCCTCGTGCCGCTCGACCGGTGCCCCGCGAGTGTGACGTGACGACCCGGCGACGGCAAGGGCGGGGCGCCCGACGGGACGGGAGGTGCCGGAAGCGTGCGGGTGAGCGCTAACATGCCGAACCAGCCGTCACGACGACGCCGTCGGGTCCCGCGTCGGACGGGCACGCCCCCACGACCGCGACGAGAGGACCGAGGCATGAGCCCGTCACCGCAGCCACCGGCCGACCCCCGGGTCGCCGACCACGTCGGGCGGCTGCGCGGGGAGCTCGTCGACCTGCACGCCCAGCTCGTCCGCTACGGGCTCGTGGTGTGGACCGGCGGCAACGTCTCCGCGCGGGTGCCGGGCGCGGACCTCTTCCTCATCAAGCCCTCGGGGGTCCTCTACGAGGACCTGACGCCGGAGTCCATGGTCCTGTGCACGCTCGACGGCGACCCGGTCGACCCGCAGCAGCAGCCGTCGTCCGACACCGGCTCGCACGCCTACGTCTACCGGCACATGCCCGAGGTGGCCGGGCAGGTGCACACGCACTCGACGTACGGGTGCGCGTGGGCGGCCCGGGCGGAGGAGATCCCCTGCGTGCTGACGGCGATGGCGGACGAGTTCGGCGGCCCCATCCCCCTCGGGCCCTTCGCCCTCATCGGCGGGGAGGACATCGGCCGGGGGATCGTCGACACGCTCACGGGCCACCGCTCGAAGGCCGTGCTCATGCAGAACCACGGCGTCTTCACCATCGGGAAGGACGCGCGGAGCGCCGTCAAGGCCGCCGTCATGTGCGAGGACGTCGCGCGCTCGGTGCACGTGGCCCGCGAGCTCGGCGAGCTCGTGCCCATCGCGCAGGACGCGATCGACAGCCTCTACGACCGCTACCAGAACGTCTACGGGCAACGGCCCGCCACCCACGGCACCCAGGAGGCCACGGCATGAGGTCCGCACTCGTGGAGAAGGAGGTCTGGTTCGTCACGGGCAGCCAGGGCCTCTACGGCCCGGAGACGCTCGACCAGGTCGCCGAGCAGTCCCGGCGCGTGGCCGAGGAGCTCGACGCGGCGTCCGACGTCCCGGTCCGCGTGGTCTGGAAGCCGGTGCTCACCGACGCCGAGGCGATCCGGCGGATGTGCCAGGACGCCTCGACGAACGACGACTGCATCGGCCTCGTCGCGTGGATGCACACGTTCTCGCCGGCGCGGATGTGGATCGCCGGGCTGAACGTCCTCTACGTCCCCCTGCTGCACCTGCACACCCAGGCCGACGCCGCCCTGCCGTGGGCGACGCTCGACATGGACTTCATGAACCTCAACCAGGCCGCGCACGGCGACCGGGAGTTCGGGTACGTCCAGTCCCGCCTCGGGGTGGCGCGCACGACGGTCGTCGGGCACGTGTCCGACCCGTCGGTGACGGCGAGGGTCGGCGCCTGGGTGCGATCGGCGGTCGGCCGCGCCGAGCTCCGCTCGCTGCACCTGGCGCGCTTCGGCGACACGATGCGCGACGTCGCCGTGACCGAGGGCGACAAGGTCGACGCGCAGGTGCGGATGGGCGTGACGGTCAACGCCTACGGCGTCAACGCGCTGGTCGCCGCCGTCGCGGACGCCACCGAGGCCCAGGTCGACGCGCTCGCGGACGAGTACGAGGCGACCTACCGCGTGGATCCGGAGCTGCGCCGCGGCGCCGGGCGGCACGGGTCGCTGCGCGAGGCGGCGCGGATCGAGGTGGGCCTGCGGACCTTCCTCGACGACGGCGGCTTCCGCGCGTTCACGTCGAACTTCGAGGACCTCGGCGCCCTGCGCCAGCTGCCCGGCATCGCCGTGCAGCGCCTCATGGGCGAGGGCTACGGCTTCGCCGGCGAGGGCGACTGGAAGACGGCGACGCTGCTGCGCACGATGAAGGCGATGGCCGAGGGCCTGCCGGGCGGGACGTCCTTCATGGAGGACTACACCTACGAGCTGCGGCCGGGGAAGCAGAAGATCCTCGGCGCGCACATGCTCGAGGTCTGCCCGTCGATCGCCGCCGACACGCCGTCGTGCGAGGTGCACCCGCTCGGCATCGGCGACCGCGAGGACCCGGTGCGCCTCGTCTTCGACGCCGTCCCCGGCCCGGCGGTCGTCGTCGGCATGAGCGACATGGGGGACCGCTTCCGCCTGACCCTCAACGAGGTCGACGTGGTCGAGCCCGACGAGCCGCTGCCGGCCCTGCCCGTGGCGCGCGCCGTCTGGGAGCCGAAGCCCGACCTGCGGACGTCCGCGGAGTGCTGGCTGCAGGCCGGCGCGCCGCACCACACCGTGCTCTCGTCGGCGCTGACGACGGACTCCGTCGCCGACCTCGCCGAGACGCTCGGCGTCGAGCTGGCGATCATCGACGCCGAGACCCGGCCGCGGCGTTTCCGCGACGAGCTGCGCTGGAACGCCGCCTACCACCGGCTGGCCATGGGCCTCTGAGCGACCGGCCGTCGCTCGGCGCGCGCCGGCGGCGGGTGCTGCCTACCGTGGTCGGAGGAAGATCCACCGACCAGCCGGAGGTACGAGATGTCCGCAGGCGACAAGCTCAAGAACATGGTCCAGAAGGGCGTCGGGAAGGCCGAGGAGGCCGTCGGCAAGAAGACCGATGACGCCGAGCTCCAGGGCCAGGGCCAGAAGGACCAGACGATGGGCGACGCCCGTCAGGCCACGGAGAAGGCCAAGGACGCCTCCAGCTGACGTCCCGCGGGTCTCCTGACCCGCAGCGCCTCGACGAGGGGCCGGCACCGAGACGGTGCCGGCCCCTCGTCGCGTCCGATCCAGGTCCGGGTCATCGACGTCTGGGGCGTATCCCTGCACGGCGGGCTCCTCGGTTCATGTCTGACGGCTAGACACGAACGACTGCAGCCGTGACCCTCGGATCTCGCACATCCGGAGGAGGCGTCGTGGCGGGGTGGAGCCAGGACTGGTGGGACGGCTCGTCGGTGAGCGGCCTGCCTGCCCGTGACCGCCGATCCGGCGACTACCGGCGGTACCTGCCCGACCCGCTCGCCGGGAGGCCCTTCCACGCGCCGGTCTGGCTGGAGCGCAAGGCCGCGGCCGTGGAACGGCGGGTCCGCGACCTGGGGTCGGCCCCCGGCGTGGAGGGCCGCGAGGGGGTGGCCCGGTTCCTCCTGCGGTCGGAGGCCATCGCCAGCAGCCGGATCGAGGGCATCGCCCCCTCCCCGCAGCAGGTCGCCCTGGCCGAGCTCGCCCAGGAGGAGCCCTTCGCCGGTGTCGCCGAGCAGGCGCGACTGGTCGCCAACAACATCGCGGTGCTCCGCTCCGCCGCCTCGGACCTCGCGACGGCGGACGAGGTGACCGTCCCCGACGTCGAGGCACTGCAGCGCGCGCTCCTGCCCGAGGAGCGGTACCACGGGCTGCGAGCCGTCCAGAACTGGATCGGCGGGTCGTCGTGGCATCCCCTGGACGCCGAGTTCGTGCCACCGCCCGCGGCGGACGTGCCCGAGCTCATGGACGACCTCGTCACCGCCGTCAACGGCTCGGCGCAGGCACCGCTGGTCCAGGCGGCGCTCGTCCACGCCCAGTTCGAGACGATCCACCCCTTCACCGACGGCAACGGTCGTGTCGGCCGTGCGCTCGTCCACACGGTGCTCCGGCGACGGGGTCTCACGCCGTCCGCCGTGCTTCCCGTCAGCCTCGTCCTGCTCACGCTGGGGGACCGCTACGTGGAGGGGCTGACGGCGTACCGGTACGGCGGAGACGTGGTGGGTGAGGAGGCTCGGAGCGGCACCACGGCGTGGCTGGATCTCTTCCTCGAGGCTGCCGACGTGGCCGCCTCCCAGGCGGCTGCCCTCACGGCGGACGTCGCCGCGCTCCGGCGGACGTGGGGTGAGCGGGTGAAGGTGCGACGGGACGGCGAGGGGCGCCGGGCTCCTCGTGCCGACTCGGCGACCGCTCGGCTGCTCCGGCAGCTGCCCGAGGCTCCCGTTCTCACCGCGAGGGCGGCGCAGCGCCTGCTCGGCGTCGCCTTCGACAACGCCCGCAGCGGACTCGAGGAGCTCGCCGAGGCCGAGGTGCTCCAGCGGCGGAAGGTCGACCGCGGCACCACCGCCTACCTCGCCGGCGAGGTCTTCGACCTCCTCGGGCACACGGAGCGCCGCCTCGCGAGCACGCAGTGGGACACCCGGCTCTCGCCTCCCGTGCGGCCGGTGCCCGCCCGGCCGCAGCAGCCGTGAGAGCCGCCGACTCCCGGGCGGACGGCCGCGTCAGTCGACGACCGCGGCGCCCTCCGCCCCCTCCGCGGCGGCGGCCTCCAGCGCCGAGGCGACGGCCTCGAACTCGGCCAGCGCCGCGGTGAGGTCCTCGACGATCTCCCGGGCGATGACCTCGGGGGCGGGCAGAGAGTCCAGGTCCTCCAGCGAGGCGTCGCGCAGCCAGGTGATGTCGAGGTTGGCCTTGTCGCGCGCCAACAGCTCGTCGTGGGCGAAGGAGCGGAAGCGCTCAGACTCCGCGCGCTCGCCGCGGGGCCGGCCAGGCTTGTAGGAGGCGACGAACTCGTCGAGGTGATGGCGGCGCAGCGGGTTCTGCTTGAGCGTGAAGTGCTGGTTGGTCCGCAGGTCGTAGACCCAGAGGCGCTCCGTCCACGGCCGCCCGTCGCTGCGGGCCTGCCGCTTGTCGAAGAAGAGCACGTTCGCCTTGACGCCCTGCGCGTAGAAGATCCCCGTCGGCAGCCGCAGCATCGTGTGCAGGTCGAAGTCACGCAGCAGGCGACGGCGGAGCACCTCGCCGGCGCCGCCCTCGAAGAGCACGTTGTCCGGCAGGACGACGGCGGCGCGCCCGTCGATCTCGAGCAGGCTCATGATGTGCTGCACGAAGTTGAGCTGCTTGTTCGACGTCGTCGCGACGAAGTCCTGGCGCTCGATCTCCCGGTCCTCGCGCACCTCGCGGCCGTCGGCGCCGACCATCGTCAGCGACGACTTGCGCCCGAAGGGCGGGTTGGACAGGACGACGGTCGCCCGCCTCGACGGCGGGGCGATGAGTGAGTCCCGCACGTCGATCGGGCTGGCGCCGGCCGGGTCGCCGATGCCGTGCAGCAGCAGGTTCATCGCGGCCAGGCGGGCGGTGCCGTCGACGAGCTCGACGCCGTGGACGAGGTCGTCGCGCAGGTGCGTCCGCTGCGGCGGCGTGTAGTCACGGGCTGCTGCCGAGTGGGCGACGTGCTCGTGGGCGGCGAGGAGGAAGCCGCCGGTCCCGGCCGCGGGGTCGCTGACGGTGTCCGCGACGGTGGGGTCCACGCAGTCGACGACGGCCTCGATGAGCGGGCGCGGCGTGAAGTACTGCCCGGCACCGGACTTGACGTCCTCGGCACCGCGGGACAGCAGCTCCTCGTACGCGTCGCCCTTGATGTCGGTGCCGGTGCCCGACCAGGCCTCCTGGTCGATGAGGTCGACGACGAGGCGCCGCAGCTTCGCCGGGTCCTGGATGCGGTTCTGCGCCTTGCGGAAGACGGTGCCGAGGACGCCGCGCTCACGCGCCAGCTCGCGGAGGATGCGCGAGTAGGTGTCCTCGAGGTCCTGCCCCTCGGCGTCGAGGAGCGTCTGCCACGACAGCTCCTTGGGCACGATGCGCTGCTTCGGTGCGCTGTCGCGGCTCGCGAAGGGGTTGGCGCGCTCGTCGCGCTCGTGGGCCATCTTGAGGAAGAGCAGGTACGTCAGCTGCTCGGTGTACTCGATGGTGCCGACGCCGTCGTCGCGCAGGACGTTGCAGTACGACCAGAGCTTGTCGACGAGGCGGCGGGCGTCGGTCACGGTCACTGGCCCAGTGTCGTGGACGGAGGACGTGCTGGGTCACCCGAGGGACGTGCTGACGACTCCTCCGTTCGCTTGCAGGTCTGTCTCGGAAACGGAGATCTCACCGCGGTGCGTGACCTCGACGGTGTAGAAGTCGTCCGTCGGTACATCCAGCGTTCCGCTGTAGACGCAGGTGCCCCAGATGAAGTCGTGCTCTTCCCACTCGTCGTAGGGGATCGAGTAGTCGTCCGGCGGCACGACGCTGCGGTGTTCGCCGCCGGAGGGCAGTCTGAGGAAGCGGCCCTCCTTCAGCTTGCCAGTACCCGTGATGCTGCCCGAAGCCCCTCGAACGGTGATCGAGGCGCCGATGCCTATATCGCTGTAGCCGTCGGTGCCGCTCGTGTCACAGGCAGGCTCCGGCTCCCCGAGCGTTACGTCATGGCTGACGATCTGGATGAGGTCCATCTCGACGGTGATGCTGCGTCGGCTTGCGGCTCGCGAGTCTGCGGACGTGCCGCTCTCCCTCGTGGGGGTGGCAACTGCGGCAGTTGGGGGTACAGGTGCGGCGGATGCCGCTGCTGCAACGGTGGACGTCTCTGACGAGGGCGGCGTCGACGGGCTGGGTGGCGTAGCGGTTGTCGCGCTGGGCGAGGGAGGGCGAGAGGAGGCCTCCGGGTAGGGCACTGCGAAGGAGTAGCTGACGGCGCCGCTGACGCCGTCCGCCGTCACCGTGGCCAGCTGGACGAGGTGCTTGCCTGCGTCGAGTCCCGAGAGCTGGTAGGTCAACGCGTCGCCGAGGAGGTCCACCGGCTCGTCGGTGTCGACCCAGAGCCGGTAGCCGGTCAGGTCGGGAGTCTCAGAGGCCGTCCAACGCAGCGTGGTCGTGGTGTCACCCAGCTCGGCTGTCAGGTCGGTCGGGGGCTGCGGCTCCGTGGTGGTCGGGGCGACGACCGGCGCGGACATCGCCACAGGTTCGACGCCCCCGCAGCCGGCGAGGACGACGAGCCCGCCCAGGGCGACCGCTGCGGCAGCGGCGCGTGTGCGCCCTGGCGTGCCGAATTTCTGCCGTGCCATCGTCCAGCCCCCCCGAGTCGCGTGCTCTTGCTCAGCCCTCTCGTCGACGGAAGCCGGTGGGCTCATGAGGCGCGGAGGGGCGTGTCCACCGGTCGGCGTCACCCCGGGAAGGCGGACGGGTGAGCGGGACCACCATCCGAGGTCAGCGGCGCGTCCAGGTGGCCGATCGACCCGTCCCGTCGCTGGCCACGCGCTCCTCGGCGCGGAGGTCGTCGAGCGCGTTGCGGATCGTGCCGTCGCTGATGCCGGGGAGGGCGGTGCGGATGTCGGCGATGCTGAAGGTCGTCGGGGCCTGCTCGAGCACGTAGCGCTTCACGCGGTCACGCTTCCCGCCGGCTTCTCTCGACGACCCGGCACGCTGGGCGAAGAGCTCGTAGGACCGGGCCACGGTGCCGGCGAAGTAGCGCAGCCAGGGCCAGGGGTCGTGCTCGCCCTCGTGCCAGCCGTGCGTGGAGGCGAGCAGCGCGGCGTAGTAGTCGGTGCTCGTGTCGGCGATGAGCTGCTCGAGGCTGACGTACCGCGCCACGCCGTAGCCCACGTCCGCCAGCAGGGCGTTGGTGAGGATGCGAGCGACCCGACCGTTGCCGTCGTCGAAGGGGTGGATGACGAGCAGGTCGAGGACGAAGAGACCCGTCAGCAACAGCGGGTGGTGGACGTCGCGCTCTCGCTCGTCCCGGAAACGACCGACGAGCTCGTCCAGGAAGTAGGGAGTGGCCTGGGCACTCACCGGGTGGAAGCGCACCCGACGGGTCCCGTCCGGGAGGCGGTCGACGACGAGGTTGTCGGAGGTCTTGAGCGCACCCCCGGTCGCGGTGGTCCGCTGCAGCAGGAGTCGATGGAGGTGGAGGACGAGGCCGACGTTGAGCGGGCGCCAGTCGTCGACCCATAGGTAGTCGAGGGCGTCGCGGTAGCCGGCGAGCTCCGACTCGTCCCTGGTGCGGAGAGTCGTCGCCGACCCCGCGATGATGCGGTCAGCCCGGCGGTCGTCCGGGACGACCACCCCCTCTAGTGCCGAGCTGGCCTTGACGGACTGCACGCGCGCGCGGAAGGCCAGCTGCTCCAGCAGCCCCGGGAGCTGCGCGACGTGCAGCGCCTCCTGGCCCTGGCCCCGGTCGACCGTGGAGGTCAGCCGGACGACGTCACCGGGGACGGTGGCGATGAGGCGCGTCTGCGCGTCGAAGCTCCGCACTGAACCTCCTAAGTCAGACCGCAAACCTGGTAAGCGCGGTCATGCTTGAGAGGTTACGGCTCACAGGGCCTCGAAGAAGTCCTCGTCGAGGCGGTGCAACGTCACGGTCGTCTCCGCCTGGACGCCGACGCCGTGGCGGAGCATGAGGGCGGCGAGGCGGCCGCCGTCGACGAGCTCGATGCGGTGACTCACCCTCTCGGCCGTCTCGAGTGCCCCCTTGGTGAACGTGCTCGTCGTGATGAACACACCCCGGTCGCCCTGATTGCTCGCGAGGGCGCCGACGAAGCCCTGCAGCTCGGGACGGCCGACGGTGTGGCCGGCGGCGTAGCGCTTGGCTTGCAGGTAGATGCGGTCGAGGCCGAGCGGGTCCTGGCTGATGATCCCGTCGATGCCGCCGTCGCCGGAGGCGCCGGAGTGCTCGAGCTGACCCGCCCGGCCGTAGCCCATGGCGCGCAGGAGCTCGAGGACCAGACGCTCGAAGTCCGTGGGGGTGAGGGCCAGTGCGCGGTCGAGCAGCTCGCCCTCGACGGCCGCCCGGTTCTCGGTGACGGCCTGGGCCAGGAGGTCCTGCGGCGACGCGGCCGCGGTGACGTCCGGGATCTCGCCGGGCGTCGCCGTCGTGGTGCTCGCGACGGGGTCGACGGAGGGCGGCGTCGCCTCGGCCGAGGTGCGGCCCCGGAAGTCGCGGTAGGCCGCGAACGCGGAGAGCACCGTCATGTCCACGCGCTCGGGGTGGGTGGCGAGGACGTCGGCGCCGGCGTCGGTGAGCACGAGGTGGCCGCGCTGCGGCCGGTGGACGACGCCGGCCTGCGCCATGTGCGTCACCGCCCAGCCCACGCGGTTGACGATCAGCCGCGCGCGCCCGCTCGGCAGCATCTGCACCCGTTCCGCCTCGGTGAGCTCGAAGAGGTCGGACATCCGCTCGGTGAGGTCCCGCACCCGGTGCGGCTGCCGGTCGACGAGCTCGGCCAGCAGCGGCCGCATGAGGGTCTGGAAGTCGGGGACGGTCACGTCGCCGCCTCGGTGAGCTCCTCGGCGACGTCCATGTCGCTGGACCGGCCGGTCAGTCGGCCGGTGAAGGCGGCGGTGAGGAGGGCGCGGCGTAGGCCTCGGCCGCGTCGCCTCGCCGCCCCGACCGCCTCTCTCAGACGATTGCTCTCAGTGTCGAGAGCGGCCACCTCGGCGATGACTCGGTGCTGGTCGGCCAACTCGGGTAGGGGAACCGCCAGACGCACGTACTCGGACGCCTTGATGTTGCGGATGTTGGTCGACGCCTTCTGCATGCTGAGGGTGTCGCCGCGACTGTGCAAGTGGTTGAGGTAGAGGTGGAGGAAGCGAGGTGCCACGCGGCGGGCGTCCGGACGCATCAGCTGCATGAAGTTGGCGCACACGGATTCTTGAGTGATGGCCTCGACAATACCGACGCGCCCGATGGGCTGCTTCGGCCCCCCGCCGGACTTCTCCAGCAGGAGATCGCCCACATGCAGGCGTCGGCTGGCGAGTTGACCAGCCGAGACAGAGCGTTGCGCGGCGGTGCTCTCGTCGAGCCGGCCACCGGGACGGAGCTCCGTCACGCGGAGCACTGCCACGTCGACAGCCTCTTCGCCTGGTGCGCTACCCCAGACGCCGCCGATCGAGACGTCGAGAAGGTCATCGAGCACCGTTTCTCGGTGCCCGGTTGCGGTGAGGAGTCGCTGCACGGCCGACAGGCGCATCGACTCGATGCGGGTGTGTGTCGGGACGAGGTAGGCGTCGGCGGCGTCGAGGCGGGAGAGGTGGTCCTCGAGGACGGCGACGATGCGCCGCTGCTCGTCGAGCGGCGGCAGCGGCAGCGGCAGCGCGCGAAGTCGCTGCTGAGGCAGGTGCGCAATGGTCGACCCGGTGGCGACGCTGGCCAACGTCCCGTCGTCGGCGTACCGACGGAGCAGGTGGCTGAGGTACCGAGGCTCGAGGGCGGCGCGGGGACGAATGCGGTGAAGGGCCTTCTGGTAGGCGAGGTACTCGCTTCGGCCATGCCAGATCGCGTTGCGGCCGATCTCTCCGCCTTCGCAGACGAGCAGGTCGCCTGGAGCCACGGCGAAACGCTCGAGCTCGTCATCGGCGATCTCCATCGTCAGCAGGTCGTTGAGGTCAATACGCCCCCACTGCACGTTGACGTTGCGGAGGTACGGCACCTCGCGGTGACCGCGCGTCCTGCCGCGGTCGAGCATCTTTCCGAGCGCGGTATCGGCGACCTCGTCGAGCCGACGTTGTCCGCCAGCCCTCCGGCAAGGCCGTCACGCCGTCAGCTCCCGGTTCAGCTCGTGGAACAGCTCGACCCCGCGGTCGCTGCCCAGCGCCCGCAGCAACCCGTCCTGGCCGCCCCGCTCGGTGAAGGGCGCCGTCTCCAGGTCGTCGGGGCCGATGCCGGCGGACGCGGCGATGACGTCGGCCATGCGGTCCAGCCACCACCTCTCGTCGTCGGTGAAGGCCGCGCCGGCCTGCTCCTGCTGGCGCAGCCAGGCGGCGTAGCGCTCGGCCACGCGGTCGGCGTACGGCACGAGCTCGTCATCCTGGCCCAGCGTGAACCGCAGCAAGGACACGAGGTCGGTGAGCCGGCTCTTGTCTCGGTGCCGGACCCGGCCGACCTCGACCACCTCGTAGGCCCGCCACAGCAGGTCGGGCGTCCAGCGGTGCGGCGGACGCCTGATGCGGTTGGCCAGCTCCTCGACGTCCGCGAACGACAGGTGGCGGTCGCGCGCCTCCTCGAGCACCTGCAGCGCGGTGATCTCGTCGCGGTGCTCACGCAGGTACGCCGTCCAGCTCTCCACCACCGAGCGGGCACGGTCGGTATCGACCACGCCGCCGGCGTCGAGGAGGACGTCCTCGCTCACCTCGTCGACAACCCGGTCTTTCGCCCGGCGCAGCTCGAGGATCCGCTGCCGCAGCGGCGGGTTGGCCGCCAGCGGCTCGGTGGCGCGCTCCAGCAGCTCGGTGACGGCCTGGTCGGCGGCGTCCCCCTCCAGCCCGGCGCGGACGCCGGCCTGCACGTCGGGGTCGACGGCGTCGACCAGCCCGCGGACGACGTCGCGCAGCGAGCCGCCGGCGACCTCGTCGAGCTCGGTGCGCTCGGCGGGGGAGAGCTGCAGCTCCAAGGCGGACAGGCGGGAGGCGAGCGTCGCCGTCTCGTCCTCGGTGAGCGTGAGGTTCGCCGCGCGGTCGAGCAGCTTCTGCAGCGAGGCGCCCTTCTCGCGGTTCAGCGGCGGCTCGACGAAGGCGTGCTCGGTGACGCCGACCGCGTCGACGAGGACGAAGCGGGTCTTCTCCCGGGCGTCGGGCGTCACGGCCTGGTACTCGGCGGGCGCGATGGTCCGGGCGCCCCGTCCCTTCATCTGCTCGAAGTACTGGGCGGAGCGCACGTCCCGCAGGAAGAGCAGGCATTCCAGCGGACGGACGTCGGTGCCCGTGGCGATCATGTCCACCGTCACGGCGATGCGCATGGCCGCCGTCTGGCGGAAGTCGTTGAGCGCCCTCTTCGGGTCCTGCGCGTTGTAGGTGATCTTGCGGACGGCGTCGTTCCCCATGCCGAAGACCTGCCGGGCGGTGGTGACGACCTCCTCGGCGTGCGCGTCGTCCTTGCAGAACACCAGCGTCTTCGGCACGACGCTGCGCCCGGGGAAGATCTCGGTGGGGAGGCGGTCGCGGAAGGTCTCCAGCACGGTGCGGATCTGGTCGGTCGACGTCACCGCCCGGTCCAGCTGCGGGCCGGTGTAGGCGAGCTCCTCGTCGAGCTCGACGTACTTGCGCTGCCGGGTGCGCCGGTCGACCGTCGGGACGACCGTGCCGGCGTCGATGACGGAGCCCTGCTCGCTGATCTGCGTCCGGATCCGGTAGACGTCGAAGTCGACGTTGACGCCGTCCACGACCGACTGCGGGTAGGTGTACTCGCTGACGAGGTTCTGCCGGAAGAAGCCGAAGGTCTGCTTGCCCGGCGTCGCCGTCAGCCCGAGGACGTGCGCGTCGAAGTACTCGAGCACCCCGCGCCACACCCCGTAGATGGAGCGGTGCGCCTCGTCGACGATGACGAGGTCGAACGCCTCCGGCGGGACGGCGGCGTTGTACGGCGCCTCGACGGGGCGGTCGGGCACGTAGTCGTCGACGCCCGGGTCGTCCTCGGTGCCCGCCTCCCGGCCGCGGAGCACCGCGTGCACCCGCTGGATGGTCGAGATGATGACCGAGCTGCTGCCGAGGGCGCCGGCGCTCGTGAGCTTGTCGACGTTGTAGATCTCGGTGAAGCGGCGCCCGTCGCCCGGCGTCCGGTAGTTCTGGAACTCGGCGAGCGTCTGGTCGGCGAGGTTGTTGCGGTCGACGAGGAAGAGGACCCGCCGCATGCCGCCGTGCTGCAGCAGCCGGTAGACCTGCGTGATCGCCGTGAAGGTCTTGCCCGCGCCCGTCGCCATCTGCACGAGCGAGCGGTCGTGCTGCTGCCGGGCGAGGGAACGCTCGACGCCCTCGATCGCCGTCACCTGCGCCGGACGCAGCCCCTCGACGCTCAGGGGCGGCAGGTGGCGGACCTTCGCGCGCCACGTCGCCCGGTCGGGGTCGGCCTCCGCGTCGCGGACGACCCGCGCGAGCGTCGCCGGCTGCGGGGGGTGGCTGACGAGCCGGGAGCGCGGCGTCGGGTCGTAGCCGTTCGTCAGGTGGGTCTCGGTGCCGCTGGACTCCAGCACGAAGGGCAGCCGCCCGTCCGTCGTCACCGCCTTGAGGCGCACGTCGGTCGGCAGGCCGGTCGCGTACATGGCCGACTGCCACTCGACGCCGGACAGGGTCGTCCCCTCGGGCTTGGCCTCGAGGACGCCGACGACGCGCCTGTCGACGTAGAGCAGGTAGTCGGCACGGCCGTGGCCCGCTGCCATCGGCACCTCGCGGACGGCGACGCCCTGTGCCGCGAAGAGGTTGGTGTCCGACCGGTCCTGGACGTCCCAGCCGGCGGCGCGCAGCTGCGCGTCGATCAACGCGCGGGCGCGCGCCTCCGCCGCCACGTGGCCCTGCGCGCTCATCACTCCCCCTCGAGGTGGCGGGCAGCACCGGCGCCCCCGCGCGGCACCGTAACCGGAGACGGCCGCGGTGGTCCGGGCGTTGGCCCGCGCGGCGGCCCGTCCCGTCCCTACGCTGCCCTCCCTGGGGCCCTCGGCAGGAGGACGGATGACGCTCGTGGTGGTGCTCGCTCATGTCTTCGGCGTGTCGTGGGGCGTCGTCATGTCGCACGCCAGGGGACCGGGCGGGACGGGACTCCTGGCGGGGGCGGCGTCGCTGCTGCTCCTCGTCGGGGTTGCGGGAGCGCTCGCGCTCGACGTGTCGTCCACGCTCACCCCGGCCGTCGCGGGCGTCGCGGCCTACGTCCTCTCGGGGGCCTACGTCTGGCGCCGCAGCCCGCTCCTGGACGGGGAGGGCTACTGGTTCCGGGTGTGGTTCGTGCTCAAGGACCGCGGTGACCTCCAGGCCGCTGAGGACGAGCGTCAGGACCGGCTCGCCGCCTCGACCTGATCGCGTGGACCCACGACGCGGTCATCCGCGTCCTGGGTCCACACGTCCGCGGCGTCGTCGCCGTCGTCGTCGTCGGGGCGCCGCGGCGCCGTACGGTGCCCGGCGTGGAGCTCGTGGTCGCGACGAACCCCGACCC
>NZ_JBBIAA010000009.1:29320-54763 GCF_037482545.1 Pseudokineococcus basanitobsidens | reverse complement strand
GGGCCCCCACGTCCGCGGCGTCGTCGCCGTCGTCGTCGTCGGGGCGCCGCGGCGCCGTACGGTGCCCGGCGTGGAGCTCGTGGTCGCGACGAACCCCGACCCGGACAGCCGCCTGCCCTACCTGCTGCACGTCCCCGTCGGCGACGGCCTGGTCTTCGCGACGAAGGGCACGTGGCCGCGGACGGCCGGGCTGTACTGCCACCCGCTGCCCGCGGACGCCTGGCCCCCGCCGGACGAGGTCGACGTCGTCGAACGGGTCCCGCTGCGGGCGTGCACCCGGCGCGGCGCGGCGATCGACGTCGTGGCCGACCGCGGCCGGGAGAGCCGCTCGCAGATCGTGTTCACGCACGCCCGCGGGCGGCAGATGGTGTTCTGGCAGTCGCCGCGCACCCGCAAGCAGGCTCGGCCGGACGTACGGACGCCGACGGCGCGGGCCGCGGGGATCGCCGAGCTCGAGGTCGTCGTCGACGCCCACGAGCGCTACGCCTGGTCCTTTGCCGACCAGCCGGCCGTGCGCACCGTGCGGCGCGGCCTGGCGTGCGGGGACTACGCCGTCACCGCCGGCGGGCGCGTGGTCGCGGCCGTCGAGCGCAAGACCATGACCGATCTCGTCGGGAGCCTGACGAGCGGGCGGCTGCGGTACGCGCTGGGGGAGCTGTCCGCGCTGCCGCGCGCGGCGCTCGTCGTCGAGGAGTCCTACGCCAAGGTCTTCGCCCAGGACCACGTGCGACCCGCCGTCGTCGCCGACGGGTTGGCCGAGGTGCAGGTCGCCTTCCCGGGGGTGCCGGTGGTGTTCTGCGACACCCGCAAGATCGCGCAGGAATGGACCTACCGGTGGCTCGCCGCCGCCCTGTCCTTCGTCGAGCAGGAGGGCCTGGCCGCGACGACGACCGGCGTCGCCGACGCCGTGCCGGTGCCGGGGGCCGCCCCCGAGCCGTCGACGCGCGAGGTGCGCGCCTGGGCGCTGGCGCAGGGGATGGCGGTCTCCGACCGGGGACGCCTGCGGCCGGACGTCGTCGCCGCCTGGCGCGCCGCCCACGGCGGCGGGTCCTGAGCCGGCCGGCCGGACCCCGTCAGGCCGGGGCGGTGCTGGCGCGGACGACGAGCTCGGGCGTGACGACGCGGTGGTCGGGACCTGCGGTCGTCCCTGCCACCCGCGCCAGGAGCAGCTCGACGGCGAGGCCGCCGACGCGGGCGAGGTCCTGGTGCACCGTCGTCAGCGGCGGCGAGTAGTAGCCGGACTCGGGGACGTCGTCGAAGCCGGTCACCGACATCCGCCCGGGCACGTCGACGCCGCGCTCGCGCAGCGCCCGCAGCAGGCCCAGGGCCAGCTGGTCGTTCGCCGCGACGACGGCCGTCACGGCGCCGTCGTCGGCGAGCGCCAGACCCGCCTCGTAGCCCTGCGCCGCCTCCCACCCCCCGGGCAGCACGGGGCCGGGCTCCAGCCCGGCGGCCCCGAGCGCGTCCGCCCACCCACGGCGGCGCTCGGTCGCCTCCCACCAGTCCGGCGGGCCGCCGACGTGGCGCACCTCCCGGTGCCCGAGCCCGAGCAGGTGCTCGGCGGCGGCGCGGGCGCCGGCGCGGTGGTCGACGTACGCCGACGGCAGGTCGGGGACGGGGCCGCCCGCTGCGCAGGCGGTCGGCAGGTCCGGAGGCAGGTGGTCGGCGAGGTCCGGGAGGTCGTGCACCGGGGCGGTGACGACGAGCCCGTCGACGCCCCGGTCGGCGAGCCGGGCGACGCCGGCGAGGACCCCGTCGCGTCCCTCGGCGTCGGACGTCGTCGACAGGATGGTCGCGTAGCCCGCCGCGTGCGCCGCGCGCTCGACCCCGTGCAGCGTGCTCGACGGGCCGAACAGCGGTGCGCCGGAGGCGACGACGCCGATCGTCAGCGTCCGTCGGGTGACGAGCGCCCGTGCCGTCCGGTTGCGCCGGTACCCGAGGTCGTCGATGGCGCGGCGGACGCGCTCGAGCGTCTCGGGGCGGACGCTGGGGTGCCCGTTGAGCACGCGCGAGACGGTCTGGTGCGACACGCCGGCGCGCCGGGCGACGTCCGTCATGACGGGCGCCCGCCCGGCCCGAGCGGGAGCGGGCTCGGTCACCGCGGCATCGTGCCAGCGGGCTCGACGCCCGTCGACGCGGTCGGCGGTGGTGCGGGTGCGAGGCCCACCTGCCGACGCCGTCGCCGACGTCGGCAGGTGGGCCCCTTCTCTCGACGTCGTCGCCGACTTCGGGCGCGTGGGGCCTCGCGTCCCGACGTCGGCGACGACTTCGGGTGGGTGGGGCCTCGTGTCCCGACGTCGGCGACGACGTCGGGGAAGGGCGGGCGACGGACGGGGGGAGGCGAGCGTCGGGAGGGGCCCCCCGGCCCGGGGCGCGGCGAGGGCCGGGCTCAGCCCCTCGGGCCGGCGAGCTGGACGACGGCCCAGGACAGCGGCGGCAGCGTCACCCGCGCGGTGGCGTCCTGGACGACGACGCCCTCGAGCGGGCGCATGCCCACGGCGTCCGGCGCGGCCTGCGTGTTCGTCGTGTGCCGGTCCTGGCCCTCGCCGGCGGCCAGGACGAGGGCCTCGGCCACGCGCATCTCGCCCACGAAGGCCCGCAGCGGCACCTCGACGTCGCCCGCCTCGTGCTCGGAGCGGTTGGCGAGGAACAGGCTGAGGACGCCGGACTCCTCGTCCCAGGTCGCCGCCGCGTCGACGAGGTCGACGTCGTCGAACCTCGCCGTGGAGACCTGGTCGCCGCGGGTGCGGACGTCGAGGATCGCCCCCGTCGCGCGGTGCCTCATCTGCTCGAAGGGGTGGGCGATCGTCTGCTTCCACGCCGGCCCGCCCTCCTCGCTGCGCAGCAGGCCGATGACGTTGACGAGCTGCGCCTGCGCGCCGACCGTGACCCGGTCTCCGTGCCGCAGCAGCGAGTTGAGCAGCGTGCCGACGACGACGGCGTCCGTCACCGAGTACTCGTCCTCGATGACGCGGGGCGCGACGTCCCACGCGGTGCGGGCGTTGGCGCGGTCGCTGTCCCGCCACGGCGTCTGGTACCAGACGTTCCACTCGTCGAAGCTGATGCCGACGTGCTTGCGGTGCCGCCCGCGGGCGCGCACGGCGTCGGCGGTGGCGACGACCTCCTCGATGAAGGCGTCCATGTCCTTCGCCGACGCGAGGAAGTCCCCGACGGTGTCCTCGCCGGTCTGCGCCTCCTCGTAGTAGGCGTGGGCCGAGATCATGTCGACGTCCTCGTAGGTCTCCTCGAGGACGACGCGCTCCCACTCGCCGAAGGTCGCCATGCCGCGCCCGGAGCTGCCGCAGGCGACGAGCTCGACCGACGGGTCGACCGTCCGCATCGCCCGCGCGGTCTCGGCGGCCAGGCGGGCGTACTCGTGCGCCGTCTTGTGGCCCGTCTGCCACGGGCCGTCCATCTCGTTGCCGAGGCACCACAGCGTGATGCCGTACGGGTCCTGCCGGCCGTGGGAGCGACGCAGGTCCGACAGCCGCGTGCCGGAGGGGTGGTTGGCGTACTCGAGGAGGTCGCAGGCCTCCTGCATCCCGCGGGTGCCGAGGTTGACCGCCATCATCACCTCGGTGCCGGCCTTCTGCGCCCAGGTCGCGAACTCGTCGAGGCCGAACTGGTTGGTCTCGACCGTCCGCCAGGCCCGGTCGAGCCGGCGCGGCCGCTCCTCGCGGGGGCCGACGCCGTCCTCCCAGTCGTAGCCGGAGACGAAGTTGCCGCCCGGGTACCGCACGACCGTGGGGCCGACCTGGCGCACGAGCTCCAGCACGTCCCCCCGCAGCCCGTCCTCGTCCGCGGTCGGGTGGTCGGGCTCGAAGATGCCGGTGTAGATGCAGCGCCCCATGTGCTCCGCGAAGGAGCCGAAGAGCCGGCGGGGTACCGGCCCGACGGTGAACTCGGGGTCGATGGTCAGGCGTGCGTGGGGCACGGAGGTCCTTCCGGTGGGGGTGCTGGTCGGGTCGGGGTGCAGCGGGGAGCGCGGCGGCCGGCGGGCTCAGGTGCCACCGAGGCCGGTCGTGGCGACGCCGCGCACGATCTGCCGCTGGAAGAGCATGAAGATGATGATGAGCGGGAGCCCGGCGAGCAGCGCCGATGCCATCACCTGCGCGTACTGGATGCCGAAGCTGGAGCGCACCTGCACGAGGCCGACCGGCAGCGTCATGAGGTCCGGGTCGCTGATGATGATGAAGGGCCACAGGAAGTTGTTCCAGGCCCCGATGAAGACGAAGATCCCGACCGCCGCGACGATGGACCGCGACAGCGGCATGACCACCTGCCAGAAGATCCGGAAGGCGCTGGCGCCGTCGACCCGGGCCGCCTCCTCGAGCTCGGGGGGGATGCCGTCGAAGAACTTCTTGAGGATGAACACCATGGCGGGCACCACGAGCTGCGGGAGGATGATCCCGGCGTAGGTGTCCGCCAGTCCCATGGCCGTGACCTGCTGGTACAGCGGCACGACGAGGATCTGCGGCGGCACCATGATGCCCGCGATCGTCAGCGCGAACAGGACGTTGCGGCCGCGGAACCGGGTGCGGGAGAAGCCGTACGCCGCGGTGGTCGACAGCGCCAGGGTCAGGACGGTGACGACGACCGTCACGATCGTGCTGTTGGCGAACCAGGTGAGGATGTTGTCGTTGCTCAGCACCCGCGTGTAGGCCTCGGCGGTGAAGCCGGCGTCCGGCACCACCTCCAGCGGCACGGTGGTCGTGTCCGCCTCCGCCTTGAACGAGGTGAGCAGCGCCCACAGCAGCGGGGTCAGCCACAGGGCGGCGAGGACGGTGAGGGCCGTGGCGACGGCCGTCCTGCTGACGAGCGACGCGCGCTGGGCGCGGGGCACCTCGCCATGCACCCGTCGGCGACGGGCGGGCTCGCGGCCGGTGCGGGCGACGTCCACCCCGGCGGTCGTGGCGGCGGCCATCAGGCCCTCCTCCTGCTGCTGATCCAGGCCTGGGCCAGGGAGACGACGATGATGAGGGCGAAGAACATGTAGGAGATGGCGGAGGCGTAGCCCAGCCGGTAGTTCACGAACCCGGTGTCGTAGACGTACTGGAGGATCGGGGCCGCCGAGCCGCCGGGGCCGCCGCTGCCGACGTAGAGGATGTAGGCCTGGTCGAAGAGCTTCAGCGAGGCGAGCACCTGCAGGGTCAGCACCAGCCCCGTCGTCACCTTGAGCAGCGGCAGGGTGATCGACAGCAGCCGCCGCCACCCGCCGGCCCCGTCGATGGCCGCCGCCTCGTAGACGGTCTGGGGGATCGCCTGCAGGGCGGCGAGGTAGAGCAGGAAGTTGAACCCGACCGTCCACCAGACGGTGAGGATGACGACGGACCACAGGCCGACGGCCGGGTCGGACAGCCACCCGACGGCAGGGAGCCCGAGCCGCCCGAGCAGGCCGTTGAGCAGCCCGAAGTCGCCCTGGAACAGCCACTGCCAGATGAGGGTCACGGTGGCGACGGGCAGCAGGAAGGGCGCGAAGTAGGCGAAGCGCCAGAACCACTGGCCGCGCGTGCCGGTGTGCACGAGCAGCGCCATGACGAGCGAGACGGCGACGAGCGGCACCGTGCTGAGCACGGTGAACAGCAGCGTGATGCCGAGGGTGCGCCAGACCTCGCCGTCGCCGAGGAGCCGGACGTAGTTGTCCAGCCCGACGAAGCTCGAGCTCTCGCCGACGAGGCTCGTGTCGAAGAAGCTGAGGAAGAGCCCGTAGACGATGGGGACGAGCGTGAAGAGGGCGTAGACGACGACGAAGGGCAGCACGAACCAGAACCCGCCCCGGATGGAGGTCAGGGAAGACCTCGTGCGGCGACGGCCGGGGGCGTCGCCGTCGACCTCCGCTGCCGGCGCCGGGACGGTGGTCTGCGCCGCGCTCCCGACGGCGCTCACAGGGGGCTCCCGAGGGCCAGCTGGTCGTCCATCCAGCCGATGAGGTCGTCGGCGCCCTGCTCCGGCGTCAGCACGCCCGTGCCCACGCCCTGCAGCGACTGGCCGGCACGGGACATGAACGTCGAGCCCGACCCGGCGAAGTAGACGGCCGGGTCGAACGCCGCCACGTCGGCGGCGCCGCGGTAGTTGGACTGCGGGTCGAGCGCCAGGTACTCGGGGCTCTCGGCCACGGAGGACAGCGCCGGGATGTGCCCGCCCTGCGCCCAGACCAGGCTGTTCTTCAGCAGGGAGACCGCCATGTCGTAGGCGACCCCGCGGACCGCCGGGTCGGTGCTCGCCTGCGTCGGCAGCACGAGGCTGTGGCTGTCCGCCCGGCAGTAGGGCGTGTCGCCGAAGAGGGCGGGGAACTGCGTCATCGAGAACGGGATGCCGGCGGTCTCGGCGGTGACGACCTCCCACGGCCCGATGAGCAGGAAGCCCGCCTGCTCGCTGGCGAAGGCGGCGGGCGCGCCGGCGCCGTCCTGCGTGCGGGAGGCGACGGTGCCGTCGCACATGGTGGCGATGAAGTCCATCGCGCCGACCATCGCGTCGCGGGTGACCTCGACCGGTCCGCCGTCGGGGAACGACATCTCGCCGCCGAGCTGCGTGAACAGCGACCAGAAGAGCATGAAGGAGGCCAGCGCGTCGTTCGTGCCGTAGGCGACGCCGTTGACGCCGGTCACCTCGGCGGCGCGCGCCCCGGCGTCGAGGAAGGCCTCGGCGCTGTCGAGCGGGGCCAGCGAGCCGTCCGGCGCGAGCAGCCCCGCCTCCTCGCAGATCCGGGTGTTGTAGAAGAGCACCAGCGGGTGGGTGTCGAGCGGCAGCGCCTTGAGCTCGCCGTCGAGGGTCACCCGCTCCAGCGCCGGCTCCGGGAACTGGTCGAGGGTGACGCCGCGCGCCTCGAGCTCCGCGAGGTCCCAGGAGTCCACGAGGTTGGGGCCGAAGGTCTCCAGCCGCGAGGCGTGCAGCGTCGCCAGGTCGGGCCCGCGACCGCCCTCCACGGCCATCGCGAGCTTCGTGTAGTACGGCGAGCCCCACTCCAGCGTCGTCGCGGTGACGTCGACGCGCGGGGCCTCGTCGCGGTAGGCGTCGATGAGCTCGACCATGCGGCCCCCGTCGCCGCCGGTGAAGAAGTTCCAGTAGGCGAGCGGCGTGCCGCCCCCGCCGGGCGCGACGCCGCCGCACCCCGCGAGCGACGCCGCGCCGAGGGCGCCGGCTCCGGCGGCGGCCCCGCGCAGGAGCGCGCGGCGGCTGAGGTCGTGCCCTGCGGGCAGCGGAGGTCGCGCGCGGCCGCGCGGGGGTCGGGTGCTCGCCATCGAGGCTCCCTCGGCTCATTACAACGATGTACTGGCGGGCAGACCTTGCAGGAGCGCTCCGAGCGGTGTCAAGGGCCCGTGGCGTGACGGACGTCACGGCCGGGCGCCGCCGCTCCCGCCCCCGGCGGCCGCGGACGGGTGGGCGGGGCGTCCGGCATGATCCGCGGCATGGCGACGCGGCGACCCACGGTGCGCGACGTCGCGCTGGCCGCGGGGGTCTCGCCGAAGACGGTGTCGAACGTCGTGGGCGGCTACGCGCACGTGCGCCCCGGCACGCGCGAGCGTGTGCTAAAGCAGGTCGAGGCGCTCGGCTACCGGCCGCAGGCGGCCGGTCGGCACCTGCGCCAGGGCCGCACGGGCGTCGTCGCGCTGGCCGTCCCCGCGATCGACATGCCCTACTTCGGGGACCTGGCGAGCCGGCTGGTGCGGGCGGCGCGCTCGCACGGGCTGACCGTGGTCGTCGAGCAGACCGACGGCGACGTCGAGCGCGAGCGCGAGGTGGCCGCGGGCCTGCCCCTGCGCTTCGCCGACGGGCTCGTGCTCTCCCCGCTGGAGATGTCGGCGGCCGAGCTGGTCGCCGTCCCCGACATGCCGACCGTCCTCGTCGGCGAGCACGCCGCGGGGGTCCCCGTCGACCGCGTGGGCATCGACAGCGTCGCCGTCGCCGCGCTCGGCGCCGGGCACCTCCTCGCGCGGGGGCGCCGGCGCGTCGCGCTGCTCGGGGTCAAGCCGGTGCTGCACGACACCGCCGCCCAACGGCTGCAGGGCTACCGCGCGGCGCTGACCGGCGCGGGTCTCGCGCCGGACGACGGCCTGCTGCTGCGCGTGCCCGACTGGACGCGCGAGGACGGCGCCGCCGCCGGCGCCGCCCTCGCCGACGACCTGCGCGCCGGGCGCGCCGACGTCGACGGCGTCCTCGCGATGAACGACGTCCTCGCGCTCGGGCTGCTGCAGGGGCTGCGCGGGGCCGGCGTCCGCGTCCCCGAGGACGTCGCGGTGGTCGGCGTCGACGACGTCGCCGAGAGCGCCTACAGCGCACCGAGCCTCACGACGGTCGCGATCGACCGCGCCAGCGTCGCCCGCGACGCCCTCGAGCTCCTCGTCTCGCGGCTGGCCGACCCCGACCTGCCGCCGCGCGAGCGCGTCGCACCCCACCACCTCGTCGTGCGGGAGAGCTCCGGCGCCTGAGCGCGCCCTAGCGGGGCGTCCCCGGCGGGGGCGCGGCGCCGAGACCGAGCAGGTCGGTGCCCGGTCGGTGCTCGAAGACGAGCGACGTCTCGGTGTGCTGCACGAGCGGGTGGCTCGACAGGTGCTCGAGCACGAGCTCGCGCAGCGCGTCCGAGGACGGGGCGAGCAGGTGCACGAGGTAGTCGTCGCGACCGGCGAGGAAGAAGACGTCGACGACCCCGGGGAGCGACGACAGCCGCGCCACGAAGGCCTGCATGTCGGCGGCGTCGTGCGTCCCGAGCCGGACGGAGACGAGGGCCCGCAGACCCAGGCCGACGCGCGCCGGGTCCACCTGCGCGCGGGCGCCCACGAGGACGCCGCGCTCGCGCAGGGCGGCCGTCCGCGCGAGCGCCGTCGACGGGGCGACGCCGACGGCGCGGGCGACGGCGTTGTTCGGGGTCCGGGCGTCGGCGAGCAGGTGGCGCACCACCTCGGCGTCGACGTCGTCGAGGTGGTCCCGAACCGCGTTCGCCACCGGGCCGCCTCGTCGTCGGTCGGCCGAACGTCCTTCGGTCATGCCGCGTCTCCTGATGACTTCGAACGGCCGAGCGGCCGGACGGCGAACATGGTGCCACCATGAGCCCCAGCGGTCACTGCCGACCGCGACGCCGCCCGGGGCACCCGGGCACGAGGCCCGGGTGCGGGCCCCCGGCCCCGGAGCCGGGCACGAGGAGGGGAGCGGGCCGTGCAGGTAGGGGTCCCCCGCGAGGTCAAGAACCGTGAGCAGCGCGTCGCCCTGACGCCGAGCGGCGCCCACGAGCTCGTCGGCCGCGGGCACGAGGTGCTCGTCGAGGCCGGCGCGGGCGAGGGCTCGTCCGTCCCGGACGACGCCTACGCAGAGGCGGGCGCCCGGGTGGTGCCGACCGCCGCCGACGCCTGGGGCGCCGAGCTCGTGCTCAAGGTCAAGGAGCCGGTGCCGTCCGAGCACCGGTTCCTGCGCGAGGACCTGCTGCTCTTCGCCTACCTGCACCTGGCCGCCGACCGGCCGCTGACGGAGGCCCTCGTCGCGAGCCGGGCGACGTCCGTCGCCTACGAGACCGTGCAGCTGCCCGACCGGTCGCTGCCGCTGCTGGCGCCGATGAGCGAGGTCGCGGGCCGGCTGGCGCCGCAGGTCGGCGCGTACACCCTGATGAGCAGCCAGGGCGGGCGCGGCGTCCTCATGGGCGGGGTCCCCGGCGTGCGCCCCGCCGACGTCGTCGTGATCGGCGGCGGGGTCTCGGGGGCGGCGGCGGCCCGGGTCGCCGTCGGCATAGGCGCGGAGGTGACGCTGCTCGACCGCGACATCACTAAGCTCCGGCACCTCGACGAGCTCTACGCCGGCCGGCTGCGCACCGTCGCCTCCAACCCGCTCGAGCTGGAGCGGGCGGTGCTGTCCGCGGACCTCGTCGTCGGCGCCGTGCTGGTGCCGGGCGCCCGGGCGCCCAAGCTCGTCACCGACGACCTCGTCGCCCGGATGCGCCCCGGCAGCGTCCTCGTCGACATCGCGGTCGACCAGGGCGGCTGCTTCGAGGGCACCCGGGCCACCACGCACGACGACCCCACGTTCGCGGTGCACGGCAGCGTCTTCTACTGCGTCGCCAACATGCCGGGCGCGGTGCCGCACACGTCCACCTACGCGCTGACGAACGTCACGCTCCCGTACGTCGTCGAGCTCGCTGACGCCGGGTGGCAGGACGCGATGCGCCGCGACGCCGCCCTCGCCGGCGGCCTGACGACGCACGCGGGGTCCGTCGCGAACGCCGGTGTCGCGCAGGCGCACGACCTCCCGCTGCTGCCGCTGGAGGACGCCCTCTCCTGAGCGCGTCAGGGCCGGTCCGGACGGGCCCGTCGCCTCAGCGCAGCGGGCGACCGGAGGCGTCGAGGACGGGGAGCGGGGCGGTCGCCGGCCACGAGGCGGCGGGCTCGTCCGCGGCGTCCGCGGAGTCGTGGTCGTCCTCCGGCGCCGGGGTGGGGGCGTCGGCGAGCTGCCCGGCCGCGACGTCCCAGTCCTCGGCCCAGCCGTCGGCCCGGTTGCCGGCGCCGTCGTGGTCGACCGTCCCGGCCGGCTGCGTCGGGACGGCGCCGGCGGGGAGCTCCTCGACCGGGCCCCGCGGCCCGCGGCGGGCGGCGCGGGTGCGCAGCAGGGTGAGGAGGCCGATGCCGATCCACGCGGCGTTGACGCCGACGGAGGCCCAGGCCGCGAGGAGGACGCCGTTGGCGAGCATGAGGGCGGCGCCGAGGGTGTTGACCGCCTGCGCCGCGGGGGAGGAGGCGGCGAGGCGGCCGGTGCTGGTGAGGCCGTAGCCGACGAGGACGAGGAGCCCGCCGAGGTAGCCGGCGAGGGTGAGCGCGAGGTGCAGGTGCTGTGCCACCCGAGAAGTGTCGGCACGGACGGCCTTCAACGGAAATCACTGGTGGTCGACCTGTGATGAAGTAGCGCTTCATGAGCCTCGACCCGCGCCGGCTGCTCGTCCTGCGCGCCGTGCGCCGCGCCGGCGGCGTCCTCCCGGCCGCCCGGGCGCTGCGGCTCACGCCCTCCGCCGTGTCCCAGGCCGTCACCCGTCTGGAGCAGGAGGCGGGGGTCGCGCTCGTCGACCGGTCCCGTCGTGGGGGTGGGCGGAGCCTCGAGCTGACCAGCGCCGGGCACGCGCTCGCCGACCGCGCCGAGGAGGTCGCCGACGCCCTCGCGGCCGCGGAGCGCGAGACCGCCGCCCACCGCGGGGGCGCCTCGGGGCCCGTGCGCGTCGGGGGCTTCGCGACGGTGCTGCGCCGGCTCGTGGCCCCGGCGGTCGGCGCCCTCGCGCTCGCGGGCTCCGGGGTCGTCCCCGAGGTGGTCGAGGTCGACGAGACGTCCGGGCTCCGCGCGCTGCGGGCCGGGCGCCTCGACCTCCTGCTCGTCGAGCGCGCGCTCGGCGACGACCCCCCGCAGCGACCCGGGCTCGCCGTCGAGGACCTCATGCACGACGCCTACCGCGTCGTCGTCCCGGCGGCGTGGCAGCCGCCCGACGAGCTCGCTGAGCTCCTCGGACGACCGTGGGTCGCCTCGCCCGAGGGGCAGGCCGGCCGGGTCGTGCTCGGCCGCCTCGCGGCCGCCGGGGGCCGCTCGCCGCACGTGCAGCACGTCTGCCTGGAGGCGTCGGCGATGCTCGCCCTGGTCGGCGCCGGCCTCGGTGCCGCCGTCGTCACCGAGCTGGCGCTCGCCTACCTGCCGCACCCCGGCGCCCGGGCGACGGCCGGCTCCATCGACGCCGGCGCGCGCGTCATCTCGGTCGTCCACCGTTCCGGCCGGGCCGACCCCTCGCCCGCGGCGGCGGCGATGCTCGACGCCCTGCGCGTCGAGGTGGCCCACGAGGTCGCCCCCGGCTGACCGCGGGCGACCGTCGGCGCCGGCCTCGCCGCCGAGGGGACGGCGGCCCCGTCAGCCGCGGCGCGGGCGCCGGGCGCTGCCCGGCAGGCCGAAGCGGACACCGACGCGCTCGGCGAAGGCCACGTGGTCCGGCGGCCGCTGCGCGAGGTCGCCGAAGCCGGCCGCACCGAGCAGCCCGTCGTCCAGCGCGAGGACCTCGGCGCGGCGCAGCGGCCACGCGCCGTGCTCGTTGGGGACGTACCAGGTCCGGCGCAGGTACGCCGTGTGCAGCCCCCACCGGGCGGTGAGGAAGGCGGCCAGCCCGGCGTCCGGCGCGTCGTCCGCGATCGGCTCCCCGACGCGGACGGCGACCCGGCTGCTGAGCCCGCGCGGGCCCGGCCAGCGGGTGCGCGCCGTCCACGCGAGCTCGCGGGCGCCGTCGCGCACGCGCTCGGCCCCGCGCATCCGCGCCCAGCGGTAGGGCAACGAGAAGGCGGCGCGGGCGCCCAGGACGACGGCGAGCCGGCTGGCGTCGAGGCTGCAGAACACGACGCCGCGGCGTCCCGTCGCGTCCACCGAGTAGAGGCGGACGTTCGTCTCCCAGAAGGTGCCGAGCCACGGCACCGCCGGGCCGTTCCCGAGGCCCGCCCCGACCATCCGGAACGGCACGAGGGCGACGTAGGTGCGGGCCCGGCCGTCGGCCCCGACGACGACGTCGGGGCGGACGCCCGGCGGCATCCAGGGCTGTACCCGCTCCGGCGGGACGGCCCAGTGCAGGAAGGCGAGGTCGACCCACGCCTGGCCCATGAGCACGGGGCCGCGCAGCGCGGGGGCCCGCGCGGAGACGGGCTCGACGCCCGGGTCGTCCTGCGGCGGCTGCACCCGCGGACGGTAGGCGCGCGCCCTCCCGCGCCCGCGGCCGGGGCGGCTGCGGGTGCGGACGGGTGGGGGACGGGGCCGGGCCGCGGCCGGCGGCAGGGCTCAGGACGCGCGGGCCGCCGCGCCCCGGCCGGGGCCGGTGACGGCGACGACGCGCGGGGACAGCTCGGCGGGCACGCGCACCGAGCCGGAGGCGATCCAGGCGGCGACGACGCCGACGTCGTGCGCGCCCATCCCGCCGAACCAGACGAGGTCGGTCGGCGCGCCGCCGCAGCAGGCGCACGGCGAGACGCCGACCTGCGCGCCCGTGGCGCCCGCCGGGACGGCGTCCAGCCGCACGAGGACGCCGCCCGGGGTGCCCCGGACCACCCGGGCGAGACGGTGCAGCACGCCGACCTCGTCCGGGGCGACGACGACCCAGCGCAGGGGGACGTCGGCGAGCGCCGCCGTCCCGGCCGGGCCCGGTGCTCCGGTGCTCTGCGTCGTCGCGGGTCGCCGCGGGACCGGAGGGCCTGCTGCGGGCTCGGGGCAGGCGTGGGGGCGGCGATCGTCCATGGCGATGACCGTAGTTGATAACCGTTCCCACTTGCTACTACGGTCGCCCGCCATGACCACCACGACTACGACCACCACCGGGACCACCACCGGGACCACCACCGCATCCACCACCGGGACCACGACCGGTCTCCGGACCACCTCCGTGCCCCGCCCGCCGTCGACCACCTCTCGACGTCTGAGTCGCTGCGGCGCAGCGGCTCTCGCACTCCCGCTCGTCGTCCTGGTCGGCTGCGGCACATCGGGCCCCGAGAGCGCCGGCTCCGGGAGCGCAGGACCTGGGGGCGCAGGGACGCCCTCACCGGCGACGAGCGCGTCGCCGACCACCGCCCCGGCCACCGAGGTGGCCACGGAGACGCCGCGCCTGGTCGTCACCCAGCAGGGCCACGGCGCGGTCGTCCTCGACGCGACCACGCTCGAGCCCGTCGGCGACCTCGAGCTCCCGGGGTACGCCCGCCTGAACGCCGCCGGGGACGGGCGCCACGTCCTCGTCTCCACGACCGGTGGCTTCGGGGTGCTGGACGCCGGCACCTGGGCCGAGCCGCACGGGGACCACCGCCACCACTGGACCTCGGACCCCGTGATGACGGACGTCGTCCACCCCGCCGAGGAGCCGGGGCACGTCGTCGTGCACGCGGGCCGGACCGCCCTGTTCGACGACGGCACCGGCGTCGCCACCGTCCTCGCCGCGGGCGCGGTCGCGGAGGAGGACCCGCAGGCCCGGGTCGTCGAGGCGCCCGCCGCCCACCACGGCGTCGCCGTGGAGATGTCGGACGGGCGCCTGGTGTCCACGGAGGGGACCGAGGACGCCCGCTCGACCGTCGTGCTGCGGGGGGCCGACGGCGAGGAGCTCGCCCGCACCGACGCGTGCCCGGGCGTGCACGGCGAGGCGACCGCCGCGCAGGAGCGGGCGGTCGTCGGCTGCGAGGACGGCGTGGTGGTCGTCGACGGCGGCACGCTCACCAAGGTCCAGGCACCCGACGCCTACGGCCGCGTCGGCAACCAGGCCGGCAGCGAGGCCTCGACCGTCGTCCTCGGCGACTACAAGCGGGTCCCCGAGCCCGAGGTGCCCGAGGCCACGCGGACGATCTCCCTGACCGACACGGCCACGGCGCAGATGCGGCTCGTCGACCTGCCCTCCTCCTACACGTTCCGGTCGCTCGGCCGCGGCGAGGAGGGCGAGGCGCTCGTCCTCGGCACGGACGGCGCCCTGCACGTCGTCGACCCGACCTCGGGCGAGCTGCGGCGCTCGGTCCCGGTGGTCGAGCCGTGGACGGAGCCGCAGGAGTGGCAGGAGCCGCGCCCGGCCCTGCGCGTGCACGAGGGCACCGCCTACGTGAGCGAGCCCGCCACCCGGCAGGTGCACGCCGTCGACGTCGAGACCGGCGAGGTCTTCGCGTCGGTGACCCTCGACGAGGTGCCGGACGAGATGGCCGTCGCCACGGGCGCGGTGACGCAGGAGGCCGCCGAGCCCGAGGGCGAGGACGGCCACGCCCCCGCGGGTGACGGGCACGAGCACGAGGACGGGCACGGGCACGAGGACGGGGCCGTCGGGGAGTCCTCCCGATGAGAGACCTGCTGCGACGACGGGCGGCCCCCGCCGTCCTGGCGCTGGCGGTCACGGCGCCGGCCGGGTGCGGGGACGGGACGTCCTCGGCCGCGGTCGCCGACGACGGGCGCCTCGACGTCGTGGCCTCGCCGCCGGCCGTGCTCGAGGTGGTCGAGCGCGTGGGCGGCGAGGGCGTGGACGCGACGGGGGTGACGCCCCCGGGGGCGGACGCGCACGCCGCCGAGCTGACCGGTGACCGGGTCGCCCGGGTGGTGGACGCCGACCTCGCCGTGCACGTGCGGGCCCTGTCGCCGTCCGTGGACGAGGCCGTCGCCCTGCGGGAGGGCCCGTCCGTCGACGTCCTGGAGGTCGAGGGCGCCCGGGCGGAGGACCCGCACGTCTGGCTCGACCCGGTGCTCCTCGCCGAGGCGGCGGACGCCGTGGCGGCGGGTCTCGCCGAGGCCGACCCCGCGGGCGCGGACGGCTACGAGCGCCGGGCCGACGAGCTCGTCGGCGAGCTGGAGGCGCTCGACGAGGACCTGGCGGCGCGGCTGGCGCCGTGCCGGGGGGCCGTGCTCGTGACCGCGCACCAGGCCTTCGGGTACCTCGCCGACCGGTACGGGCTCGAGCAGGTCGCCCTCACCGGCGTCGACCCGCACGTGGAGCCGACGCCCGCCCGGCTGCGGGACGTCACCGAGCAGGTGCGCGAGGCCGGGGTGCGCACGGTCTTCTTCGACGAGGTCACCAGCACGGGGGTCGCGCAGACGCTGGCCGACGAGGCGGGCGTCGCCACGTCCGTCCTCTCCCCGCTGGAGGCGTCGGTCGAGCCGGACTACCTCACGGCCATGCGCGCGAACGGCGACGCGCTGGCGCGGGGCCTCGTCTGCGCGGGATGACGAGGCCGGCGCTCGCGGACCGCGCCCGTCGACGCGGCGCCGTCGGCGAGGGACCAGGATGACGCCGTGGCGGCGGAGCGGGTCGACGTGGCGCTCGTCGGCGCCGGGGGCGCCGGGCTCGTCACGCTGCACCACCTGGCCCTGCGGCTGCTGGCGGGCGCCCCCCGGGCCGCCGCGCTGCGCGTCGCGCTCGTCGACGACGTCGAGCGCCTCGCTCCCGGCCCGGACGGCTCCCGGCCACGGGACCGCACGTGGTGCTTCTGGGAGGCGGCGTGCGCGCCGGCCCCGGCGCTGGCGCGCAGCTGGGCCTCGGTCCGGGTGATGGCGCACGGCGTCGACCTCGCCCTCGACGTCGCCCCCCTGCGCTACCGCATGCTGCGGGGCGAGGACCTCTACGCGCTCGTCGACGACCGCGTCCGCGCCGCGCAGCACGCCGGCCGCCTGGAGGTGGTGCGCCGCCCCGCGGCGTCGAGGGTCGAGGACGGCCCGCACCGCGCGCTCGTGCGGACCCCGGCGGGTGACCTCGACGCGGCCTGGGTCCTCGACAGCCGCCCGGCCCCGCCCCTGCGGCCGGCGAGGACCGCGCTGCTGCAGCACTTCCGCGGCGAGCTCGTCCGCACCGACCCGGCGGCGCCGCCACCGTTCGACCCGTCGCTGCCGGTGCTCATGGACGTGCGGACGCCGCAGCCGGACGTGGGCCTGTCCTTCGGGTACTGCCTGCCGCTGGACGGGCGGACGGCGCTCGTGGAGTACACGGAGTTCTCGCCGGCGGTGCTCGACGACGCCGGGTACGCCGCCGGCCTCGCCGCCTACCGCCGGCTGCTCGGGCTGCGCCCGGCGGGGCAGCGGGGCGGGGCCGGGGTCGACGTGGTCGGCGTCGACCACGTCGAGCAGGGCGTCATCCCCATGGCCGACGACGTCCGCTCGCCGGTGGCGGGGCGCCGCGTCCGGAGGCTCGGGACGGCCGGAGGGGCCACGCGGGCCTCGACCGGTTACACGTTCTCGGCGCTGCAGCGACAGGGGGCGGCGGTCGCCCGGGCGCTGCTCGCGGGCGAGGACCCCCTGCTGCCCCGGGCGTACCCGCGACGGCACCGCTGGATGGACGCCCTGCTCCTGCGCGGGCTCGCCTCGGGCGCGCTCGACGGCCCGGACTTCTTCGCGCGGCTCTTCGCGCGGAACCCGACGGACCGGGTGCTGCGCTTCCTCGACGGCAGCACCTCGGTCCGCGAGGAGCTGGCGCTCATGGCGAGTGCCCCGCGCGCGGCGATGACGCGGCTGGCGGTGCAGGACGCCGCGGTGCGGACCGCTCGGCGCCTCCGGCTCTCCGCCTGACGTCGCGCGGACGACGCCGTCGTCACGCTCGGTGCACTACCGTCGCTGGACGTAGTGATGCGTCGCCGCCGCCCAGGAGGTCCCGTGCCCGTCCTCGCGCTGGACGACGACGCCGCCGAGGTGCCGCGGGCCCGGCACTGGGTGCTGAGCCGCTGCGCCGAGCAGGGCGTCGACGAGGACGTCCTCGACGTCCTCGAGCTCGTCACGAGCGAGCTCGTGGCGAACGCCTACCAGCACGGCCGTCCGCCGGTCCGGGTCGCGGTGGAGCGCACGTCCCTCCCCGCGCCGACCGCGACCGGGCGGGCCGACGCCCTGGTCCTGGAGGTGAGCGACGCCGGGGCCGGGGCACCCGTCGTCCGGGACGCCGACGCCGACGCGCTGGGCGGCCGCGGGCTGGCCCTCGTCGAGAGGCTGTCCACGGCCTGGGGCGTCCGCGCCCAGGGCCCGGACCCGTCCACGGGGTCGGGCACGGGCACGGGCACGGGCACGGGCACGGGCACGGGCACGGGCAAGACCGTCTGGTGCCGCCTGGCGACCTGACGGTCGGCGGGCTCGGGCGTCAGCGCCCCCGCAGCGCGTCCGCGAGCCGCTCGGCGCGGCGGGGCACGCGGCCCCCGGGCACCCGGATGACGAGCACGCCGGGGTCCACCCGCATCCGCAGCTCGCGCACCTCGCCGATCACGTCGCCGTCCATCTGCGCCTGCTGCGGCTCGTCGCAGCGCATGACGACCTCCTGGACGCGGCGCTCGGAGATCTGCTGGTCCTCGCGGCGGCGGCGCAGGAGGAGGTTGATCCCGACGCGCAGCCAGTCCAGCAGGCCGTTCGGGGAGAGCGTGAGGACGTCGAGGTGGCCGTCGTCGACCTCGGCGTCCGGGATGAGGACGATGCCGCCGATGAGCGTGCCGCAGTTGCCGACGACGGCCATGCGCACCCGGCTGCCCACGGGCGGCTCCCCGTCGACGGAGATGGACACGGGGATGCTGCGGCCCTTGAGGCGGCGCAGCCCCGAGACGACGTAGGCGAGCGGCCCGACGCGGTCCTTGATGGCGGCCGGGGCCCCGGCCATCATCTCGGCGTCGAAGCCGAGGCCGGCCATGACGAGGAACACCTTCTCCTCGCCGCCGTCGATGCGGACCCGGCCGACGTCGACCCGCTTGTCCTTGCCGCCCAGCACGTCCCGCGTCGCCGCCGCGACGTCCCCGAGCTCCATCTTGAGCTGGCGGGCGAACAGGTTGCCCGTGCCCCCCGGCAGCAGGCCCATCGGCACGCCGGTGCCGGCCAGGCCCGCCCCGACGGCGCGCACGGTGCCGTCGCCGCCGAGGACCATGACGACCTCGGGGTCGCCCTCGGCGGCGCGGCGCGCCTGGCCGACCCCCGGGTCCTCCTCGCTCGTCTCGACCCAGCGGGGCGGCGGCCAGCCCTGCTCGGAGAGCGTCCGCTCCACGGCCCGGCGGGCGGGGGACCCCTCGGGGTACTTGACCGGCTGGACGACGACGACGACCCGCGGCGCCGCGGACGCCAGCTCGCCGGGGACGTGCCGGTAGTCCTCGTCGGGACGGCGCACCCCGACGCCGGCGTCCCGGCGGACCACCGGGATGGGCGGCCGTCCCTTCGGCCTCGCCAGGAGGGTCACGACCAGGATCACCACGAGCAGCGCGAGACCGACGAGACCCAGCTCGGCGCTGTCGAGCGGGAGCCGGCCCGTCCCGTGGTCGACGGGGGCGACGGCGGAGATCATGGCTGGACGGTAGTGGTGGCGGCCCCGCTCGGCAGTCGCGGAGTCCCGCCCGGGCGCGCCGGGCCGCCCACCGGGGTCCTCACGGCCCGGGCGGGGGCGCCCGTCGCCGGTAGCCTCCGCGGCGTGATCGACCTGCGCGCCCTCCGCGACTCGCCCGACGCCGTCCGCGCGAGCCAGAGGCTGCGGGGCGAGGACGAGGGCGTCGTCGACGCCGTCCTGGCCGCCGACGGGCGTCGCCGCACCGCGTTGTCGGGCTTCGAGGCCGCCCGGGCCGAGCAGAAGGCGCACGGCAAGCGGGTGGCGCAGGCCCGGGGCGAGGAGAAGCAGGCGCTCGTCACCGGGGCCAAGGACCTGTCGGCGCGCGTCAAGGCCCTGCAGGCCGAGGCCGCCGACGCCGAGGCCGAGGTGGACCGGCTGCTCGGTGGCATCCCCAACCTCGTCGCGGACGGCGTCCCGCCCGGGGGCGAGGACGACTTCGTCCTCCTCGAGGAGGTCGGGCGCCCGCGAGACCTCGCGGCGGAGGGGGTCGAGCCCAAGGACCACCTGGAGCTGGGCGAGCTCCTCGGGGCGATCGACATGGGCCGCGGGGCCAAGGTCTCGGGGGCGCGCTTCTCGTTCCTCACCGGGGCCGGCGCGCGCCTGGAGCTGGGTCTCATGCAGTACGCGATGAGCCGTGCGGTCGCCTGGGGCTTCGTCCCCGTCGTGCCGCCGACGCTCGTGACGCCGCAGATGATGGGCGGCACCGGCTTCCTCGGGGCCCACGCCGAGGAGGTGTACAAGCTCGAGGCGGACGACCTGTACCTCGTCGGCACCTCGGAGGTCCCGCTGGCCGGCCTGCACGCGGACGAGATCCTCGACCTGTCGGCCGGACCGCGGCGCTACGCCGGGTGGTCGACGTGCTACCGCCGCGAGGCGGGCAGCCACGGCAAGGACACCCGCGGCATCATCCGGGTGCACCAGTTCACCAAGGTCGAGATGTTCAGCTACGTCCACGCGGACGACGCCGCGGCCGAGCACCAGCGGCTGCTGGCCTGGGAGCGGGAGGTCCTCGACGCCGTCGAGGTGCCCTACCGCGTCATCGACGTCGCGGCCGGCGACCTCGGCACGAGCGCGGCGCGCAAGTACGACTGCGAGGCGTGGGTGCCGACGCAGGGCCGCTACCGCGAGCTGACGTCGACGTCGTCGTGCACGACCTTCCAGGCGCGGCGCCTCGGCATCCGCGAGCGCACGGCCGACGGCTCGACGACGCCGGTCGCGACCCTCAACGGCACGCTGGCGACGACCCGCTGGCTCGTCGCGATCCTGGAGAACCACCAGCAGGCCGACGGCTCCGTCGTCGTCCCCGCCGCGCTGCGCCCCTTCGTCGGCCTCGACGTGCTCGAGCCCGTGCGGCGCTGAGCGCGCCCCGCCCGGGATGTCGGCCCCCGGGGCCACCATGGGCCCGAGCCGGCACGGAGGGCGGTCCGGGACGGAGAGCGGTCCGGGACGGAGAGCGGTCCGGCCCGGAGAGCGGCGGGGGGTGCGGCGTGGGGCAGGGGTCCCTGGCGCTCGTCGGCGCCGTCATCACGGCGGCGGCGGCGGTCGTCGGCGTCGTCGTGGCGCAGCTGGCGACGGCGCGGCGCGAGCGGCACCAGCGGGCCTACGCCCGGGAGCGGGAGGCCCTGCTCGACGTCCAGGACGCCGCGCTCGTCGTCCGCTCGGCGCTGCGGGCCACCGGCGGGGCGATCGAGGCCGCGGCCCTCGCCGCGACGCCCTCGAGCCACGTCGTGCTGAGGACGCCCGGCGACGCCGAGGCCGTGCAGGCCGAGGCGGACGGGCGCCTCGACGTCCGGCTCGCCCGGGTCGCGACGACGGACGTGGTGGCGGCGGTCCGCGCGTGGCAGCGCAGCGCCCGGTACGCCTTCCTCGGCGACGAGGACGTGACCACGCGGGACGAACAGCAGGCGTGGTCGGCCATGAACCTCGCCGTCGCGCGGGCGCTGGACGACCGGAGCCCCCGGGAGCGCCGGCGGGGACGGACGGCGACGAGCGCCGACGGGGCGGTACCGCAGGGCTGAGAGCGCCGCGGTCAGGCGGTCGCCGGCGTCCCGGCGTCCTCGACCAGTCGCGGGCGGGCGCCGAGGCGGTCCGCCGCCTCGCGCAGGTGCGCACGGAAGGCCTCGGGCGCGGCCTCGACGCGGAGCTCGGCGGCGCCGGCGCCCAGCACACGGCCGACGACCTGGGCCGCGAACGAGGGGCTGCCGGTCACGAGGTGGCGGCAGTCCAGGACGACGACCGCGCCGGCGAGGTCGCCGTCGAGGAGGTCCACGAGGGCGTCGGCCATGCGACGGCCGGCCACCATGCTGGGCAGCTCGATGATCACCGCAGGACCTCCCGCCGTCCGCGCCGCGCGCCCCGGCCTGGTGGCCGCTCCGAGGACCGGGCCCCGTGCCCGGTGCGCGCCCGCGACGTCGTGATCACGGTACGCGCTCCGCGGGCGGGACGCCGCGGACGCCGACGACCGCCTCGACGAGCGTGCCCGCGAAGGGCGAGCGCAGGGCGCTGTCGGCGCGCACCAGGCGCGCCCCGGGGCGGCCCGAGGAGGAACGCACGGCCGCCGTCCCCGACGCGAGGAACAGCGAGCCGCGCAGGCGTCCGACCTCCTGCGCCACGGTGACGAGGCCCATGCCGCGCGTGGGGTCGTCGAGACGGCTCGTGCCGTCGAGGGCCAGGTGCAGCGCGTGCCGCGACCCCCGGGCGCCGCGGACGGCGAGCGTGCGGCGCAGCCCGAGGCCGCCGTCGGCGACGGCGAACCGGACGCACCCGGCGGCGGGCAGCACCTGCGCCGCGACGTAGCCCTCCGCCCGGGCGTGGTCGGCCACGTTGGCCGCGAGCTCGGCCACCCCCGTGAAGAGCGCCTCCGCCGCCACGGGGTCGCCCGTGGCCGTCCGGGCGTGGACGAGGCGGGCGAGGGCGACGGCGTCGGCCTCGGAGACGACGCGGCGCACCTCCAGCAGGTCCTGGGTGCGCTCCAGCTCCGGGACGACGTCGACGAGGTCGTGCGCGACGCCGAGGTCGTCGAGCACCCGCCCGAGGTGCATCCGGGCGGCGTAGCGCCGCTGCTCCGGCTGCGACGGGCCGACGACGCGCAGCCGGGTGCCCGCACCTGCGTGCCGCGCGGCGACGGCGGCCACGCCGACGAGGTGCGCCGGGTCCACCCAGCGGCAGCCGGACAGGTCGACGACGTGGCCCCGCCCGTCCCGAACGCACGCGAGGTGGCCCATCGCGGGGGGACGCAGGGGTGACCGCGTCGCCATCCGCACCCCCTCCTCCGGCGACCGCGGCCGGTCGGTCGCTGCCGGTCGCCCGGCTCAGCCGGACGGTAGGCGCCGCCACCGACGGCGCCGCCCCGGCGGGCGGCCGGGCGCGGCACCGGGGGGCGGGTCGAGGGCGAGCCGCGGCAGCGCCAGACCGACGAGGGGGCCGATGGAGAGGGCGAAGACGACCGTGCCCAGGCCGACCGACCCGCCGAGCGACCACCCCACGGCGAGGACGGTGAGCTCGATGCCGGCGCGGGCGAGCGGCAGCGGCACCCCGCGGCGGGCGAGCCCCGTCATGATCCCGTCCCGGGGTCCCGGCCCCCAGCCGGCGCCCACGTAGAGCCCCGTCCCCGCGGCGACGAGCAGGACGGCCCCGACGAGCATCCCGCCGCGCAGCGCGAGGGGCTCCACGGGTGGCAGCACGAGGAGCCCGAGGTCCAGGACGGGGCCCACGACGACGGCGTTGGCCAGCGTCCCGGCGCCCGGTCGCTCCCGCAGCGGGAACCACAGCAGCAGCAGCACGAACGAGGTCACGAGCGTCAGCTGCCCGAGCGTCAGGCCCGTGACCCGGCGGAGGCCGTCGCTCAGCACCGTCCACGGGTCGAGCCCGAGGTCGGCGCGGACCAGCACGGCCAGCCCGAGGGCGAAGAGCACGAGGCCCAGCAGGAGCCGGGCGGCCCGCGGCACCGGCCGGTCCAGGCGGTCGCGCAGGCCCACGCGCAGGGCCCTCACGGCGTCACCCGCGCGGCGGCGACGACGAGCGAGGCCGCCGCCCGGGCGTCCTCCAGCGCGTCGACCGCGGCGCCGGGGCCCTCGACGAGCACCCGACCCGCGACACCGTCCACGAGCAGAGCCACCTGCGACCCGACGACGGCAGGGTCGGCGAGGCCTGCCTGCTCCGCCAGGCGGGTGGCGACCTCGCGCACCCAGCGCTTCTCGGCCCGGACCACGGCACGCGCCGTCTCGTCCTCCGGTGCCACCAGCTCGGCCGCGGCGTTGAGGAAGGCGCAACCGCGGCGCTCGTCCGCCGCGTACCACCCCGCGAGCCAGTCGAGGAGGGCGACGGGGCCGTCCCCCGCCGGCCGGGAGCGCAGCCAGGCCTCGAGCTCGGCCCGGCGGTCGTGCCACCGCGCCTCGAGCACCCCGGCCACGAGGTCCCGCTTGGACGGGAAGTGGGCGTAGAGGGTCGGCTTCGAGACGCCCGAGGCCCGCACGACCGCGTCCACGCCCGTCGCCGTGATGCCCCGGGTGAAGAAGAGGTCGGCGCCCGCCCGCAGGAGCCGCTCGCGCGTCGTCGTCGTCACGCGGCCATACTGACCGATCAGTAAGAGATGCACCAGGCCTCACCGGCGACACGTCCGGTCGTCGGCACCGGCTGACCGCGGGGCCGCCCCCCGCGGGCCCGGACCTCCCCGGACGGGCCGGGTGCCGTCGTCGCTGCCAGCCTGGGGTCGTGGACGTCCGGGGGCAGGCACGCAGGGCCGGCGAGACGCTCCGCCGGCCCCGCCACGTCGCCCGTGAGCTGGGGATCGGCCGGTTCCCGCGGCTCGAGATGGCGGTCAAGGCCGCGCTGGCCGCGACGATCGCCTGGCAGGTCGCGCAGCTGCTCCCCGTGCCGGCGGCCGAGCAGTACCCCTACTACGCCCCGCTCGGGGCCGTCGTCGCCGCGTACCCGAGCGTCCGCAGCTCCGTCGGGGAGTCGGTGCGCAGCGTGCTCGGCGTCATCGCCGGTGCCGTGCTCGCCCTGGGTGCCGAGGCCCTGCTGCCGGCGCAGGGCGTCCTCGTGCCCGTCGTCGTCGGTGTCGGCGTGCTCGTCGCCGGTTTCCGCGTCTTCGGCGACCAGCGCAGCTGGGTGCCCATCGCGGCCCTCTTCGTCCTCGTGGTGGGGACGCAGGACCCGCTCGTCTACGTGACCGCGTACAGCGGGCTGACGCTCCTCGGAGCGGCGGTCTCCGTCCTCCTGACGATGCTCCTGCCGACCGTGCCGCTCTCGCAGAGCACCCGGGCGATGGTGCGGCTGGCCACGACGCTGGCCGACCAGCTCGACGACCTCGCCGACGGGCTCACCTCGGCCGACCCGCCGACGAGCTCGCAGTGGCGGGCGCGCTCGCAGGCGATCGACCCGGTGCTCGCGAGCGTGCGGGCGAGCGGGCTGGACGTCCGGCGCTCCCTGCGCGCGAACGCCCGGGCGCACCGCGAGCGCGGCGTCGTCGACCGCCAGCGGGGGGAGGCGCTGGTCCTCGACGCCGTCGCCACCCGCACGAGCGACCTCACCGACCTCCTCCTCGACGTCCACGTGCCCGGGCGCACCGAGCTCGACCTCGCCGAGCCGCTGCGCGAGCCGACGGCGCGGGCGCTGCGCGCCGCCGCCGCCGTCGTGCGGCCTCTCGCGCAGGAGAGCAGGCCGCGCCCGGACGAGGTGACGACGATGCGGCACGCCGTGCAGCACCTCTCGCAGGTGCTGGCCGAGCAGGACCTGCCCGGCGCCCGCTCGCGCGAGGCGGCCGGCGCCGTCGTCACCGGGCTGCGCCGGCTGCTCGGCGCCCTCGTCGGGGCGAGCGAGGACCAGCGTCGTCGCGAGCAGGAGGACGCGGACGCCCTGCGGCCCTCGACCTGACCGCGGCGGCGGCTCGACGCCGGGAGGCTCAGACGTCGAGCGTCTCCGGCACGTCGAAGAGCGCGGGCAGCCGCGGGTCCAGGAAGTTCGTGATCTCGACGACGCTGCCGTCGCGCACGCGCAGCAGGTGCAGCGCCCAGAAGCGCAGCCGCCCCGGCGCCGGCGTGGGCTTGTACTGGACGAGGGCGGGGGAGCCGTTGGCCGACGTCGGCAGCACCCGCGAGCCGCGGCAGGCGGCCCCCGGCCCGACGTGCCAGGCGACGACGTCCTGCGGCCCCCGCAGCCACAGCGCGTACGGCGGCATCGACTGCACGACGTCGGCGTGCAGCAGCCGGGCGAGGGCCTCCATGTCGTAGGCCTCGAAGGCGGCGACGTAGCGCTGCAGCAGCGCCGCGTGCTCCGGGTCGAGCGCGTCGAGCGGGCTGCCCGGGCGCGGCTGCCGCGCGGCGAGCGTCGCGCGGGCACGCTGCAGGGCGCTGTTCACCGAGGCGGTCGTCGAGCCCAGGAGGTCGGCGACCTCCTCGGCGCTCCACCGCAGCACCTCGCGCAGCACCAGGACGGCGCGCTGGCGCGGCGGCAGGTGCTGCAGCACGGCGACGAAGGCGAGGCGCACCGACTCGCGCGCGACGGCGACGTCGGCCGGGTCGCCGTCGGGGAGCACCCGCGCGTCCGGCGCCGGCGTCAGCCAGACCGCCTCCTCCAGCGGTGCGCCGAGCGAGGAGACGACCGGCTCGGACGGGCTCGCGGAGACGTCGACGGGCAGGGCCCGGCGCCGGGCCCCCGCC
>NZ_JBBIAA010000009.1:0-29205 GCF_037482545.1 Pseudokineococcus basanitobsidens | reverse complement strand
CCCTCCCCCCCCCCCCCGCCAGCTCGTCGAAGCAGACGTTCGTGGCGATGCGGTACAGCCACGTGCGCAGGGAGGAGCGCCCGTCGAAGCGCGCGAGCCCCTTCCACGCCCGGAGCATCGTCAGCTGCACGGCGTCCTCGGCGTCCGCGGCCGACCCGAGGAGGCGGTAGCAGTAGCCCGTCAGCTCCCGCCGGTGCTCCTCGAGCCGGTCGGGGCCCGCGTGCCCGCTCGGGCGGGAGGGGCTCCGGCGCGCGCCGGCCCCGGCGTCCTCGGCGGACGTCGTGGTCGTCGTCGCGTCCCCCACGGCGCGGACGGTAGCGGCGCCGGGTGCCGGGCGGTAGGGGCGCAGAGGCGTCAGCCGAAGAAGCCCGGGTCGGTGTGCAGGACCTCCCACTGGTGCCCGTCGGGGTCGGCGAAGGCGCGGCCGTGCATGCCGGGCACCTCCATGCCGTAGTCGGCGGGCTCGGCGCCGGCCGCCACGGCCCGGTCGGCGAGCGCGTCGACGTCCTCGGCGCTGCCCGCGGAGATGGCGACGATCACCTGGCTCGTCGCGTGCGCGTCCGCGACCCGGCGGGTCGTGAAGCGCTCGTAGAACGGCGTCGTGAGCAGCATCACGTGGACGCCGTCGTCGACGCGCATCCCGACGGCGGCGTCGTCGCGCATCGCCTCGACCACGGAGAAGCCGACCGCCTCGTAGAAGGCGACCGACCGGTCGAGGTCGGTGACGGGCAGGTTGACGAAGATCTGGGTGCTCACGCTTCCTCCTTCGGCTCCCCCCGCCGCGACGCCGGTGGACGCGGTCGCGGGGTGCTGGAGGGGAGACCGCGTGGCAGGGCGCCCCTCATCGGTGGCCGTGCTCGCGACCGCCCCGGTGGGACGAGGGCCGCGTGCCAGGGTGGCCGCCGTGAGGACGCTGCTCGCCGTCGTCGCGGCAGGCCTGGGCCTCGTCGCGGTCGTGACGACGGCGCCCGCCCTCGTCGGGCTGTCGACGACGGCGGGCGTGGCCCACGCGGTGGCCCTGCGGGGGCCCGGGGCCCTGGCGCTGGCCGTGGCCGCCGTCGTCCTCGGGCTCGTCGCCCGGCGCCGGCGCGGTGGCCGCGTCGCCGGCGGGCTGGCGGCGCTGCTGGCGGCCTGCGCGGTCGTGCACGTCGGCGTCCTCGTCCTGCGCGGGGTCGACGGCCGCGCGCCCGGCCCGGAGGCCGACCTCGTCGTCGTGGCGCTCAACACCGAGGTCGACGGCGTCTCGCCCGAGCAGCTCGCCGACCTCGTCGAGGCCGTCGGCGCCGACGTCGTCGCGCTGCCCGAGACACCCGCGACGGTGGCCGCGGCGATGGCCGCCGCCGTGGACGCCCGCACCGGGCAGCGGTGGAGCGCCCTCACCGAGGCCGTCGACGAGCGGCCGATCGCCGCGACGAGCCTGCTCGTGGCCGACCGGCTGGGCGCGCTCGAGCGCGTCGGGGCGCCGGCCCTGGAGCTGTCCGCCGTCGCGGCGCGCACGGACGCCGCGCCGCTCGTCGTCGCGGCGCACCCGCCGCCGCCGATCCCCGGCCGCTTCCCGATGCGGGAGTGGGCCGCGCAGGGACGGACGGCGGTCCGCGCCTGCGCGGTGCCGGGGGCGGTCGTCGCGGGTGACCTCAACGCGACCCTCGACCACGCCCCGCTGCGCGACGGGTTGGACGCCGGCCCGTGCGTGGACGCCGCCGAGGCCGCCGGGGCCGGCGGCCTCGGCACGTGGCCGGCGTCCCTGCCGCCGCTGCTCGCCGCTCCCATCGACCACGTGCTCGTCGACGCCCGCGCCTGGGAGCCGCTGACCGCCGACGTCGTCCGCGTCGGGGGCACCGACCACCGGGCGGTCGTCGTGGGGCTCGCCCGCCGCTGACGGCGGTGCCCCGGGTCGTCAGGAGAGCGCGGCGAGGGCGGCAGCCCTCCCGGCCGCGGGGTCCTCGGCGGCCATCGCCGCCGCGGCGGCGGCGCGGCACTGCTCGAGCGTCACCGTCGCCAGCCGGGCGCCGACGGCCGGGACGGCGGCGGCGGCCGCCGACAGCGACGTCACGCCGAGGCCGACCAGCACGCACGCGAGCAGCGGGTCCGCCGCGGCCTCCCCGCACACGCCGACGGGCTTGCCGGCCCGCTGCCCCGCGACCGCCGTCATCGCGACGAGCGCGAGCACCGCCGGCTGCCAGGGGTCGTTGAGGTCGGCGAGGTCGGACGACAGCCGGTCGGCGGCCATCGTGTACTGCGTGAGGTCGTTCGTGCCGATGGACAGGAAGTCGACGTGCTGCAGCAGCCGCGCGGCGAGCAGCGCCACCGACGGCACCTCGACCATGACGCCGGGGACGAGGCCGCGGGCCCGCACGGCGGCGGCGAACTCCCGGCCCTCGGCCTCGGTGGCCACCATCGGCGCCATCACCCACGGGCGCAGGCCCGTGCGCCCCGCCGCCAGCGCGACGGCGTCGAGCTGGCGGTCCAGCAGGCCGGCGTCACGCCGGACGACGCGCAGCCCGCGGACGCCGAGCGCGGGGTTCTCCTCGTGCTCCGGCGTCGCGTAGGCGATGGGCTTGTCCGAGCCGGCGTCCAGCGTGCGCAGGACGACCTTGACGTCGGACCGGTCGCCGGCTCCGCCGGCCGGCGTGGGATCGCCGGCTCCACCCGCGGCGCGGGCGCGCTCGGCGAAGGGCCGCAGCACCTCGGCGTAGACGGCGGCCTGCGCCTCGACGTCGGGCTCGACGGCCGTGCCGAGGAAGCAGAGCTCGGTGCGGAACAGGCCGACGCCCTCGGCCGGCCCCTCGGCGGCGACCCGCGCCGCGGCCCCGTCGGCGACGTTGGCGAGGACGGCGACGGCCGTGCCGTCGGCCAGGCGGCCCGGGCCCCTCCAGCCGGCGGCGGCCTCGCGGGCGGCTCGGTCGGCCGCGACCCGGGAGCGCGCCGCCGCCGCGTCGGGGTCGCGCTCGACGGCGCCCGTCGTCCCGTCCACGAGGACGACCTCGCCGACGCGGAGCTCCTCGGCGCCGGCGGTCGCGACGACGCAGGGGATGCCGAGCTGACGGGCGATGATCGCGGTGTGGCTCGTCGGGCCGCCGCCGCGCGTGACGAGCGCGACGACGCGTGCCGGGTCGAGGTCCGCGGTGTCGGCGGGGGCGAGGTCCTCGGCGACGAGCACGCTCGCCGCCTCGGGGACGGGCACGCCCGGCTCGGCCTGCCCGGTGAGCGCGGCGACGACGCGGTCGCGCACGTCGTGCAGGTCGGTGACGCGGTCGGCCATGAGGCCGCCCATGGCCGCGAACATCTGGGCGAACTTCTCGGCGGCGCCCGTGACGGCGACGTCCGCCGTGGCGCCGGTGCGGGTCCGCTTCCGGACCTCGCCGAGCAGCCCACGGTCCGCGGCGAGCTGCGCCGTCGCCCGCAGCACCGCCGCCGCGTCGCCCTCGGCGGTCCCCGCCCGCGCCGACAGCCGCTGCGCGAGCGCCTCGGCCGCCGCGCGGGCGCGCTCCAGCTCGGCGTCGCGCTCGTCCTCCGGCACGACGCCGGCGCCCCCGTCGGCGGGGACCTGCGGCAGCGCCGGCCGGGGCGCCGGCCGCACGACGGGTCCTACCGCGACGCCGGGCACGACGGGCGTGCCACGCAGGACGCCCTCGGCGGCGGTCCCCGGCTCGGGGGTGCCCGTCGTGGCGTCCGGCGCCGGCGCGGTGGCGGCCGGGGTCCGTGGGCCGTGGGCGTCGGTCGAGGTCATCGCGTGGGGCTCCCGTCGTCGTCGACGGAGCGGGTCGGCACCCGCGCCGCTGGAGGTGCCGCGACCGCCGGGGGCCTGCTCGTGGTGCCGGGCCCCGTGCGGTGCGGTGGCAGGACGCTACGAAGTCGCCCTTGACATGTCAAGGCAACCGGGCGTAGAACCAACCAACGCAACATCAGGGCCACATGAACCAACATGTCGACCCGCCAGCACGCAGCTCATCAGCACCACGAGCGCCATCAGCACCACGAGCGCCGTCAGGACCACCAGCACCACGGACCCGCCGCGGCGGGCGGCGCAGGAGCCGCCCGAGGACGCACCCGGCCTCCCGGGCGTCCACCGCGGGACCAGCGAGGTCCGACTCACGAGGGAGTGAGCCGTGTACGCACCCGAGCGCCAGGCGGCCATCGCCGCCCGCGTCGGCCGGGAGTCCCGGGTCGCCGTCAGCGACCTGGCCGCCGAGCACGCCGTCACCACCGAGACCGTCCGCCGCGACCTCGCCGTGCTCGAGCGCGCCGGCGTCCTGCGCCGGGTCCACGGCGGCGCGCTGTCCGCCGCGGCGCTCGCGCTGCCGGAGACGCGGGTGGAGGAGCGTGACCGCGTCGCCGCCGAGGCCAAGGACCGCATCGCCGCCGTCGCGCTCGCGCAGCTGCCACCGGGCACGACGAGCGTCGCCCTCGACGCCGGCACGACGACGGGCCGCCTGGCCGCGCTGCTCGCGAGCTCGCCCGGCGCCCTGGTGGAGGGCAGCTCGCTCGTCGTCGTCACCCACGCCGTGCACCTCGCCGCCCGCCTCGTCGGCGTCCCGGGCGTCGAGCTCCGGCTGGTCGGCGGGCGCGTGCGGCCGGCGACGCAGGCGGCCGTCGGCGCCGAGGCCGTCCGGGCCGTCGAGGACCTGCGCGTCGACGTCGCCGTCGTCGGCACCAACGGCTTCTCGGCCGACGGGGGCCTGACGACGCCCGACGCGGAGGAGGCCGCGGTCAAGCGCGCGCTCGTGCGGTGCGCCCGCCGCGTCGTCGTGCTGGCCGACGCCGGCAAGGCGGGCCGCCAGGACCTGCACCGTTTCGCCCGGCTCGAGGAGGTCGACGTGCTCGTCACGGACAGCGCCCTGGACGCCCCCGCCCGCCGGGAGGACCGCGCGGCCCTCGCGGCGGCCGGCGTCGACGTGGTGGTGGCGTGAGCCCCGAGGCGGTCGGCCCCGCCACCGTCGACGTGGTCGACGTCGTCACCCTCACCGCCAACCCCAGCCTCGACCGGACGGTCGACCTCGGTGCCCCGCTGCGGCGCGGCGCCGTCCAGCGGGCGACCGCCTCCTCGGTCGAGCCCGGCGGCAAGGGCGTCAACGTCGCGCGGGTCGCCGCCGCCGCTGGTCGACCCGTGCTCGCGGTGCTCCCCGCGGACGCGGGGGACCCGATGCTCGCCGCGCTCGCGGAGGTCGGGCTGCCCGCCCGACCCGTGCCCGCCGGCGGCCCCGTGCGGACCAACACGGCGGTCACCGAGCCCGACGGGACCACCACGAAGGTCAACGAGGCCGGCCCGGTGCTCACCACACGGGGCGCCGCCGTCCTGCGCGGCGCCGTGCTCGCCGCCGCCGCGGGCGCCCGCTGGGCCGTGCTGTCGGGGTCGCTCCCCCCCGGCGCCCCCGCCGCGTTGTACGCCGACCTCGTCGCCCCCCTGCGCGAGGCCGGCTGCTCGGTGGCCGTCGACACCTCGGGCCCGGCCCTCGCCGCGCTGCTCGGGCCCGGCGCCGGCCCGGAGCAGGCGCCCGACGTCGTCAAGCCGAACGGCGAGGAGCTCGGCGAGCTCACGGGCGAGGACGGCGAGGCCCTCGAGGCCGACCCCCGCGCCGCGGCCCGCGCCGCCCGGGCGCTCGTCGACCGCGGCGTCGGCGCGGTCCTCGTGACGCTCGGGGCCCGCGGCGCCGTGCTCGTGACGGCGCAGGGGGCGTGGAGCGCGCTGCCACCTCCCGTCGTGCCGCGCAGCACCGTCGGCGCCGGGGACTCGGCGCTCGCCGGCTACGTCCTCGCCGACCTCGCGGGGCTGGCGCCCGACGAGCGCCTGCGCTGGGCCGTCGCCCACGGCTCCGCGGCCGCCGCCCTGCCCGGCTCCGCCCTGCCCGGGCCCGGGCAGGTGCACCCGGACCTCGTCGAGGTCACCGAGCTCGACCTCACCGAGGTCCCCCTGACCCCCTGACCTCCTGACCCCCTGATCCCGGACCCCTCGACCTCCTGGCCCCGCACCTCCTGACCCCCGCCGGACCACGGCCCGACGCCCTGCCCGCACCTCCGACCGCTCCGCCCACCCGACCGCCCCGCCCACCCGACCGCTCCGCCCACCCGACCCCGATCGACGACGACCGAGAGGCCCCGATGAGTCACAGCACCGCTCCCAGCGCACCGAGCAGCAGGGAGGGCGACGGCGAGGACCTCCTCGTCCCGCGCCTCGTCGTGCTCGACGCCGACCTCGGCGGCACGAGCGAGGACGTCGTCCGGCGCCTCGCCGCGCTCGTCGGCGAGGCCGGCCGCACCGCCGGCGCCGACGGCACGGAGGCCCTCGAGGACGCCGCCCTGGCCCGCGAGGCCAGCTCGCCCACCGGCCTGCCGAACGGCATCGCCATCCCGCACGCCCGCACCGCCGGTGTCACCCAGGCGTCGCTGGCCTTCGCACGTCTCGAGCGGAAGGTCGACTTCGGCGCGCCGGACGGCCCGGCGGAGCTCGTCTTCCTCATCGCCGCGCCCGAGGGGGCCGGCAGCCAGCACCTCAAGCTGCTGAGCAAGCTCGCCCGCGCGCTCGTGCGACCGGCCTTCACCGCGTCGCTGCGGGAGGCCGCGACCCCCGACGACGTCGTCCGGCTCGTCGACGAGGTGATCGACCCGGCGCAGGCACCCTCGGCCGCCCCCGCCGCGGGCCCGGTGACCGGCCAGGGCGGGGACGCCCCCGCGTCCGCGTCGGCGGCGGTCGCCGCCGACGCCGCGGCGACGGTCGACCAGGAGACTCCCGCGGCGAGCGCCACCGGTGTGCGCCGCGTCGTCGCCGTCACCGCGTGCCCGACCGGCATCGCGCACACGTACATGGCGGCCGACTCCCTCGTCGCCGCGGGCGAGCGCGCCGGTGTCGAGGTCGTCGTCGAGACGCAGGGCTCCTCGGGCTCGACGCCGCTGGCCCCCGAGCTCATCGCCGGGGCGAGCGCGGTGATCTTCGCGGTCGACGTCGGCGTCCGGGACCGCGGCCGGTTCGCCGGCAAGCCGCTGGTCTCCTCCGGCGTCAAGCGCGCCATCAACGAGCCGGACGTCATGGTCGCCGAGGCGCTGCGTGCCGCCGACGACCCGTCGGCCGAGCGCGTCGCCGGTGACGGCGGCGCGGGCGCGGCCACGGCCGGCGCGGGCGCGCGCTCCGGCGGGGCCGGCTTCGGCTCGGAGCTGCGGCGCTGGCTGCTCACCGGCGTCAGCTACATGATCCCGTTCGTCGCGGCGGGCGGGCTGCTCATCGCGCTGGGCTTCCTCTTCGGCGGGTACCAGATCGTCTCGGCGGCGCCCGGCGACCCCGACGGGACGGCGCTCAACACGCTGATCATCGCGAACAACAGCCTGACCGACCTGCCCGACGGCGGGCTCACCCAGTACATCGGGGCGGTGCTCTCCTCCCTGGGCCAGCTCGCCTTCGGCCTCCTCGTGCCGGCGCTCGCCGGCTACATCGCCTACGCGATGGCCGACCGGCCGGGCATCGCGCCCGGCTTCGTCGCCGGGCTCGTCGCCGGGGCCACGGGCGCAGGCTTCATCGGCGGTCTCGTCGGCGGCCTGCTCGCCGGTGCCGTCGCGCTGGCCATCAGCCGGATCCCGGTGCCGCAGTGGGGCCGCGGGCTCATGCCGGTCGTCGTCATCCCGCTCTTCGCGACGCTCATCACGGGCTTCGTCATGTTCGCGCTGCTCGCCCGGCCGCTGGCGGCGGTCACGGGCGGCCTCGCGGACTTCCTCAACGGGCTCTCGGGCGGCTCGGCCGTCCTGCTCGGGATCATCCTCGGGCTCATGATGGCCTTCGACATGGGCGGCCCGCTCAACAAGACGGCCTACGCCTTCGCGGCCGCGGGGCTGTCCGCGGGCTCGACGACGGACACCGCACCGTACGTGATCATGGCGGCCGTCATGGGCGCCGGCATGGTGCCGCCGCTGGCCCTGGCGCTCGCGACCTTCGTCCGGAAGAACCTCTTCACCGTGCCGGAGCGGGAGAACGGCAAGGCCGCCATCCCGCTGGGGCTCGCGTTCATCACCGAGGGCGCCATCCCCTTCGCGGCGGCGGACCCGCTGCGCGTCATCCCCTCGATCATGCTCGGGTCGGCCGTCACCGGCGGGATCATGATGGCGGCGCAGGTGCAGCTCCAGGCGCCCCACGGCGGGGTCTTCGTGTTCTTCGCCATCAACCCGTTCTGGATGTTCCTCGTCGCCCTGCTCGCCGGCGTGCTGGTCTCGGCCGCCGCGGTCGTCGCCGCCAAGAGCCTCGGCCGCTCCAAGGCCGACCTCGTCGCCGCCTGAGCCCCGGCCCCTCGACCTCCCGGCCCGGACGGGCGCGCCGCCGCCCGGGCCGGGAGGATCACCCGCGCCACCACCTGACCGCTCCTGCCCGAGGAGGGCCCCGTGCCCAGCACCACCGTGACCGTCGGCTCGTCCGTCGGCCTGCACGCCCGTCCGGCCGCCGTCATCGCCGCCCGCGCGGCCGAGCTCGGCAGCGAGATCACCCTCGCCGTCGAGGGGGAGGAGCCCGTCGACGCGGGCTCCGCGCTGATGATCATGACGCTCGGCGCCGAGCAGGGCACCGAGGTCACCGTCGAGGGCGAGGACGAGGCGCACGTCGCCGAGATCGCCGAGCTGGTCCGTACCGACCTCGACGCCTGAGACCCGCGCCGAGGGACCACGGCCCCGCCCCCCACCGGGGGCGGGGCCGTCGTCGTCGGCCGCCCGCGTCGGGGGGCCGTCGGGCCGGGGGCGTCGGGCCAGGTGCTCATGTGAGCGAGGTCACCCCACCCCCGGCCTTCACCGGCGCGCGGACGAGGAGTAGACACGTCTGCGCCGGGTCCGCCTCGCCGACGGCGCCGAGACGGGCCCGACACCGCGACGACGACGGCACGGACCCCGTGCCGCGGGGACGACCGCCCGGCACCCGCCCGACGACGACGGCCCCTCCCCGCGACGCGGGGAGGGGCCGTCGTCGTACCGGTCGGTCGGGTCAGGCGTCCTCGCGCCCGCGACCCAGGGCGCGCACGAGGGCCCAGACCCCAGGCAGCAGCCCGGCGGCGAGGAGGGCCTTGACGGCGCCGCCGAGCAGGAACGGGGTGAAGCCGGCGGCGACGGCCTGCGTGGCGCCCATCCCCGTCGTCAGCGCGAGCCACGGCACCCCGACGGCGAAGACGACGAGCTGTCCCGCGACGAACAGGGGCAGCGCGCGCAGCACGCGCCGGTCCGCGCCGTGCCGGGCCGCCAGCCCCACGAGGTAGGCCGCCGGCACGAAGCCGACGACGTAGCCCCCGGTGGCACCCACGACGGCCTCGAAGCCACCGCTCGCCTCGGAGTAGAAGGGCAGCCCCACGAGCGCCGCGGCGATGTACGCGCCCATGACGGCGACCGCCCGCACGGGGCCGAGGGCCGCGGCGACGACGACGAGCCCGAGCGTCTGCCCCGTGATCGGCACCGGGGACCCCGGGACAGGGACGGCGACCTGGGCCATGACCGCCATGCCGAGGGCGCCGGTGGCGACGAGCGCCACGTCGCGGGCACGGCTGCCGGGCAGGAGGTCGGCGAGGACGCGGCCGGCGGTGACCGGTGCGGGGAGGGCGGCGGAGGACACGGGCGGCTCCTGGTGGTCGGGTCGGGTCGGGTCGTCGCGGGTGATCCTGGCAGAGCCCCGGGCGCCGGCCGCCCGTGCGCCGGCGGCGCGGTGCGGCCCGGCGGGCGTCGGGACGGCGGCCTCGCGGGGTCGTGCTCAGGCGGGGCGGAGCACGAGGAACAGGCCGCTGTACGGGCTGAGCCAGACGCTGAAGCTGCGCAGGTCGTCCACCCAGCCCACCTCGCCGCCGTCGCGGGCGTCGAGGACGGCCGCGCGGGGGCTGAAGGTGTCGGAGCGGACGGTGCCCTCGACCCGCTCGCCGGTGAAGTTCAGCACCGTGACCTGCAGGGTCGCGGCGTGCAGGGACGCGTCACCGCCGTCGAGCCGGTGGACGAGGACGAGCATCCCCGGGTGGGCGACGTCGGGGACGTCGACCTGCGTCGCGGTCGCCAGGTGGTGCTGGGCCCGCAGCGCGAGCACGTCGCGCAGGCGGGTGGCGAAGGAGTCCGGCTGCTCGAGCTGGGACGGCAGGGACCCGTACAGCGACCGGGCCCTCGGCATGCCGCTCGCGGACGTGGTGGCCCCGGGGTCGACGTCGAGCAGGTCGTGGGCACCGCGCTCGACCCAGCGGGTGTCCCCGGTCTCGACGAGGCCGGCCACCTCCTCCTGCGGCACGGGCAGCATGCCCAGCAGGTCCCAGCCCGAGAGGACGAACACGCCCGGCTGCCAGGCGTTGAACATCGCGAGCAGCAGGTGCGCCCGCCGGATCATCTCCACCGAGCCCTCGTCGATGCTGTCCAGCGTGCGGTGGCCGCGGGTGGCGGCGATGACCGACGCGCTGGTGCACGCGATGCCGTTCGTCGTGAAGACGAGGTTGTAGTCGGCGGCGGGGGCGGTCAGCGCCCGCAGCAGGTCGGCACGGACGGTCTCGGCGAGCTCCTCGCCGGTGACCTCGCGCCCGCGGAAGACGTACCCGTCCTGCGCGTGGACGGTCGCCCAGTGCACCAGCTCGTAGGTGAGCTCGTCGTGGTTCTGCAGCCCGTGCACGAGGGTGGCCGGGTCCACGCCGACCTCGAGCGAGGTGCGCAGCGTCAGGCGCAGGAACTCGGTGTCCCCGGTCGCGAGGGCGTGGTGGTACGCGGGGCGGTTGACGAAGTCGTAGGACAGGTCCGCGCCGACGGCCCCCGTGTCACGGATGTCCTCGATGCCGAGGTTGAGCTCCTGGAAGGTGAAGCCGCCGACCTTGCGCACGGTGCTCGCGATGACGTGGTTGGCCGCCTGGGACAGGGGATGGCCCTCGGACCACGCGGGCAGGCCCTCCGCGGACTTCTCCACGCCGAGGAAGCCGTTGGCGTCCAGGCGCAGCGCGCTCGTGCCGAGCTCGGCGAGGCTGTGCAGCGCGTCGCCGATGACGAGGCGCATGCCCGCGAAGGTCGGGTCGAGCCAGTTGATCGAGGGCTGGCCCATCTTGAAGTAGTGCAGGTAGACCCAGCGCCGCACCGTGCCGTCGACGCCGGTCACCGGGGCCGTGGCGCTCCAGTTGGTCTCCTTGACGCCCGGCGCGTAGAAGATCACCCGCTGCAGGGCGCCGATGATGTAGCCCTCGTCGGCCAGCCGGCGCTCGGTGGTCGCGTCGAGGTTGACCGCGTCGCGCCCGTCGGGGACGTCGGGGAGCAGGTGCCAGTCCCGCTCGGGGATCTCCACCATGTGGTAGATGCCCGGGTAGTCCCCCTGCGCCATCTCGGCGAGCCGGAAGTCGGCCCCCTTGCCGGTGTGGCCGGGCACGATGTCGTCGATCACCGACCCGCCGTGGGCGTCGGCGACCTCGCAGAGGGCGCGGAAGTCCTCCTCGGTGCCGAACGCGGGGTCGATCTGGGTGCTGATGCGGTCGAAGTGCCCGTCGACGCTGGGCGTCTCCTCCCAGCCGGTGAGCCCACCGGCCCGCTTGACCGGTCCGGTGTGGATGCCGTCGATGCCGATGGCCTGGAACGCCTCCCACAGCGCCTCGCTGCCGACGGCGGCGAGGAAGGACTCGCCGGGGCGGGTGATGAGGGAGATCGGGTAGGCGTTGAACCAGACCGAGGCGGTCGAGACGGCGCGGCGGGCGTCGGGGCGGGCGTAGGGGTTGCGCCACATCGCCGGGCTGCCCGAGAGCTGGCGGCTCAGCGCCTCCGCGTCCGCCAGCATCGACTGCTCCTCGAGCCAGGCGACGTAGGCGGGGTTGGTCCCGTCGGCGGCGCGACGGCGGGGCTGGCGCCGTCGCCCGCCCTCGAGCTGGGCGCGCGGTCGCAGCCGCCGCGGCCGTGCGGGGTAGCGCTGCTCGTCGTAGGTGATCTCGGGGGCGTCGTGGGCGGCCGGCGCGGAGGCGCCGCCCGCGGCGGGGGGAGGGGCCAGCAGCAGCCCGCCGTCCCGGGTCGGCAGGCCGACGCCGCCCACGACCACCGCGGCGCGGGTCCACGGCCGTTGGTCGGCCAGGAACGCGAGCTCCTCGGCCCCGCGCTCGTGCCGGGAGGGCGGGGCGGCCCCGACGTCGGACTGGACCCAGACGGCGGCGTCGACGACGCCGTCGAGCTCCCGGCGCGAGGCCCCCGCGCCCTCGACGAAGACCCACTCGGTGCCCGCGGGCACCGAGACGGCCCCCTCACGGCCCCGGGCGTCCCACGCGGGCGGCCGGTAGTCGACCGCCCGCCCCTCGCGGGCCGGCCGCAGCACGCCCTCGGCGAGCAGGTCGGTCCACCCGAAGGGGGAGTGGTGCCAGGCGACGTCGTCGGTGCTCACGACGACCGCCGCGGGCGCGGCCGCCGCGAGCCGCGCCGCCAGCGTCGACGTCCCGGAGCCGCCCCGGCCGTCGACCGCGACGACGCGCGGGCGGCCCCGCGCCGCCCCGGCGGCCCGCTCCAGGAGCGCGAGGAGCTCCTCGACGTCGGCGAGGCGCCAGGGTCCCGCGGCCGGCTCGCCCTCGGGGAGCGTGAGCGCCGGGAGCGCCCCCGTCGGATCCACGTCTCCAGCGGCGGGTGCGGGGCCGTCGTCCATGGGGACGACCGTACCCATCCGGTCGACGGCGCCCGCCCGTCCCGGTGCCCGTTGCGACGCCGGACCGACACCGACCCGTCACCCGGACGGCCCCCGCGGGGGTGCGGGCCGCGACGTACTGTCACCGGCATGCGCTGGCTCGTGGCCCTCGACGTCGACGGGACCCTCGTCGACCACGACGAGGTGCTCTCGAGCGCCGTCCGCGAGGCCGTCCACGACGTCGTCGCCGCCGGCCACCACGTCGTCGTCGCGACAGGGCGCTCGCTCGACAGCGCGTCCCCGGTGCTCGGCTGGCTCGGCCTGGTCGCCGGGGAGGGCGGCGACGGCGCCGGCGGGGACGAGGCGCCGCTGAAGCCCTACGTCTCGCCGATGGTGTGCAGCAACGGCGCCGTGACCGTGCAGGTGGACCCGGCGCTGCCCGGCGGCCACGAGGTCACCGACGTGGTGACGTTCGACCCCGAGCCGGTGCTGAGGCTGCTCGTGCAGGACCTGCCCACCGCCGCCTTCGCCGTCGAGGACGTCGGGATCGGCTTCAAGGTCGCGGGCGCCTTCCCCGAGCACGAGCTGACGGGGCGCATCGAGCACGTCGCCTTCGAGGAGCTCCTGGGCGCCCCGGCCTGCCGCGTCGTCGTCCGCAGCCCGGAGCACACGCCCGAGGACTTCCTCGAGATCACCTCCCGGCTCGGCCTGAAGGGCGTCAACTACTCCGTCGGCTGGTCGGCGTGGCTCGACCTCGCGCCCGAGGGCGTGAGCAAGGCCAGCGCGCTCGAGGTCGTCCGGCAGCGGCTCGGCGTGGACCCCGCGCGGACGCTCGCGGTCGGCGACGGGCGCAACGACCTCGAGATGCTCCGGTGGGCGGCCCGCGGCGTCGCCATGGGGCAGGCGCCGGCCGAGGTGCGCGAGGCCGCCGACGAGGTCACGGGCACGGTCGTCGAGGACGGCGTGGCCGCCGTCCTCGCCACGCTCCCGCGCTGACCCCTCGCTGCCCTCCCCGGTCGACCCTCCGCCGACCCCGGGCCGGCCCCGCGCAGGGTCCACGGACGGCCGAGCACCGTGGGCCGCCCGGGTCGTCCGGTCGGCGGTGACGGGCGCGCACCTGCAGGCGCACCGCGGGGGCGCCGACGACACGGCGTGACCAGGCCCGAGCCCGCGCAGGACCGCCGCGCCCCCCGCCCCGTCGACGGCGACGGTCGACGGGCCCCCGGCCGCCCCGGCCGCCCTGGGCGCGTCCTGCGCCACCCCGCGGCCCGTCCCCTCGCGGCAGCTCTCGTCGCGGCGGTCGCGACGGGCGTCCTCGCGCTCTCGCCCGCACCGGACGGCTCGCCGACGGCGGCGCCGGTGCCCGTGGACCTCGGCCGCACCGAGCCCGTCGGCGGCCTCTTCGACTTCACGCCCCCGGCCGTGCCGACCGGCCTGGCGGCGACGGTCGAGGACGGCGCCCTCACCGTCCGCTGGAACGCCGTCTCGGACTCCGACCTCAAGGACTACCGCCTCTCCGTCGACGGCTCGGTCGCGGCGACGGTCGCCAGGGGCACGACGACGACCCGTCTGACCGGCCTCACGAACGGCCGCGAGTACTCGCTGACCGTCACGGCGCGGGACACCCGGAACAACGAGTCGCGCGCGTCGGCCGCCGTCCGGGCCGCGCCGCAGGACCTCACCCCGCCGCCCGTGCCCACCGGGCTCGTCGCCGTGCGCGGCGACAGCACCGTCGCCCTCTCGTGGACCGCGGTCACCGACACCGACCGGGTCGCCACCCGCGTGCTGCGCGACGGTCGGCAGGTGACGTCCCTGGCCGCCGACCGCACGTCCTTCACCGACACCGGCCTCGTCAACGACCAGCGCTACACCTACACGCTCGTCGCCGTCGACGCGCGGGGCAACGCCTCGCAGCCCTCGGCCGCGGCCTCGGCGACGCCCACCGACCTCACGGCGCCCACCGTCCCGACGGGGCTGCGGGGCACCGCGGGGGACGCCAGCGCGGCGCTGACCTGGGACCCGGGGACCGACGCCGACCTCGCGTCCGTGCGGGTGCAGCAGGACGGGCGGGTCGTCGCCGACCTCGCCGCCGGCACGACGTCGTGGACGGCGACCGGTCTGGAGCCCGGCCGCCGCTACCGCTTCGCGCTCGTCGCCGTCGACGGCCACGGCAACACCTCCGCGGCCTCCTCGCCCGAGGTCGAGGTCGTGCCGCTGGACCTCACCCCGCCCGGCGCGCCCGGCGGGGTCGTCGCGACGCCGGGGGACCGGGCCGCCGACCTGTCCTGGGACGCCGTGGGCGCGGCCGACCTCGCCGGCTACGAGGTCCTGGACGCCGCCGGCGCCGTCGTCGCCCGGGTCGACGCCCCCGCCCGCAGCGCCCACCTGACCGGTCTGGCGAACGACGTGGAGGTGACCTTCCGCGTCGTCGCGCTCGACCGCGCCGGCAACCGCTCCGCGCCCAGCGCCCCCGTCGCCGTCACGCCGGTGGACCGCACGCCGCCGGACGTCGTGACCGGCACCGCCGTCACCGCGCTCGACCGCGCGCTGCGGGTCACCTGGACGGGTGCGACGGACGCCGCGACCTACCGGGTGCTCCTCGACGGGGCGCCGGCGGGGGAGGTCGCCGCGGGCGACGAGCTCGCGCTCGTCGTCCCCGACCTCGAGGGCGGGCGGACCTACGAGGTCGTCGTCGTCGCCGTCGACGCCGCGGGCAACGTCTCCGCGGAGCACGCCCCCGTGGCGGGCACGCCCCGTGACGACGTGCCGGCGGCCCCGACGGGCGTGACCGCCACCGCGGGCGTCCGCAGCGCCGAGGTGACGTGGGACCCGGCGCCCGAGGACGACGTCGTCGAGCACCGCGTCCTGGTCGGCGGCCAGGTCGTCGCCGTCGCGCCCTCGGGTCCCGGCGGAGCCCACCGGGTCGTCGTCGAGGGGCTGGAGGCGGGCGTCGAGGTGGAGCTCGTCGTCGTCGCCGTCGACGCCGTGGGCGGCGTCTCGCCCGTGAGCACCGTCGTGCGGGTGACCCCGCAGGGGGACGTCCCGGAGGAGGTCGCGCCGCCCTACGCGCCGACCGTGCCGCCCGCCGGTGGCTCGGGCACGGCCACCGGCGCGGGTCTCGCGGCCACGCGGGACGGGCGGTACGTCGTCGTCAGCACCCCGGCGCGGCTCGAGGCCGGCGACACCAACGCCGCCGCCGAGCTCTACCTCGTGGACCGCACGGCCGGCACGTCGCGCCGGGTGGCCCCGCTGCCCGCGTCGTGGCGGTCGACGTCGACCGACCCCACGAACGCGAGCGCCGTCGCCCTCAGCGAGGACGGGCGCTACCTCGCGCTGTCGACGACGGCGAGGCTCGTGGCCGCGGACACGAACACGCTCGTCGACGTCTACCGGCTGGACCTGCGCAGCGGCGACCGGGTGCTCGTCAGCGTGCCGACCTCCGGGGCGGTGTCGAGGACCGTCGCCGGGGCCGTGGTGCCGAGCGGCTCCTCGGTCTCGGCGAGGAGCCCCGGCCTCGCGATGACGGCCGACGGTGGCACGGTCCTGTTCCTCTCGGCCCGGGCCGACCTCGTGGCGGGCGACCGCAACGGCGCCGCCGACGTCTTCGCCAAGGACGTCGCCGCAGGGACGGTCCGGCGCGTCTCGACGGCCGCCGACGGCGGCGAGACGCCCTGGCGCGCCACCGGTCCCGCGCTCGAGGTGACCCCCGACGGGCGTTACGCCGTGTTCCCGGCGCAGGCGTCCGGACGGCCGCTCGTGCTGCTGCGCAAGGACCTCGTCGGCGGCGGGCTCGTCGTCGCCTCGACGATGACGGCCCCCGGGGCCACCGTGCCCACCGAGGTGTCGGTGTTCCGGGACACCGGGGACGTCGCGGTGAGCGACGACGGCCGCTACGTCGCCTTCAGCTCCGCGGCGAAGCCGTCGTCGCCCCGCACGAGCTGGTCCACGGGCCTGGCCTACCGCCGGGACCTCCTGACCGGGACCACGACGGCGCTCGGGACGGGGCAGACCGCGTCGTGGGAGCACCAGGTCGGGCTCGACGCCAGCGGCCGGTTCGCCTTCCTCGCGACCGCCGCCGCCCTGCTGCCCGCCGACACCAACCGCCGCACCGACCACTACCGGCGGGACCTGGGCACCGGTCGGCTCGAGCTCGTCACGTCACGGTCCGACGGCTCGACCGCGCCGGCGAGGGCGGGGTCGGTCACGCCGGCCGAGTACGGCCCCGTGCTCGTCCTGGACGCCGACCGGGTCCTCGTCGGCACCGTCCTGCCGCTCGTGGCCGGTGACGCCAACGGCCTCCTCGACGTCTACGGCCGCGACCTCGCCGGGGCCCGCGCCGGCGCCGTCGTGGGCTGACGCGGGGCCGCACCCGACCCCGGGTCGGGTGGCGAGCGACTCCTGGACCCGACGTCGTCGCCGATGTCGGGGAGGGGGGGCCCTGGGACTCGACGTCGTCGCCGACGTCGGGGATGAGGGTCTTGGCGGGACGTCGTCCGGTCGCCCGGGTCCGGGACGTGCGTCGGCCCCGACGTCGGGGGGACGCCGGGGCCGGAAGGGGCGAGCGGTCGGGTCAGGGCGTCGGCATGCCTCCGGTCACCGAGAGGGTCGAGCCGGTCGTGTAGCTGGACTCGGCGCAGGCCAGGTGCACGTAGGCGCCGGCGATCTCGGCCGGCTGGCCGGGACGACCCAGGGGGGCCGCCGCGCCGAACTCGGGCCGGGCCTCGGGCGGCTGGCCGCCGGAGACCTGTAGCGGGGTCCAGAACGGTCCGGGCGCCACGACGTTGACCCGGATCCCCTTGGGCGCCAGCTGCTGAGCGAGGGCCTTCGAGTAGGTGTTGATGGCGGACTTCGTCGGCGCGTAGTCGAGGAGGCTCGGGGACGGCGTGTACGCCTGGACCGACGACGTCGTGACGATGCTGCTCCCCGGCGGCATGTGCGGCACCGCGGCCTTCGTCAGCCAGAACAGGGCGTGCACGTTCGTCCGGAAGGTCAGGTCGAACTGCTCGGTGGTGAGGTCGGCGATGTCCTCGACCGCCGTCTGCTTCCCGGCGACGACGGCGAGGACGTCGATCCGGCCGAAGGTGTCGACGGCCGTGCGCACGAGCTCGGCGTTGGCCTCCTCGGCGGAGAGGTCCCCGGGCACGGCGACGGCCCGCCGGCCGGCGGCCTCGACGAGGGCGACCACCTGCTGGGCGTCCTCCTCCTCGGCCGGCAGGTACGACAGGACGACGTCGGCGCCCTCGCGGGCGTAGGCGATGGCCGCGGCGCGGCCGATGCCCGAGTCGGCCCCGGTGACGAGGGCCACGCGGTCGACCAGGCGCCCGGCGCCGACGTAGGTGTCCTCGCCGTGGTCGGGCGTCGGCCCCATGTCCTGGGCCAGGCCGGGGGCGTTCTGGTCCTGCTCGGGGAACGTCGGCTGCGGGTACGCCGTCGTGGGGTCGCGGGGGGTGTTCTGCGTGGTCTGGGTCGTCTGCTCGGTCACCTCGTCAGCCTGGACGCCGGGACGGCGCTCGGCATCCGCAGGCCGTCGCGCCCGACCACCTCGGCCTCCCACGGGGCAGGGCAGGATGACGGCCGTGACGGCGGCCAGCACCCCGGCGGTGGACGGCGCGCCCGTGCCCACCGGCCGGGTGCGGCTGGTGGCGAGCGACCTCGACGGCACGCTGCTCGCGCCCGGGGGCCTGGCGTCCCCGCGGACCGTCGCCGTGATCGCCGCCTGCCGGGCCGCCGGCGTGCACGTCGTCTTCGTGACGGGCCGTCCCGCCGTCTGGCTGGATCCCGTCGCCGTGCAGACCGGTCACACCGGCACGGCGATCTGCGCCAACGGCGCCGTGGTCTACGACGCCGGCCGCGCGGTCGTGGTCTCCGCCCGCGGCATCGCGCCGGCGGACGCCCTCGAGGCCGTCGCCCGCCTGCGGCGACGCCTCGACGGGCTCGCCGTCGCCGTGGAGACCCTCGCCGGGTTCCGCCGCGAGCCCGGGTACGCCGTCCGGCACGACGGGGGGCGCGAGACCGAGGTGGGCGAGCTGGCCGAGCTCCTCGACCCCGACCCGGTGGTGGTCAAGATGCTCGTACGGCGCGAACGGGGGACGCCGCAGGAGCTGCTCGACGTCGCCCGGGCCGAGCTCGACGGCCTGGTGCACCCGACGCACTCCGGCCCCGAGAGCCCGCTCGTGGAGATCAGCGCCGCGGGCGTCAGCAAGGCCGCGGCGCTCGCGGCGCACGCCGCCGCCCTGGGGGTGGCGCGCGAGGACGTCGCGGCGTTCGGCGACATGCCCAACGACGTCGAGATGCTCCGCTGGGCGGGGCGCGGCTACGCCATGACCGGCGGGCACCCCGAGGCCGTGGCGGCGGCGGCGGGCACGGCCCCGCCCTGCGTCGACGACGGCGTCGCGCAGGTGGTCGAGGGTCTCTTGCGGGGCTGACGGCGCCCACCGGGAGGTCCGGCCCGGTCGGGACGACCCGGCGCGGGGGTCCGGCGCGTCGCGGGCTGGCGCGGGCGACGGGGCGGTGCTGGACTGGTGGTCCGGCCCTGCTCCCGCCGGAGCGCCGCCCCGGCGGCGCCGACGTGCCACGACGGGCGACCCCAGGAGGCGGCCATGGCCACCGACACGAGCGGCGAGAGCGGACAGCGACCCGGGGACGGGCCCACCGGCGCGGGAGGGCCGCAGGACGGGACGGTCGGGCCGTCCTCGACCCGGCGGGAGAAGCAGCGGCTCCGCGAGCGTGCGCTCGGCGCCCTGACGTTCTTCTACGGCTCCGCCGACCACCGCAACCTCCCCGACGACGAGCGCCGGGCGACCGGGACGCCGGGGGAGGACGTCGGCGACGGGTGGACCCGTCACGGCGAGCCCGGCCACGAGTACGTCACCCGGGACGACCCGAAGGGGTAGGCCCCGCTGCCGCCCGGTCGGAGCGCCGGTGGCCGTGTCGGGTCAGCCGTCCCGCAGGTGCCTGCGCGCCAGGGCGGCGGCCCGCGCGGCGGCCTCAGCGCGTTCGAGGGCGACGCCCGGCTCGCCGCCCCGCAGGCTGACCCTCGCCATCGTCGCCGCCTCGGCGGCCGTCGCCAGGGACGTGCCGGCGCGCGAGAGCCGCCGGTGCAGCTCGGCGGGGAGCCCGGCCGAGACGGGGACCCGAGGGACGTCGAGGCCGGCGCTGGGGGCGGCCCGCTGGGCGGCTACGCAGAGGGCGGCCACCTCGTCGAGGACGCCGACGACCTCCACGCCCGTACGACGGAGGTCGGCGAGGGCGTCGTCCCCGCCGGTCCCGGGGAGCGGCGCCCCGTCGGCGACGACGCCGTCGAGGACCTGGTGGTAGCGGTCGACGGACCGCCGGACGCGGTCGTGCGCGCGTCGCCACACGCCGTCACCGAGGGCGGCGGCCAGGCGCCGCTCGTCGCGGCGCCGGGCGAGGCCCGGTGCGAGCCGGTCGACGAGGCGGCGACGGGGTGGCTCGTCCGTCGACCCGCCGACGGCGTCCCCCGCCTGGCCCGGCACCGGCGCTAGAGGTACTGGCCGGTGCCCGGCTGACCGGGCGCCCCCGGCGGCGGGCCACCGGGCTGCCCGCTCTGCTGGTGCCCGCCCTGCTGACTCCCGGGCTGACTCCCGGGATGACTCCCGGGCTGGCTACCGGGCTGCCCGCCCGGAAGAGCCCGGCGCATCTGCTCCAGCTGGGCCCGCGCGGCCATCTGCTGGGCGAAGACGGCGGTCTGGATGCCGTGGAAGAGGCCCTCCAGCCAGCCCACGAGCTGCGCCTGGGCGATGCGGAGCTCGGCGTCGCTCGGCGCCTGCTCGGGGGACAGGGGCGGGGCGATGCGCCGCAGCTCCTCGACCAGCTCGGGGGCCAGGCCGTCCTCCAGCTCGGCGAGCGACCGCTGGTGTACCTCGGCCATCCGGGCCCGGCCCCGCTCGTCGAGCGGCGCGCTGCGGACCTCGTCGAGCAGCTGCTTGACCATGCTGCCGATCCGCATCACCTTGTCGGGACGCTCCACCTGCTCAGCGGGGTTCGGCGCGTCGTCGCCGGCGACGCCCATGCCCTGCTGCGTCATGACGACGAGGTTCTGGCCCTGCTGCTGCCCACCCTGCTGATGGGCGTCCTGCGGCTGCTGGCTCATGCCGTCCCTCCGAGCTCGTCGTCGTCGACGGCGCTCCCGCCGCCGCCCGCGGCGGCACCACCACCGGTCAGCAGCAGCACCTTGCCGACGTGCGAGGACTCCTCGAGCACCTCGTGCGCCCGCGCGACGTCGTCGAGCGGCAGGCGCGCGTGCACCACGGGTCGCACCCGGCCGTCCTCGACGTAGGGCCACACGTGCTCGCGGACGGAGGCGACGATCGCCGCCTTCTCCGCGCGCGGCCGGGCGCGCAGCGACGTCGCCATGACGACGCCGCGGGTCGCGAGCAGGGCGCCGAGGTCGAGCTCCGCGCGCCGCCCGCCCTGCATGCCGATGATCGCCACGCGACCGCCGGGCGCCAGGACCGCGACGTTGCGCTGCAGGTAGGGCGCCCCCACGACGTCGAGGACGACGTCGGCCCCGCGGCCGTCGGTGGCGGCGCGGACCTGCTCGACGAAGTCCTGCTCGCGGTAGTTGACGAGCACCTCGGCGCCCAGCCCGCGGCAGGCCTCGAGCTTGTCGGCGCTCCCGGCCGTCACGGCGACGCGGGCGCCCCAGGCCCGGGCGAGCTGGATCGCGAAGGTGCCGATGCCGCTGCCGCCGCCGTGGACGAGCAGCAGCTCGCCCTCGCGCAGGCCCGCGGACATGAAGATGTTCGACCACACCGTGCAGGCGACCTCGGGCAGCGCCGCGGCGTCCACGAGGTCGACCCCCCGCGGCACCGGCAGCAGCTGCCCGGCGGGCACGACGACGTGCTCCGCGTAGCCGCCCCCGGCGAGGAGCGCGCACACCTCGTCGCCGACGGCCCAGCCCTCCACGCCGTCACCGAGGGCCGCGACCACGCCGGAGCACTCGAGCCCCAGCGTCTCGCTCTCCCCGGCCGGCGGCGGGTACTGGCCCTGCCGCTGCATGAGGTCGGCGCGGTTGACCCCGGCGGCGGCGACCTCGACGAGCACCTCGCCGGGCCCGGGCGCCGGGTCCGGCACCTCCTCGACGCCGAGGACGTCGGTCCCGCCGGGTTCCCTCACCACTGCTGCTCGCACGTCGTCCACCATGGCACGCACCCCCGACGGCGACGACCGCGCGCGCCCGGCGGCGCGGTCGCGGACCTCGAGGCGCGGGCACGGGAGCGCGGACATCGAGGGCCGCCACGCCGCGTGCCGTCCCTCGATGTCCGCGCGAGGGGACTCAGCACGTCGCGGCCAAGGTGCTCCGGACGGGTGAGGCGGCGCCGGCCCGTCCCGCCACCGCCGCGCGAGGCCCGACCATGCCGGCCGGACCTCGGGAGGGGCGACCATGGCCAGGAGACGAGCGGCACTGCCGGACGACCTCTCGACCGTGGGCGCCGATGCGCTGCACGCGGCGCTGCGGAACGCACGCGGCGGGGACCGCGACCGGCTGGTCGGCCGCGTCGTGGCAGCCGGCGAGACCGGCGACCGGCTCCTCGCCGAGGTCCTCCCGCTGGTGGCCCCGTCGTTGGCCGGCATGGTGGCGGCCGGGCTCGGCGACGTCCGTGGGCCGTACGGCGACGCCGTCCTGCGGTCGGCCGTCGACGTCACCGGGCCGGGCACGTCCGACCTGCGGTGCAGCGCCGTGCTCTCCCTCGCGAAGCGGGGCGGTCAGCAGGCGAGCGCCGACCTCGCCCGGGCGTGGGGGGCCCGCGACTGGGGCACGCGCATGTACGCCCTGCACTGCCTGGCGGCGACGGGCGACGGACGGGTGCTCGAGGAGGTGTCCACCTGGCTCGGCCGTCGACTCGGAGGCGCGCGGACGAGGGTCATGGGCATGCCGACCGACGTCGTCCTCGGCGTCGTCTACGTCCTGCGGCACGCGGACACCGACGGCACCGAGCGACTGCGGAGGTTGCTGCGTCGGCGGTGGGAGCGGCTGGACCCGGACGAGCAGGAGTGGCTGGAGCTCCGGTGGCCGGGTGCGGCGCCGGGTGGCCCTGACGCCCCGGCCTCGGACGGGGCCGGAACTCCTGACCGGGAGGCCCTGCGCGCCGAGGTGGCGGCGGACGCGCTGTTCGCGGCCTCGGACTGGTCGGGCCGGTGGGACGACGAGGAGTGGTCGTCCGTGACCACTCTGGTCCCGGACGGCGACGGTGGCCTGACCCTGGTGACGGTCGACCACGTGTCGGCGGACGCCGAGGCGGTGCACGCCCTGCTCGACGTCTTTGTGAGCGGTCAGGACCGGGGTGAGGACTCCACCGGACCGGGGCGTTGAGGGCCGGCGGCGTCCTGGGGGTCCACGTCGCTCGTGCCGCGCCAGCCGCCCTCATCGGCCACAGCCACCGCCCGGGCCCGCGCCAGGGCGGCGGCGTCGTCGACGTCGAGCGTCGAGCGGGCGTCCACGGCCACCTCGACGACCAGGTCGTCGGCTACGTGGGCGAGCAGGGCGCGGGCCGGGGCGTCGACGAGCGAGGCCGAGTCAACGCGGCTCAGGTGCGCCGCGCGGACGGCGAGCAGCAGGTGCTGGCGGCGGCCGTCCGGGCCCGTCGCGACGGCGGCATGCGCGCCCGCGCGGACGGCCGCGACGAGCGCCGGCAGGGCCGCCCCGGCCCACGGGGCGTCCCCGGGCACGACGGCGACCACGGCGACGGCGTCGGCGCGTAGGGCCCGCGCGCCGGCCAGGACGGCGGCCGCGGGGCCGGAGCCGGCGGGCTGCTCGCGCACGACCCGGGCGACGTCGCCGAGCTGGGCCACGCGCTCGCGCGGCCCCACGACGACGGTCGGTGCCCCGGGCAGCGCCCGGCGCACGCCCTCGACGGTGACGGCGAGCAGCGGGCGGCCGCCGAGGTCGGCGGCCAGCTTGTCCGTGCCGAGACGTCGTGACGTGCCGCCCGCGAGGACGACGACGCCGACGTCGGGGCTGCTCCCGAGTCTCTCCGCGGCCTGCTCGCAGGCGTCCCGATCGCCGGCTGCGCTCTCGCTGACGTGCTGCCCGCCGGGCTCGCGTCCGCCGGCCTCCTCCGGGTGCGGCGGCGGAGTGCCCGGGACGGCGACAGGCGCCGTCCTCCCGTTCGTGCCGGGGGGACGGCGCCCGTGGTCGTGCGGTGGTGCGTCCGGGCGACCGGGCTCAGGCGGCACCGGTCGCACCGGGCTCACGTCAGCCCGGGATGAAGTCGAACGTGTCCGGGTTGGGGCCCGTCCGCCCGTCCTCGCCCTTGTCGAGCGCGGTGATGCGGCGGATGTCCTCCTCCGTCAGCCCGGCGTCGAAGATGTCGAAGTTCTCCCGCACGCGCTCGGGCGTCACCGACTTCGGGAAGATGATGTCGCCGCGGGCGATGTGCCACGCCAGCGTCACCTGGGCGGTGGACTTGCCCACGCGCTCGGCGATCTCGCTGATGACCGGGTCCTCCAGGACGCCGCCCTGGGCGATGGGCGACCACGCCTCGGTGGCGATGCCGTGCTCGCTGCCGTAGGCGCGGACCTCCTCGTTGGTGAGGTAGGGGTGCACCTCGACCTGGTTGACCGCCGGCACGGTGCTCGTCTCCTGCGCGAGACGCTCCAGGTGCGCCACCTGGAAGTTGGAGACGCCGATGGCGCGGGCGCGTCCGTCGGCGGCGAACTCCTCCATGGTCTTCCACGTGGAGACGTAGTCGCCGTCGTAGCGCGTGGGAAGCGGCCAGTGGACGAGGAACAGGTCCACGTGGTCGGTGCCGAGGTCGGCCAGCGTCTGGTCGAAGGCGCGACGCGCGTCCTCGGGACGGTGGAAGCCGTTGTTGAGCTTGCTCGTGATGAAGACGTCCGAGCGCTCGAGCCCCGAGGACGTGAGCGCCTCGCCGACCTGCTTCTCGTTGCCGTACATCTGCGCGGTGTCGATGTGCCGGTAGCCGGCGTCGAAGGCGGTGCGGACGGCCTGCTCGGTGTTCTCCGGCTCGATCTGGAACACCCCGAAGCCGAGCTGGGGGATCGTCGTGCCGTTGTTCAGCGTGATCGTCGGGACAGCCACGGTCGAGCTCCGTTCGTCGGATGTGCTGGTTCGTCGCCGGTCGCGTCGCGCCCGGCTCTCGAGGGGTGCAGCCGAGCGGCGCGGGTCGGTGTTCCCGCTCGCGCCGGTCACCCGTCTGCGTCCCAGGGAGTGAGACCGGCCGGTCCTGCGGGAGCAGGCGCCGGTCCGGGAAGGTTGGCACGGGCGCAGCGCGAGCGTCCCGGTCGGGAAGGTCCGGCACACTCGCCCGCGACGTCAGCAGGCCCTCCCGGGCCCGACCCGACCGCCGAGGAGCGACACCGGTGCCCATCTACGACGACATCACGAAGCTGGTGGGCCGCACCCCGCTGGTCCGGCTGAACCGCATCACGGACGGTGCGCGCGCGACGGTCGCCGCGAAGCTGGAGTTCTACAACCCCTCGAGCAGCGTCAAGGACCGCATCGGCGTCGCGATGGTCGACGCGGCCGAGCGCTCCGGGCAGCTCCAGCCGGGCGGGCGCATCGTCGAGGCGACGAGCGGCAACACCGGCATCGCCCTCGCCATGACGGGCGCGGCGCGCGGGTACCAGGTCACCCTGGCGATGCCGGAGACGATGTCCAAGGAGCGACGGGCGCTGCTGCGCGCCTACGGCGCCGAGCTCGTCCTGACCCCCGGCAGCGAGGGCATGAAGGGCGCCGTGAGCAAGGCCGAGGAGCTCGGCGCGGCCGACGGGTCGGTCCTCGTCCGCCAGTTCGCCAACGAGGCCAACCCCGCGATCCACCGGACGACGACGGCGGAGGAGATCTGGGAGGACACGGACGGCGAGGTCGACGCGGTCGTCGCGGGCATCGGCACCGGCGGCACCATCACCGGCGTCGGCCAGGTGCTCAAGGAGCGCAAGCCGGGGCTCAAGGTCATCGGCGTGGAGCCGGCCGAGTCGCCGATCCTCAACGGCGGCAAGCCCGGCCCCCACAAGATCCAGGGCATCGGCGCCAACTTCGTGCCGGAGGTCCTCGACACCGACGTCTACGACGAGGTGATCGACGTCGACGCGGAGACCTCGGTGACGTGGGCGCGCCGCGCCGCGGCCGAGGAGGGCATCCTCGCCGGCATCTCCTCGGGCACCGCCCTGTACGCCGCGGTGCAGGTGGCCAAGCGCCCCGAGATGGAGGGGAGGACGGTCGTCGTCATCGTGCCCTCCTTCGGCGAGCGCTACCTGTCCACCATCCTCTACAGCGACCTGATGGAGTGAGCGAGCCCGTGACGACGACGTCGGGGGGACGTCTGCGGGCGCAGCGCGGCGTCGACACCGGCGCCGCCCGCCGCCGTCCGCCCGCCGCGGCGGGGGTCCAGCCCGGCCCGCCGCCCGCGGAGTGCACGCGCGGGGTCGACGACGACGCGCTCACCTGGCGCTCGCGGCTGCGGGAGGACCTGGAGACCGCCGCCCGGCGCGACCCGGCCTCGCGCAGCCGCGCGGAGCTGCTGCTCGCCTACCCGGGGCTGCACGCCGTGTGGGTGCACCGGCTGAGCCACCGGCTGTGGCAGCGGCCCGGCGGGAAGCTGGCCGCGCGGCTGCTGTCGCACGTCTCGCGGTCCGTGACGGGCGTCGAGATCCACCCGGGCGCGACGCTCGGCCGGAGGTTCTTCGTCGACCACGGCATGGGCGTCGTCATCGGGGAGACGGCCGAGGTCGGCGACGACGTGATGATGTACAACGGCGTCAACCTCGGCGGGCGCAGCCTCGACCGGGGGAAGCGGCACCCCACGCTCGGGGACGGGGTCACGGTCGGCGCCGGGGCCCGCATCCTCGGGGCCATCACGGTCGGCGACGGGGCGCAGGTCGGCGCCAACGCCGTCGTCGTGCGCGACGTCCCGGCCGGGGCGGTCGTCGTGGGGGTGCCCGGACGCGTCGTCGAGCGCGCCCCCGCGGCCGCCGCCGACGACGACGTGGACCCCGCCATCTGGATCTGAGACGACGGACCGACGAACAGGTGTGCTCCTCAAGCCGCGACGTGCTCCCAGCGGCCCTCGCGGGCGCTCGCCGCGACGGCGTCCATGACGCGCTGCACCTGCAGGCCGTCGTCGAAGGACGGCCGCGGCTGCTCGCCGGCGACGACGGCCTCGACGAGGTCCTTGGCCTGGTGGGTGAAGGTGTCCCCGTACCCGAGGGAGTGCCCGGGCGGCCACCAGCCCTCGAGGTAGGGGTGGCCGGGCTCGGTGACGTGCACCGTGCGGACGCCGGCCTCCTCCGCGGGCGCCGTGGCGTCGTGGAGCTGAAGCTCGTCGAGGCGCTCGAGGTCGAACGCGATCGACCCGGTGCTGCCGTCGACCTCCAGCCGGAACGCGTTCTTGCGGCCGGGGGCGACCCGCGTGGCGTGGGCGACGACGAGCGCGCCGCGGTCGGTCCGGCCGAGCCACGCGGTCGTGTCGTCGACCGTCACTGGCCCCCGCTCGCTGCCGCCGGTGGCGGACAGCCCCTCCGACGACGTCATGACGGGACGCTCGCGGGTGAAGGTCTCCGCCGCCGCGACGACGTCCGTGAACCGGTGGCCCGTGAGGTGCTGGACCATGTCGATGGCGTGGGACCCGATGTCCCCCAGCGCGCCCGAGCCCGCCCGGTCGGACTGCAGCCGCCAGGTGAGCGGGAAGTCGGGGTCGACGAGCCAGTCCTGGGCGTAGGACACGACGACCTGCCGCACGTCCCCGACCCGGCCGTCCGCCACCAGCCGCTGCGCGAGCGCGAGCGCCGGGACGCGCCGGTAGCTGAAGCCGACCATCGAGAGCACGCCGCGGTCGGCGGCCGCCCGGGCGGCGTCCGCCATCCGCTCGGCGGCGTCCAGGGTGGAGGCCAGCGGCTTCTCGCACAGCACGTGCTTGCCCGCCGCGAGCGCGGCGACGGCGACCTCCTCGTGCAGGTCCCCGGGCACGCACACGTCGACGAGGTCCACGTCGTCGCGCTCGAGGACGCTGCGCCAGTCGTCCGTCGAGCCCCGCCAGCCGAGCTGCCGTGCGGCCGCGTCCGCCCGGCCGGCGTCGCGCCCCGCGAGCACGACCATGTCGACCGCGGCCGGCAGGTCGAAGACGTGGGGCGCCGTGCGCCACGCGTGGGAGTGGGTGCGGCCCATGAAGGAGCCTCCGACCATGGCCACGCCGAGCCGTCTCACGTCGTCACCACCCTCGGGGCCGCCGTCCTGCCCGAGGGGGCGGGGGTCGCGTCCAGGTCTGCGGTCGTGGTCGTCCATGCCGCCAGCCTCTCGCGTGCCGCGGCGGTGTGGGTGTCCTCGCGGGTGTCGACGCCGAGGACGACCTCGACCAGCCCTGCGAGCACGGGCGTGCGGTGCTCTCCTGGTCCGAGACCGGACGCGAACGGCTCGGCTACGGGGCGGCAGGACTGCGACGAGCGGCACCCGCCGCGAGCGGGTGGCCGCGCCGACGGCACGGCGCTCGTCGGACGACGGGTCACGAGCTCCGCTGCCAGCCACCAGCCCGACGGTGCTGGACCGGCTCGACCACCGTCACAGCCGTCGGGAGCCTTCGCGGAGGCCGCGGCGAGGCTGCTGCCGACGTCGAGGCCGCACGGCTGCTGACGACGCGCTCGAGACCGGTCGCGGTCCTCCTCCCCGGGTGGCGGCGCTCGACACCTGCCACAGTGGTGAGGACGGCCGGACCGGACCCGCAGTGACGCACCACGGTGGCGGACCACGGTGAGGAGGACGGTGTGGCGAGCGGTCGCGCGAGGCAGATCCTGGCCGAGGTCGCCGGTGGCGGCGTGGACGTCGCGAGGCTGCCCGGCGCGCTGGTCGCCCGCTGCGCGGCGGCGCTGCCGATCTCCGGGGTGGGGCTGGTGCTGATGACCGACGTCGGTCCGGCGGGCACGGTAGCGGCCTCCGACGGCCCGGCGGGGGCCCTGGAGGAGCTGCAGTTCACCCTCGGCGAGGGGGCGTGCGTGGACTGCTCGCGCACCGGGCGGCCGGTGCTGGTGGCCGACCTCGCCCTCGAGGGGCCGAGGCGGTGGCCGGCCTTCACCGGGGAGGCGCTGGCGGTGGGGGTGGCCGCGGTGTTCGCCCTCCCGTTACGGGTGGGGGGGATCCGGCTGGGGGTGCTGGACCTGTACCGGGAGGTGACCGGGGCGCTGGCCGGCCCGGACCTGGCCGAGGCGCTGGCCTTCGCCGACGCCGCCACCACGGTGCTGCTGCACCTGCAGTCCCACACCCCTGAGGGTGAGGCGACCCTGGACCCGCAGGCCATCCCGGTGCTGGACGACCGGGCGCAGGTCCACCAGGCCACCGGGATGGTCTCGGTGCAGGCCGGCGTCTCCCTGGCCTCGGCGCTGCTGCTGCTGCGGGCTCGCGCCTTCGCGACCGGGCGCCCGGTCACCGACCTGGCCCGCGACGTCCTGAGCAGGCTCGTGCACTTCCGCTCCGACGACGGGTCCGTGTGAGCGCCGGCAGCACCCGGCGGTGGCGCCGCACGCCGGGCGGGCTGGGATGATGCCGCTGCCGGGCGGACGAACCCGGCCGGCAGCAGGACCGAGGCTCCGGGTCGCCCGCACCGTCGCGGCCGCGGCCTGAGGAAGGGGCACGACATGGACGGACCGCAGCGGCTGGCCGAGGTGTTCGTGGA
>NZ_JBBIAA010000008.1:125480-132759 GCF_037482545.1 Pseudokineococcus basanitobsidens | reverse complement strand
CGCCGACGCCCTTGCTGACGTAGGCGCGTGTCAGTTGAGGATCGGCTATCGGACGCCGGATGTCGTACTCAGTGGCACGGGCCACCTACTCGTGCCACGCTAGCGGGATGGATGCCACTCTCGTTCTCGGGCAGCAAGGACGTCTCGTCATCCCCGCAGAAGTGCGCAGCGCACTGGGCCTGGCACCTGGCGACCGCCTGCACCTGCACCTGAGCGGTCGCCGGCTCGTCCTGGAGCGTCAGCAGGACGCCGCCGCCGAGCTGCGCGGACTTGCCGCCGGCGTACCAGGCTCGCGCTCCTTGGTCGAGGAGCTGCTCGCCGAGCGGCGCCAGGCCGCCGCCGGCGAATGAGCGTCCTGGACGCCTCCGCCGTCCTGGCCCTGCTCCACGACGAACCGGGCGCCGACGTGGTCATGGCTGCCTTGCCCGGTTCGGTGCTGGGGGCTGCCAACCTCGCCGAGGTCGTCGGCAAGCTGGTCGACGCGCAGGTGGCGACCTCGCGCCTGCGAGAGCTGCTGACCTCCGCCGGGGTCACCGTCGAACCCGTCACCGAGGCCGACGCGGAGCTGGCCGGGGCGATGCGGGGCCTGCCCGGTGCACGCTCGCTGTCCCTGGGCGACCGCTGCTGCCTGGCACTGACGGTGCGCAGCGACCCTGCCCACGTGCTGACCGCCGACCGGGCCTGGGCTGACCTGGACCTGCCCGTCCGCGTTGAGTTGCTCCGGTAGATGATCCCGAGTGACACGTCGGAAGAGCGTCCGGGAGCTGGGGTCAGTGGTGCTGGAGCTCTTCCCGGGCAACACGGCGGGCGATGGTCTCGACCTCGGTCGCCGACACGGGGGCGGACCCTTGCTGCAGGGCCTGGCGCAGCAGTCGCCGCACCAGCGCGGAGACGGGCACGTGCTCGTCGTCGGCACGCCGGCGCAGCCGCTGGTCGAGGTCTCGGTCGATGCGCAGGTGCATCGGCACGTCCAGCGCCGTGGCCTTCTCGACGGTCTCGGCCTCGGCGGCCTCGGCCTCCTCGACGGCAACCTCGGCGAGGATCGCCTCGTGCCGGGCGCGGCGTGTCGTCTGGTCGGAGTCAGTCATCAGCGGAGTCCCGTCTCTCGAGGTAGTCGCGGAGGTCGGCCCCGCGGGTCTTCCAGGCCGTCACGCCCTAGTAGTCGTGCGGGTCGATAATCACGGGAGGACGAAGCCGGCATCCGGGGAGTAGCCGACGGGACGCACGTAGGCCGCCCTTGGTCCGCGGGTCCGGGTCGCGGACCACCCGCGCCGGGTCCTGGTTCGCCTGCAGTGCCCATCCGGGTTCGATGTCCGTCGCACCGGGGTAGCGAGTCGAGCGGGTGCGGATGTGGTGGGCGTCCTCGTCGTCCCACCACAACCGCCTCGCCGCCACGTCTGGGTGCGTAGCGCGACGCGCTACAGGAAGCCGCCGGTCGTCCCAGCAGACGATTTCGTCAGCGGGACGCCGACCGGTCAGCGATCGGCGTGTCCCGGGTACCAGCGCCCGACGACGACTCGGCGACTCCTTCGACCTGGGGCCCGCTGCACCAGGGGGCGACAGCGGACCTGCGTGGTCCAGACGACGTGACCGGGCGAGGGGCGTCGCCGGGGACGACCAGCGCGCCTTCGTGCCCGAGCTCCAGCGGTCGCGCGCCGCGGTCCCCTCGTCAGGCGCAGCTCCAGCCCCCGAAGGCGTACCGGACGACGACGGCGACCATGGCGAGCCCGGCCAGCACGGCGAAGGCCTCGGCGGCATCGGTGACGCCCAGCGCGCCCAGGACGAGCCCGATCACGCCCAGGCCGGCGACCACGCGGCCCAGGAGGGAGAACATCGCCTCGCCGAAGGCCCTCGCGAAGGGCAGGAAGTGCACGCCGACGACGGCCGCGATCAACGACGGACGCAGCTCGCCCCGCCCGAGGGCCTCCAGGACCGCCGAGCCGACGGCGATGACGACCAGCTCGCCGACGACGCAGGCGCCGTAGACGAGCAGCGCGACGGGACGTGGTCGGGACAGCGGTCCCAGCGCCGACGGGCGGACGTAGTGCGCGAAGCGGGCCGTCAGCACGCCGCCGACCGCGAGCACCCCGGTGAGCACCGAGATGCCGGCCCCGAGCGCCGTGCGTAGCTCACGACGAAGACCGTGCCGCCGGCCAGGCCGACGAGGCTGCCCCAGCGGCGGGGGTCCACCAGCGGCGGCGGCTCCCCGACCGCGGGCCCGTAGCGGCGCGGGCGCCTGCCGGCAGCGCTCACGTCGGTGGGGGATCGTCGGGACCGCCATCGCCTCAACCTGTCCCACGATCGGCACCGCTACGCACCGGCTCAGGAGAACTCACGCAGGCTGCTCGAGGCACGAGGTCCGGACCACCGACCAGCTCGCCGAGCATCGCCTCTCGACTCGCCGCCGACCGGCCGGACGCATCCAGGAGAGGTCCTCCGGGCAGCTCCCGTGGACGGGTGCTGTGGCGCTGACCGGCGTCACGGCCGGTCGTCGGTGGTCATGTCGCCCGTACGCACCTCCTCGCCGGGCCCGTAGCGCAGGAGGACGGCGACGCCGCCGGAGACGGGGGGCTGCAGCAGCCGCAGCCCCAGGGACGGCCCGTCGTCGGGGAACAGCCGCTTCCCCGGTCCCAGCACGACCGGGTAGACCCAGAGGTTGAGGACGTCGAAGAGGCGCCGGGCCACCAGCGTGCGCGCGAGCTCGGCGCTGCCGACGACGTGCACGCTCGCGTGCCGCTCGCGCAGCGCGGCGACCTCCGCGGTGAGGTCCGGTCCCACCAGGGTGGAGCCCTCCCAGTCGAGGCGGGGGGCGCCGCGGGACACGACGTACTTCGGGATGCGGTTGAAGGTGCGCGCGACGTCCGTGTCGCGCTCGTCCTGGGTGGGCCAGTAGCCGGCGAAGATGTCGTAGGTCTTCCGGCCGAGCAGGAGGGCGTCCATCTCCGACATACCTGCCATGACCTGCTCGCCGACCGCGTCGTCGAGCAGGGGAGCCTGCCAGCCGCCGTAGGCGAATCCCCCTTCCACGTCCTCCTCGGGACCGCCGGGCCCCTGGACCACGCCGTCGAGGGTGCTGAAGAGGTCGATGACGATGCGTCCGCTCATGACGTGGTGGACGTCGCGGCGCCGCCGCACTCATCGGCGACCGCCGCGGCGGGCACGGCCACGACCGGGAAGGCACGAGCGGTCGCCGGTGCTGCATACCCCACGGGGGTAGGGTTTCCGGGTCGAGAGGGGACGTCATGACGAGCACCGACCAGCAGGAGCGGGCGACGGAGCAGACGCCGCCCGGCTACCTGACGCAGAAGCAGGAGTACCTGCGGCGGCTCCGGCGCGTCGAGGGCCAGGCGCGCGGCCTGCAGCGGATGGTCGACGAGGAGCAGTACTGCATCGACATCCTCACGCAGGTCTCCGCGATGACCCGGGCGCTGCAGAACGTCGCCCTGGGCCTCGTCGAGGAGCACCTCGCGCACTGCGTCCGTGATGCCGTCGCGACCGGCGGCCCCGAGGCCGACGCCAAGGTCCGCGAGGCCTCCGAGGCCATCGCGCGACTCGTCCGCAGCTGACGACCCCACCGTCCCACCCCGCGAGGAGACCACCATGCGCACCGCCACCTACACCGTCACCGGCATGACCTGCGAGCACTGCGTCCGCTCGGTCACCGAGGAGGTCTCCGAGGTCGACGGCGTCCGCGGCGTCGACGTCGACCTGCCGTCGGGCCGCCTCGTCGTCACCGCGACGGACGACGTCGCGGACGCCGCCGTCGCCGCAGCCGTCGAGGAGGCGGGGTACTCCCTCGCCCCCGCCTGACCGACCCGGCGCTCACCGACCCGGCGCTGACCGACCCGCCGGCACCACCCACCTCGTCCGAGGAGGACCCATGCCCCCGGCCACCCGCCGTCCCTCGGACGCCCGAGCCGCCGCCCAGCCCGACGCCGACGGCGCGCAGGCCGGCGTCAGCGTCGACCTGCTCGTCGGCGGCATGACCTGCGCCTCGTGCGCCGCCCGGGTCGAGCGCAAGCTCGGCAAGCTGGACGGGGTCACCGCGACGGTCAACTACGCGACCGAGCGCGCCCGCGTCACCGCCCCGGAGGGCACGGACGTCGCGACGCTCGTCGCCGCCGTGGAGTCCGCCGGCTACACCGCCCGGGAGAAGCAGCCCGAGGGCCCGCAGGTGGTCGTCGAGGAGGACGACGCGCTGGCGCCGCTGCGCCGTCGGGTGCTCGTCTCGGCGGTGCTGACCGTGCCGGTCGTCGCGCTGGCGATGGTCCCGGCCTGGCAGCTCCCCGGCTGGCAATGGATCTCGCTGGTGCTGGCGCTGCCCGTCGTCGCCTGGGGCGGCTGGCCGTTCCACCGCGCCGCGGCGGTGAACCTGCGGCACGGCGCCGCGACGATGGACACGCTCGTCTCGCTGGGGACGCTCGCCGCCCTGCTGTGGTCGCTGTACGCGCTGGTGCTCGGCAGCGCCGGCGAGATCGGCATGACGCACTCCTTCACCTGGTTCGCCGGGGACGCCGACGGCAGCGGGTCCATCTACCTCGAGGCCGCTGCCGGGGTGACGACGTTCGTCCTCGCCGGGCGCTACCTCGAGGGGCGCTCGCGGCGTCGGGCCGGTGCGGCCCTGCGCGCGCTGCTCGAGAGCGGGGCCAAGGACGTCGCCGTCCGTCGCCGGGTCGACGACGCGGTGACCGAGGTCCGCGTGCCGGTGGAGGAGCTCGCCGTGGGCGACCTCTTCGTCGTCCGGCCGGGCGAGAAGGTCGCCGCGGACGGCGTGGTCGTCGACGGTGCGTCGGCGGTCGACGTGTCGGCGCTCACGGGCGAGCCGGTGCCCGCCGAGGTCGGTCCCGGCGACGCGGTCCCGGGCGGCGGCGTCAACGCCGGCGGCCGGCTCGTCGTCCGCGCCGAGAAGGTCGGCGCGGACACCCAGCTCGCGCAGGTCGCCGCCCTCGTGGAGCGGGCGCAGGAGGGCAAGGCGCAGGTCCAGCGCCTCGCCGACCGGGTCTCCGGCGTCTTCGTGCCGGTCGTGGTGGGCATCGCCGTCGCGACCCTGGCCGGGTGGGTGCTGCTCGGCGGCGGGTGGGCCGCCGCGGCCACCGCGGCCGTCGCCGTGCTGATCATCGCCTGCCCGTGCGCGCTCGGGCTGGCGACGCCGACGGCGCTCATGGTCGGCACCGGCCGCGGCGCGAGCATGGGCGTCGTCGTCCGCGGGCCCGAGGTCCTCGAGGCCACGCGCCGCGTCGACGTCGTCGTCCTGGACAAGACCGGGACGGTGACGACGGGCCGGATGGCGCTCGTCGACGTCGTCCCGGCGGCGGGGGAGGGGCGCGACGACGTGCTGCGGACCGCCGGCGCGCTCGAGGCGGCCTCCGAGCACCCGGTCGCCCGCGCCGTGGCGTCCGCGGCGGGCGACGGCCTGCCCGAGGTCGTGGGGTTCGCCTCGTGGGACGGGCTCGGCGTCGAGGGCTCGGTCGAGGGCCGGGCCGTCGTCGTCGGCCGTCCGCGGTTGCTCGCCGAGCGCGGCCTCGACCTGCCGCCCGACCTCGTCGCCGCCCGCGCCGACGCCGAGGCCACGGGGCGCACCGTCGTCGCCGTCGGGTGGGACGGCGCGGCGCGCGGCCTGCTCGTCGTCGCCGACACGGTCAAGCCGACGTCCGCCGACGCCGTCCGGCAGCTGCGCGAGCTCGGGCTGCGTCCGGTGCTCGTCACGGGCGACCACGAGGCCGCGGCGCGCGCGGTGGCCGCCGAGGTCGGCGTCGACGAGGTCGTCGCCGGCGTGCTGCCGGCCGGCAAGGTGGACGTCGTCCGGCGGCTGCAGGAGCAGGGGCACGTCGTCGCGGTCGTCGGGGACGGCGTCAACGACGCCGCCGCCCTCGCGCAGGCCGACCTCGGCCTCGCCATCGGGACCGGCACGGACGTCGCCGTCGAGGCGTCCGACCTCACGCTCGTGCGCGGAGACCTGCGCTCGGCCGCCGACGCCGTCCGGCTGTCCCGCGCGACGCTGCGGACCATCCGCGGCAACCTCGTGTGGGCGTTCGCCTACAACGTCGCGGCGATCCCGCTGGCCGCCGCCGGCCTGCTGACGCCGATGGTCGCCGGCGCCGCCATGGCGCTGAGCTCGGTCTTCGTCGTCACCAACAGCCTGCGGCTGCGCCGCTTCCGCTCCCGCTCCGGCGCGGTCGGCTGACGACCACCCCCGATCACCCCCTACCCCCCGGCGCCCTCCGTCCCCCTTCTCGCACTTCGACGACTTCATGTCGTGGATCCCCGCCTTCTGCGACGAGAAGTCGTCGAAGTGCGGAAGGGGCGGGGAAGGGGGGAGGGGGAGGGATGAGGGGGTGGGAAGGGGACGAGGGGGAGGGGCACCGGCGGGCCTGGGGACGCGGCGGTGGACGGGCGGGGGAGAACCAGCCTTCGGCGGGGGACGAGCAGGGGACGGCCTGTGGACGACGGGCGACACGCCGACACGACATCTTGGGGTGCTTGCGTCGTCGGCCCCCGGATGTAGTGTCAGCGGCGCTGGAGGTCCGGCCCTCCTCGTCGCTACGGCGGGGGTGGTCGGGGCAAGAGGGAACCCGGTGCGACTCCGGGACTGCCCCGCAGCGGTGAGTGGGAACGACCGCCGTCACCGGTGCCCGACGCACGTCGGGCGCGGGTCGCAGCACTGGGTGAGAGCCCGGGAAGCGACGGCCAGTAGGAGGGTGCGAGAGCACCCGCGCCCGCGAGTCCGAAGACCTGCCTCCGGTGCGCGCGCCGGCCGGCGCGCGCCGTCCGGGGCCTCGCGGGTGGGCTCGTGGCGACGTCGTGCGCACCCCTCGTGCGCCCTCGTCGGCATCCCTCGCGCAGCGCCGGGCCCACGGCTCGCGAGGAGAGAGCACCGATGACCCAGACCGCCGAGCGGCCGGCCGCCGCACCCGCCGCACCGCAGACCCCCGCGGGCCGGCCGACCCGCATCGCCGTCCTCAAGCGTGACGGCGGCGTCGCCCCCTTCGAGCCCGCCAAGATCTCCGCCGCCATGCGCGCCGCCTTCCTCGCCGTCGAGGGCCAGGGTGCCGGCGGCAGCAGCCGCGTCCGCGAGCTCGTCGACGTCCTCACCGGCCAGGTCGTGTCCGCGCTCGAGCGCCGCTACGGCGCGGGCCGCTCCGTCGACGTCGAGGAGATCCAGGACCAGGTCGAGCTGGCCCTCATGCGCTCGGGAGAGCACCGCGTCGCCCGCTCCTACGTACTCTACCGCGAGGAGCACGCCCGCCTGCGCGCCGCGGCCGCGGCGCTGCCCGACCCC
>NZ_JBBIAA010000008.1:46574-125402 GCF_037482545.1 Pseudokineococcus basanitobsidens | reverse complement strand
CTCCCCCCCCGCTGCCCGACCCCGACGACGAGCCCGCCGCCGGCGTCGACCTCCCCGAGCTGCCCGGCGGCGCGCGCGTCCCCGACCTGCGGGTGACCGCACCGGACGGCACGCAGAGCCCCCTGGACGCCGACCGGCTGCGCCTCGTCGTCGGCGAGGCGTGCGCCGACCTCGACGCCGCCGTGGACGCCTCGGCCGTCCTCGCCGAGACGGTCCGCAGCCTCTACGACGGCATCACGGCCGCCGAGCTGGCCCAGGCGCCCGTCCTCGCGGCGCGCTCGATGGTCGAGACGGAGCCCGACTACAGCCGGGTCAGCGCCCGGCTGCTGCTCGACGTCCTGCGCACCGAGGTGCTCTCCCTGCTGGCGGGGGAGCCGCAGCAGGCCAGCCAGGCGCAGATGGCCGAGCGCTACCCGGCCTACTTCGCCGACTACGTCCGGCACGGCGTCGCGGACGAGCGTCTCGACCCGCGGCTGCTCGAGTTCGACCTCGAGCGGCTCGGGGCGGCGATCCACGCCGAGCGCGACCTCGACTTCACCTACCTCGGCCTGCAGACGCTCTACGACCGGTACTTCCTGCACACCCGGGGCGTCCGCTTCGAGATGCCGCAGGCGTTCTTCCTGCGCGTGGCCATGGGCCTGGCGCTGGAGGAGGACGACCGCGAGGCACGGGCGATCCAGTTCTACGAGGCGCTCTCGACGTTCGACCTCATGACCTCGACGCCGACGCTTTTCAACGCGGGCACGGTCCGCCCGCAGCTGAGCTCGTGCTTCCTCACGACCGTCGACGACGACCTCGACGCCATCTACTCCGGCATCCGCGACAACGCCCTGCTCGCCAAGTTCTCCGGCGGCCTCGGCAACGACTGGACGCCGGTGCGCGGCACCGGGGCCTACATCAAGGGCACGAACGGCGAGAGCTCCGGCATCGTGCCGTTCCTCAAGGTCGCCAACGACACCGCGATCGCCGTCAACCAGGGCGGCAAGCGCAAGGGCGCCGTCTGCGCGTACCTCGAGACCTGGCACATCGACGTCGAGCAGTTCCTCGACCTGCGCAAGAACACCGGCGACGACCGCCGCCGCACTCACGACATGAACACGGCGAACTGGGTGCCGGACCTGTTCCTGCAGCGGGTCGAGGCCGACGGCGCGTGGACGCTGTTCTCGCCGGACGAGACGCCGGACCTGCACGACCTCTACGGCACGGCCTTCGCCGAGCGCTACGAGCACTACGAGGCCGAGGCGGCGGCCGGCCGGATGACGGTCGCCCGGACGCTGCGCGCCAAGGACCTGTGGCGGCGGATGCTCACGATGCTCTTCGAGACCGGGCACCCGTGGATCACCTTCAAGGACGCGTGCAACCTCCGTTCTCCGCAGCAGCACGCGGGGGTCGTGCACTCCTCGAACCTCTGCACCGAGATCACGCTCAACACCAGCAAGGACGAGGTCGCGGTCTGCAACCTCGCCTCGGTCAACCTCGCCCAGCACGTGACGTCCGAGGGTCTCGACGTCGAGAAGCTCCGCGAGACGGTGGCGACCGCCGTCCGCATGCTCGACGACGTCATCGACATCAACCTCTACACGATCCCGCAGGCGGAGAGGTCGAACCGCCGGCACCGCCCGGTGGGCCTGGGGCTCATGGGCTTCCAGGACGCGCTCTTCACCCTCGGCCTGCCGTACGCGAGCGAGGCGGCGGTCGAGTTCGCGGGCACGAGCATGGAGGCCATCAGCCACGCCGCGATCAGCGCCTCGGCGGACCTGGCCGAGGAGCGCGGCGCCTACGCCTCCTTCCCGGGCTCCCTCTGGAGCCAGGGGGTGCTGCCGCACGACTCCGTGGCCCGCGTGGCCGCCGCCCGCGGCGGGGACCTCGACCAGCCCGTCGTCGAGACCCTGGACTGGGGGCCGCTGCGCGAGCGCGTGCAGCGGGTCGGCGTCCGCAACTCCAACATCATGGCGATCGCCCCGACCGCGACGATCAGCAACATCGTCGGGGTCAGCCAGTCGATCGAGCCGCAGTACCGCAACCTCTACGTCAAGGCGAACATGAGCGGCGACTTCACCGTCGTCAGCACGTCCCTCGTGCGCGCCCTCAAGGAGCGCGGGCTGTGGGACGACGTCATGGTGAGCGACCTCAAGTACTACGACGGCAGCCTCGGCGCCGTCGACCGTGTGCCGGAGGACCTGAAGGCGCTGTACGCCACCGCCTTCGAGGTGGACCCGCACTGGCTCGTGCGGGCCGGCTCGCGCCGCCAGGTCTGGATCGACCAGGCGCAGTCGCTCAACCTCTACGTGCTGGAGCCCAACGGCCGCACCCTCGACGAGCTGTACCGCGCCGCGTGGCGCAGCGGGCTCAAGACGACGTACTACCTGCGCAGCTCCAGCCGCACGCACGTCGAGAAGTCGACGCTCACGGGCACCGACGGGCGCCTCAACGCCGTGGCCATCGCGCCCGCGGCACCCGCACCCGCAGCGGTGCCCGCTCCTGCGACGGCCCCCGTGGCCGCCGTCCCCACGGCGCCCGCCGGCCCTCTGCTCCTCGACAGCACCGCGCCCACCGGTGCGCCGCAGCCCGCGGCGTGCTCCATCGACGACCCCGAGTGCGAGGCCTGCCAGTGACTCTCGACTGGGACGACGCTCCCGCCCCCAGCCCTGCCCGTACCCCCGCGAACCGTCCCCACGTTCCCGGCGCCCGCACCTCCGGCGACGTCACCGCGCGGCCGGCGGACCTGCCCGGCGTCCCGGAGCCGGCCGTGCCGTCGACCGGCCCGGGAGAGGCGTCCAGCACCGGGCTCGGCAGCCTCGACCGCAGCGGCGGCCGGGTCGAGGTCTCCGAGAAGCGGATGATCAACGGCCGCGCCGACGTCAACCAGCTGCTGCCCATGAAGTACACGTGGGCGTGGGACAAGTACCTCGCCGGCTGCGGCAACCACTGGATGCCCACCGAGGTGTCCATGCAGGCCGACATCGCGCTGTGGAACTCACCCGGCGGCCTCACCGAGGACGAGCGGCTCATGCTCAAGCGCAACCTCGGGTTCTTCGCCACGGCCGAGTCGCTGGTGGCGAACAACATCGTCCTCGCCGTGTACCGGCACCTGACGAACCCCGAGTGCCGCCAGTACCTGCTGCGGCAGTCCTTCGAGGAGGCCGTGCACACGCACACCTTCCAGTACATCTGCGAGAGCCTCGGCCTGGACGAGGGCGAGCTCTTCAACATGTACCGCGAGGTGCCCTCGATCGCGGACAAGGACGCGTGGGCGCTGCAGTACACGCAGGCCCTGGAGGACCCGGACTTCCGCACCGGCACGCCCGAGAAGGACACCCAGTTCCTGCGGGACCTCATCGCCTTCTACGTCATCTTCGAGGGCATGTGGTTCTACACCGGCTTCGCGCAGATCCTGTCGCTCGGCCGCCGCAACAAGATGGTCGGCATCGCGGAGCAGTACCAGTACATCCTGCGCGACGAGTCGATCCACCTGAACTTCGGCATCGACACGATCAACCAGATCAAGGCCGAGAACCCTCACCTGTGGTCGGCCGAGTTCCAGGCCGAGGTGCGCGAGATGCTCACCCAGGCGTGCGAGCTCGAGGTCGCCTACGGCCGCTCGACGATGCCGCGCGGCCTGCTCGGCCTCAACGCCGACCTGTGCGCGCAGTACATGCACTTCATCACCAACCGTCGGTGCGGCCAGCTCGGCCTGGCGCCCGTCTACCCGCCCGTCGACAACCCGTTCCCGTGGATGAGCGAGGTGATGGACCTGGGCAAGGAGAAGAACTTCTTCGAGACCCGCGTCATCGAGTACCAGACCGGCGGCGGGCTCAGCTGGGACTGACCGCGGCCGGGCAGAGCCGGCGCCGGCCGGCACGACACCGGTGGCGGTCGCAGGACGGCCCGGTCACCGACACGGTGACCGGGCCGTCCTGCGTCCGTGGCACCTCAGGCGGCGGCGGGCGCGGGGAGGCGCTCGAGGACCTCGTCCAGCGAGGGCATCGCCGCGGGCCCGGGGGTGCGGTCGGCCAGCGCGCGGGCGAGCGCGCCGCCTCCGGTGACGGCGCCCGCCACGAGCCCGGCGCCGAGGGCGCCCAGGGCGACCCGGGAGGGCGCCGACCGCGCGGTCACCGCGCCGACGCCGACGAGCGCGCCGGCGACGAGGCCGACCTGACGTCCCGGGGACCACGGCTCGACCGGTCGTCGTCCGCGCACCACCGTGCCCCCGGCGCGCCGGACGTCGTCCGCCCCGCCCGCGAGCACCTGGAAGGACGCGGTGGCGCCGGCGCCGACGAGGCTCTGACGGGCCTGCTCGGCCCAGACGCCGGCGCCGCACATGAGCACGACGTCGCCGTGCAGTCGGCTCGCGACGGCCGGGGCGTTCTCCCGCAGCACCTCGAGCGGGACGCTGACCGCTCCCTCGACGTGGACCTCGGCGTAGTCGGCCGGCGGGCGGACGTCGATCAGCGTGATGGGCGCGGGGCGCCGCAGGCCCTCGACGATGCGGCCGGCGTCGGTGGCCCGCGGGCTCACCGAGCCATGGGCTCGGGCGCCGGCTGCGGCGGCGGTCATGGGGGTGAGCGTGCTGGTCACGGTGGTCCTCCTGGAGCGGGTCGGGCGTCGACGACGTCAACCCGGCTGCGTGACCGGGCCTTCCGCGCGTCCGCCGTCCGGGACGGGGCGCAGACGTCCGTGCGCGGGCCGGGGGGGAGGAGGTCCTGCGGACGACGAGGGGCCCGGCCGCCGCGGCGACCGGACCCCTCCTGCGTGAGGTGCGCGAGTCAGCGGGTGGCGCCGCGCCGTCGGGCCAGCACGCCGGCGGCCAGACCGCCGAGGGCGAGCACGAGGACGACGACGAGCACGGGCACCCACGGGAAGCCGTCCTCGGTGGTCGCCGCGGCCGGGTCCGCGTCGTCCGCCACGGCGGTACCCGCGGAGGCCGACGGGCTCGGCCCCGCCGTCTGCGTCGGGACGGCCGTGGTCGGTGACGCCGTGGTCGGGCTCCCGGCCGGTGCCGGTGCCGGTGCGCTGGTCGCGGGTGCGTCGACGTCGAGCGTGAAGGGCACCTCGCCGTCGACGGGGTGGCCGTCGGAGGAGGTCACGCGGTAGACAAGCGTGTAGTCGCCGGCGGCGAGGTCCGACGGGAGGGGCAGCACGACGTCGCGCCCCTCCACCTGCGTCTCCGCGTCGGACGCCGCCCCGCCGTCCGAGCCCAGCAGCTCGAGGGTCGTGCCGAGCTCCTGGACGTCGGAGGAGAACGTCAGGACCACCTGCGCCGGGACGGCGTCGAGCACGGCGCCGGGCTCCGGGTCGGAGCCGACGAGCCGGTCGTGCGCCGACGCGGCCGGCGCGGTCAGCGCGGCGACGGCGAGGACGAGCGCGCCGACCGCCCAGGCGCGCGCGGAGCGGCGGACGGTCGGTCGGGCCGGGCTGGCGGTCATGGGTCCTCCTGGTGCGGTGCTCGTGCGGGCCGCTGCTGCGCCCGCTGCCGGGTGTTCGGTGCCGGGACGGGCACGGACGCCTCGTCCCACCCTCGCCCGTGCCGCCTCGCCGCCGGCGACGCGGGGTCCGGGGCGCACGTCAGCGTCCCGGGCGGCGACGCGTCGCCGTCCCGGCGAGGGCGACGAGCACGGCCACCACGCCGAGCGCCAGGGCGCCGCCGGAGAGCCACAGGGCCGTGCTGCTGCCGGTCGTGGCGGAGGCCGCCTCCGCGTCGGTTGTCGTCGCGGCGTCGGCCGTGGTGGCCCCGCCGCCGGTCTCCTGCGCCGCCGCGACCGTCGTGAACTGCGGGGCGGGGGTCTCGGGCTCCTCCTCTCCCGGGACGGCGGGGGTGTCCCAGGCGACGACCTCGCCGTCGGAGTAGGTCTGCGTGGTGGGCAGGACGACGTCCGTCCCGTCGGCCGGCAGCGGTCCCGCCGAGACGACGAAGCGCTGGAACTCCCCCGGCCCGATCTGCACGCCGTCCTCCGCCGTCCAGGTGACGGACAGGACGGCCTCGGTGACCTCACCGCCCTCGACCGCGACGGGCTCGGGCAGGTCCCCGCGCACGACGTCGGCGCTCCAGCCCGGGACGGGCTCGACGCTCACCGAGGTGATCGGGGTGTCCGTCGGGAGCTCGACGGCCACCTGCGTCGTGCCCGCGGTGTCGGACTCGTTCGGCACGCGGAAGGTCAGGACGCTGTAGCCGCCCGCGGTGGGGTCCTCGGCGCTGACCCGGACGTGCGCCGAGGCCGCGAGCGCGGGGACGAGGACGAGGGCGCCGGTGACGAGCGCGGCACCGCTCGTGCGGGCGGTGCGGCGCCCGGTGGTGGGGCCGGTGGTGGACCCGGTGGTGGAAGGGACGGTCGACGTGGTGGCGGAGCCGGGGGTGGACGTGGTGGTGCGCATGACGATCTCCATGGGGTGGCTGCCCGGAGGGCAGGCCCGGGTGCGCCGGGGCGGTGTGGTCCGCGCGGCGACCGGGGGGACGGGGGCACGTGCGTGCCACCCGAGAGGGAGCGGGTGCTCGGCTCAGGCGGCGGCGAGGAGGCCGGCGGGCGGGCCGCGGCGCGGCTGCGTGCTGAGGACGACCGAGCGGGGGAGCGCGGTACGGCGCGCGCGGGTCCGACGGGTGCGCGGGCCGCCGCCGGCGACGGGACCGGTGAGCAGGACGGCGAGCGCGGGGAAGAGCCGGACCGCCCACGCGACGGCGCGCTCCCAGGCCCGGTCGGCGGCGACCGCGACGAGCGCCGTCGCCGCGGCGGCGAGCGCGTGTGCCAGCACCATGAGCCCCGAGGCCGGGTCGACGGCGACCTCGGGGGCGCCCGCGGTGCTCGTGAGGACGAGGACGGACCCGTGGGCGTGACCCCCGTGGCCGGCCGGACCGGCGGGCTCCGTCGTCCCCGGGACCGTCGCGAGCGCGGTGAAGGCCTGGTGCAGCAGGGCCTGCCCCGCCGCGAGGGCGGGCACCAGGGTGCGACGCCGCAGCCGGCGGCGGGCGAGGGCCGAGCCGGCGGCGAGCGAGAGCGTCGCCAGGAGCGCCAGCAGGAGCGGCGACGGCAGGTCCCCGCCACCCACGACGTGCGCGCCCGCGGCGAGGGAGAGCACCAGGCCCGCGAGCAGCACGGCGCGGACGCACCGCAGCGCCCGGGCGTGCCGCTCGTCCATGCCGGGCACCGTACGCCCGTGCCGACACCGGGGGCCGCGGAACCGCACGCGGCGTCCCCCTTCGGACCACGCCTCCGGACCACGTGTCCGGGCACACTGCCGTCCTCCGCCGCGCCCGTCCGACCGCGGCGACCGAGAGGAGCCACGGTGCATCTCGCCCTGCACGTCTCGCAGTTCGACGGCCCCGGGGGGCCGGCCGCGATCGGGCCGACGCTGGCCGCGACGGCGCGCGCCGCCGACGACGGCGGCGTCACGACCCTGACCCTCATGGACCACTGGTTCCAGATGGAGACGCCGGACCGCGTCGCCGAGCAGCCCATGCTCGAGGGGTACACGGCCCTGGGGTTCCTCGCCGGGCTCACGCAGCAGATCGAGCTCGGCCTGCTCGTCACCGGGGTCACGTACCGGTACCCGGGCCTCCTCGCGAAGACGGTGGCGACCCTCGACGTCCTCTCCGGCGGTCGGGCGATGCTCGGGATCGGGGCCGCCTGGTACGAGCGCGAGCACCGCGCGCTCGGCGTCCCCTTCCCGCCGGTCGCCGAGCGCTTCGAGCGGCTGGAGGAGGCGCTGGAGATCTGCGCGCAGATGTGGGGGCCGCAGGTCGGGCCCTACGAGGGACGCCACCACCGCCTCGCCGAGACCCTGTGCGTCCCCCGGCCGCTGCGCGACCCGCGCCCGCGCGTGCTCGTCGGCGGCATGGGGGAGAAGAAGACGCTGCGGCTCGTCGCGCAGCACGCCGACGCGTGCAACCTGTTCGACGCCGGCGAGGACGTGCTGCGGCACAAGCTGGAGGTGCTCGACCGGCACTGCGCCGACGTCGGGCGCGACCCCGGCGAGGTGGCGCGGACCGTCATCGCCGGGCGCGACGTGCTCGAGGACGTCGACGGCTTCCTGCGGCTCATGGAGCGGTACGCGGCGCTCGGCATCTCCCAGGTCTGGGTCGGACCTGACCCGCAGGACCCCACGCGGTGGACGGAGCGGGCCGCCGAGCTGCTGGTGCCCCGGCTGCGGGAGCTCTGACGTCGGGAGGCCCGGGTCAGAGCCGCGTCGTCGTCGCCGCGTCCTCCTGCCCGCCGTAGTACTGCGCCAGGACGGCCCGGAAGACGTCCGGGCTGCCGCCGTCGTCCGCCGCGCGGGCGAAGAGCGTCGCCGACGAGCGGACCTTGAGCGCGTCGACCGCGCCGAGCACGGCCGTCGGGTCGCCGCCGGGGAGGTCCGCCAGGGCCTGCGTGCACTCCCGCAGGCGGGGGCCGAGCACGGGGTGCGCCAGGTAGGCGCGCGCTTCGTCGAGCCCGGTGAGGCCGTAGTGATGCGCGGCCGGCGAGGAGCCGAGCCCGCGCAGCTGCGGCAGGACGAACCAGATCCAGTGGCCCCGCTTGCGGCCGGCGCGGAGCTCGGCGAGCGCCTGCTCGTAGGTGCCGCCGGCCTGCGCGTCGACGAAGCGCCGGAGGTCGAAGGGGTCGTCCACGTCCACCACCGTCGTGGTCCGTCCCCCCGTGCGCCAGCCCACCGGCGCGGCGGGGGCGTCACACCGGGCGCGTCACACGGGGCGGCGGTTCCCGGCGGCCCGGGCGTAGAGGACGGTCCCGACGAGGAAGGCTCCGCTGCCGGCCATGAGCACCGCCGTCAGCCTCGTGAGCCCGGGTGCCTCGACGCCGGCGAGTCCCAGGGCTCCGACGAGCAGGAGCGCGGCGGCGCAGGCCAGGGCGAAGAGGGCGGACGCCCGGCGGCGTGCCACCTGCCGCATGCCCGCCTCGGCGCGGTTGCGCGCGTACCCGAGCGGGCGCTTCGCCCACGCGAAGCGGCTCGCGAGGACGGCCAGGCCGGCGGCCACGAGGAGCATGCCCGGGCCGGGCAGCACGAGCAGCGCGACGCCGGCGAGCGTGAGCACGCCCCCGACGACGGCGACGACGGCGGTCGGCATCGCGCAGCTCCTCAGGGTGTCCGGGCGGGGCGCCGGCGGTCGGGCCCGGGGTCCCAGCCTGCCAGCCGCGGCCCGCCAGCACCGCGCGGCACCGGTCGCGCACAGGAGGAGCACAGCGAGGGCACGGACAGCAGGCAGCCGGGAGGTCCACAGTCTGCCCATGACCACAGCACCGGCCCGCGGCTCCTTGCAGCGCCGAGACGGCACGCCGCTGCGCGTGCTCGTCGTGGACGACGAGCGGAACCTCTGCGACCTGCTGTCCATGGCCCTCAAGTACGAGGGGTGGGAGGTGCGCACCGCGGCCGACGGCCTCACCGCCGTCCGCACCGGTCGCTCCTGGCGACCCGACGCCGTCGTCCTCGACGTCATGCTCCCCGACATCGACGGCCTCGAGGTGCTGCGCCGGCTGCGTGCCGACGGCGCCGACGTGCCGGTGCTCTTCCTCACCGCGAAGGACGCCGTCGAGGACCGCGTCGCCGGGCTCACGGCGGGGGGCGACGACTACGTCACCAAGCCGTTCAGCCTCGAGGAGGTCGTGGCCCGCCTGCGAGGTCTGCTGCGGCGCACCGCCGCCGCCCCGGGGTCGCCGGACAGCGTGCTCGTCGTCGGCGACCTCACGCTGGACGAGGACAGCCACGAGGTGTCCCGTGCGGGGGCGGAGGTCCGCCTCACGGCCACCGAGTTCGAGCTGCTGCGCTACCTCATGCGCAACCCGCGCCGCGTGCTGTCCAAGGCGCAGATCCTCGACCGGGTGTGGAACTACGACTTCGGGGGGCAGGCCAACGTCGTCGAGCTCTACATCTCCTACCTGCGGCGCAAGATCGACGCCGGGCGGGCGCCGATGATCCACACCCTGCGGGGCGCGGGCTACGTGCTCAAGCCCGCCGCCGCGGAGGCGGCCGGGACGTGAGCCGCCGGGCCCCGGCCGGGCCGGGGCGTCGTGGGCGCTCGCTGCGCACGCAGCTGCTCGCGGGCCTGTCCGCCGTGCTCGTGGTCGTGCTCGTCGTCACCGGCGCGGTCACGCTGCTCGTCGTGGACCAGGTGCTCGTCGGCCAGGTGGACCAGCAGGTGCGGCAGGAGGCGGCGCAGACGGCGCAGGCCCTCGGCGGGCGCGGGGGGCCCGGGGACGGGCGTCAGGGCGGCGGGCCCTTCGGCGAGGGCGCGCAGGAGGGCCTCAACTTCCTGCTCTTCGGCCTGCCCGTCGGCTCGCTCGGCGCGCGCGTGGACGGCGGCACGGTCACCGCGGCCACGTTGCAGGGGGCCAGCGGCGGCTTCCCGCAGGCGGACGCGTGGACCGACGAGCAGGCCGCGGCGCTGGTGGGCGTCGGGTCGGAGCCGACGACCGTCGACGTGCCGGGTCGCGGCGCCTACCGAGTGGTGGCGACGAGCGCGGACGGCGGGCAGGTCCTCGTCGGGCAGCCGCTCGCGGGGACGACGACCGTCCTGCGCGAGCTCGCCGTCGCCGCGCTCGTCCTCGCTGCCGTCGGCATCGCGGTCGCCGTGCTCGCGAGCCGCGCCGTCCTCGACCGGGGCCTGCGTCCCCTGCGCCGGGTCGCCGCGACGGCCACGCGGGTGTCCTCCCTGCCGCTCGACCGCGGCGAGGTCGACCTCGCCGTCCGCGTGCCCGCCCGTGACACCGACCCGGGCACGGAGGTCGGCCAGGTGGGGGCGGCCCTGGACCGGTTGCTCGTCCACGTGGGCGCCGCGCTCGCCGCCCGGCACCGCAGCGAGACGCAGGTCCGCCAGTTCGTCGCCGACGCGAGCCACGAGCTGCGCACGCCCCTGGCGTCGATCCGTGGCTACGCCGAGCTGGCCGGCCGCCGCAGCGCCGACCTGCCGGAGGAGGTCGCGCACGCGCTCGAGCGGGTCGAGTCGCAGGCCACGCGCATGACCGGGCTCGTCGAGGACCTCTTGCTGCTCGCCCGGCTGGACGCCGGGCGACCGCTGGAGCGGGACGAGGTGGAGCTGCCGATGGTCGTCGTCGAGGCCGTGAGCGACGCCCGGGTCACCGCGCCCGACCACCGTTGGTTCCTCGACCTGCCGGGCGAGGACGAGGACGCCGACGACGCGCCACCGCTCGTCGTGCCGGGCGACGCCGCACGGCTGCACCAGGTGCTCGCCGGCCTGCTCGCCAACGCCCGCACGCACACGCCCCCGGGGACGACGGTGACGACCCGGCTGCGCTCGTGCGCCGCAGGGGCCGAGGTCGTCGTCGAGGACGACGGCCCCGGCGTCGACCCTGCGGTGCTGCCGACGGTGTTCGAGCGCTTCGCCCGGGCCGACACCTCGCGCTCGCGTGCCGCCGGCAGCACCGGGCTCGGCCTCGCCATCGCGCGCGCCGTCGTCGACGCGCACGGCGGCAGCATCTCCGTCGAGTCCCGTCCCGGGCGGACGGCCTTCCGTCTGCTGCTGCCGTGGCCGGCGCCCGCCGACGAGGCCCTCCTCCCCACGGCCGTCCGGCGCTGAGTCCTGCGCTGAGTCCGGGCCCCGGCGAGCCCGTCAGGGAGCGGTCTGGTCCGTCGGCCGCACGAGCACCTCGTTGACCGCCACGCGGGCCGGCTGGGTGACGACGTAGGCGATCGCCCGGGCGACGTCCTCGGCCTGCAGGGAGTCCATGGAGTCGTAGCTCTTCTTGGACTTCTCGCGGCTCGCGTCGTCGGTGATGTGGTCGTTGAGCTCGGTCTGGACGGCGCCGGGCTCGACGAGCGTGATGCGCACGCCCTTCGCGGTCACCTCCTGGCGCAGGGACTCGCTGAAGGCGTTGACCGCCCACTTGCTGGCGTTGTAGGCGCCCGCGCCGGAGCGGGCCACGCGGCCGGCCACGCTCGAGATGTTGACGACGTCGCCGGAGCCCTGCTCGACCATGCCGCCGATCGCGGCGTGGGTCATGTACATGAGGCCGAGGACGTTCGTCGACATCATGCGGCGCCAGTCCTCGGTGTCCGCGTCGACGATCGGGCCGAGGAGCATGAGCCCGGCGCAGTTCACGAGGACGTCGACGCGGCCCGTCTCGGAACGGGTGCGCTGCACCGCGTCCCGGCACTGCTGCTCGTCCGTGACGTCGAGGTCGAGGGTCACCGCGCGGACGCCCTTGTCCCGCAGCCGGCCCGAGAGGTCCTCGAGCCGGTCCGCGCGGCGCGCGCCGACGGCGACGTCGGCGCCGAGGTCGGCCAGCGCGAGGGCGGTCGCCTCGCCGATGCCGGAGGAGGCGCCGGTGACGAGGGCGGTGCGGCCGGCCAGGGGACGGTCGCCCGAGCCGGTCGTCGTCGTGGGGGAGTCGCTCACGGGGTCCTCCTGGGGAGGTCGGGGCCGCCGGTGGCCGGCGGCGTGTCGGTACGCCGGTGCCCCGCGGCGCCCCCCGCGCGGTGCCCGCGACCGTAGGCACCGTGCCCGGTGGGGCGCACGCGGAGGCTCGTAGCGCCTGCACAGGCGGCGCCGGGTGCGGTCATGGCGACCGGGCCGACCGTCGTCGTCATGACCACCCCCACCACCCCGGCGCGGGTCCCGGCGCAGGCCGGTCAGCGGGACGAGCGACCTCGTCCCGGAGGCCGTGCGTCCCGGGCGCCCGAGCCTCCCACCGCCTCCGCCGTCGACCGGGCCGAGCGGCCCGCCCGGGTCGACGGGCACCGGCCGGCGCCGGTGCTCGACCTCGTCGTGCCCGTGCACGACGAGCAGACCGACCTCGAGCCGTGCGTGCGCCGGCTCGAGGCGCACCTGGCGGAGTCCTTCCCCTGGACGTACCGCATCACGGTCGTGGACAACGCCTCCCGCGACCGCACCCTGGCGGTCGCCCGCTCGCTCGAGCGCGACCTGGCCTCGGTCCGCGTCCTGCACCTGGACGAGAAGGGCCGTGGCCGTGCGCTGCACACCGCCTGGCTGGCCTCCGACGCGCAGGTGCTCGCCTACACCGACGTCGACCTCTCCACGGACCTCGCGGCGCTCCTGCCGCTCGTGGCCCCGCTCGTGACCGGCCACTCCGACCTCGCGATCGGCAGCCGGCTGAGCCGCTCGTCCCGGGTCGTCCGCGGGCCGCGGCGCGAGGTCGTCTCCCGCTGCTACAACGTCCTGCTTCGCGGGACGCTCGGCGCCCGGTTCTCCGACGCGCAGTGCGGTTTCAAGGCGGTGCGCCGCGACGTCGCCCTCTCGCTGCTGCCGCTCGTCGAGGACACCGGCTGGTTCTTCGACACCGAGCTGCTCGTCCTCGCCGAGCGTGCCGACCTGCGCATCCACGAGGTGCCCGTCGACTGGGTCGACGACCCCGACAGCCGGGTCGACGTCGTCGCGACCGCGGTGGAGGACCTGCGCGGCATCGCCCGCCTCGGCCGTGCCCTCGTCCGCGGCGACCTGCCGCTGGAGACCGTCCGCGCCCAGCTCGGGCGGGCGCCGCTGCCGGTGCCGGCCTCCCTCGCCCTCACGGCGCTCGGCGCCCCCGCCGGGCTGCTGGGCCAGCTCGTGCGCTTCGGGGTGGTCGGGGCGCTCAGCACGCTCGCCTACGTCCTGCTCTACGCGCTCGCCCGCGAGGCCGTCCCCGCGCAGGCGGCGAACCTCGTCGCCCTCCTCGTCACCGCGGTCGCGAACACCGCGGCCAACCGACGTCTCACCTTCGGCGTCCGGGGCCGGGCCCGCGCCGGGCGCCACCACCTGCAGGGCCTCGGCGTCGTCGCGCTCGCGTGGGCGCTGACGGCCGGCTCGCTCGGGCTGCTGCACGCCCTGCAGCCCGTGCCCTCGCGAGGGCTCGAGATCGCCGTCCTCGTCGGGGCGAACCTCCTGGCGACGCTCCTGCGCTTCCTGCTCCTGCGCAGCTGGGTCTTCCGCCCGGAGGCGCCCGACGGCGCCGTCGCCCCGGACGGCGCGACCGCCTCCCCGACCACCACCCTCACCAGCGCGGCGTCGTCGAGCGCCGCCGTCACCCCGGAGGTCTCGCGATGAGCGCTCCCACCACCGACCACCCCAGGGCGGCCACCGGCCGCCTGTCCCCGCCCGGGCCACGCCCGTCCACCGAGCCCGACGGGGGCGGCGCCTCCGGCCACCGGCTCTCGCGCGCCCGCCGCGTCTGGCGCGGACGGCCGCAGGACCCGGCGTGGGCCCGACCGGCACTGCTTGGGCTCCTGCTCGGCACCGGCCTGCTGTACCTCTGGGACCTCGGCGCGAACGGCTGGGCCAACTCCTTCTACTCCGCCGCGGTGCAGGCGGGCTCGGTGAGCTGGGAGGCGTTCTTCTTCGGCTCCTCGGACGCCGCGAACGCCATCACCGTCGACAAGCCGCCGGCCTCGCTGTGGGTGATGGCGCTGTCGGTGCGCCTCTTCGGCCTCAGCTCGTGGAGCATCCTCGTGCCGCAGGCGCTCATGGGCGTGGCCACGGTGGGGACGGTCTTCGCGGCCGTCCGCCGTCGCGTCGGGCCCGCCGGGGCCCTCCTCGCCGGCGTCGTCATGGCGCTGACGCCGGTCGCGGCGCTGATGTTCCGCTTCAACAACCCGGACGCGCTCCTCGTCCTGCTCATGACGCTCGGCGCCTACGCGGTCCTGCGCGGGGTGGAGAGCGGTCGTACCCGCTGGATGGTCCTCACCGGGGTCCTCGTCGGGCTCGGCTTCCTCACCAAGCAGCTGCAGGTCATGCTCGTCGTCCCGGCTTTCGCGGGGGCTTATCTGCTGGCCGCGCCGAAGGGGCTGGGTCGCAGGATGCTCGACCTGCTCGCGGCGGGTGCCGCGCTCGTCGTCACCGCGGGGTGGTGGCTCGCGGTCGTCGAGCTGTGGCCCGCGAGCAGCCGTCCGTACATCGGTGGCTCGCAGACCAACTCGATCCTGGAGCTGACGCTCGGCTACAACGGCCTCGGCCGCCTCACCGGCGACGAGACCGGCAGCGTGGGGGGCGGCGGGAACGGCGGCGGCTGGGGCGAGACCGGCATCATCCGCCTGCTCACCAGCGAGTTCGGCGGCCAGATCGCCTGGCTGGTGCCCGCGGCGCTGCTCCTCCTCGCGGGCGCCCTCGTGCTGCGCGGGCGTCGTCCGCGCACCGACCCGCAGCGGGCCGGCCTCGTCGTCTGGGGCGGCTGGCTGCTGACGACGGGTCTCGTCTTCAGCTACATGGCCGGGATCTTCCACCAGTACTACACGGTCGCCCTCGCGCCGGCGGTCGCCGCGCTCGTCGGCACCGGTGCGGTGCTGCTGTGGCGCGAGGGCCGGCGCCCGTGGGTGCGGGCGCTCCTCGGCGTCACCGTCGCCGCGACGGCGTCGTGGTCCTTCGTCCTGCTCGGCCGGTCCGCCGACTTCCTGCCCTGGCTGCGGTTCGTCGTGCTCGTCGCCGGGCTCGCGGCCGGCCTCGGGCTCGTCCTCGGCCACCTCCTGACCCGTCGCCTGCTGACGGGCGCGGCCGTGGTCGCGCTCGTCGCCGGGCTCGCCGGGCCGGCCGCGTACGCCGTCCAGACCGTCGGGACGGCGCACACCGGCTCCATCGTCACGGCCGGGCCGGACGTCGCGGGGGCGACCGGCGGCCCCGGCGGAGGAGGCCCCGGCGGTGGGGCCGGGTTCGGCGGCGGCCCCGGTGGCCAGACGGCCCCCGGCGGGACCACGGGGGCGACCGGCGCTCCCGGCGGGACCGCCGGCACCGCGGGCGGCCCCGGCGGGGGCGGCGCGGGCGGGCTGCTCGACAGCACCACGCCGTCGTCCGAGCTCGTCACGGCGCTCGAGGCGGACGCCTCCGACTACACCTGGGTCGCGGCGGCGGTCGGCTCGCAGAACGCCTCCGGCTACCAGCTGGCGACGCAGCTGCCGGTGATGGCGGTCGGCGGGTTCAACGGCAGCGACCCGTCGCCGACGCTGGCGCAGTTCCAGCAGGACGTCGCCGACGGCCAGATCCACTGGTTCATCGCGGGCGGCGGCATGGGGGGCGGCGGCATGGGCGGCGGTCCCGGTGGCTCCGCGGACGGCACGACGTCGACCTCGGCGCGGATCACCAGCTGGGTCGAGGCGACCTTCACCGCCCAGACCGTCGGCGGCACGACGGTCTACGACCTCTCGGCGGGCGCCACGGCCTGACGGGTCTGCCCGTCCCCGTTCTCGTCCCCGCCGATGTCCGCACTTCGACGACTTCTTGCCACCTGCGCGCCTCGTGGGCGGCAAGAAGTCGTCGAAGTGCGAGAAGGGGGTGGGGATGGGGGTGGAGAAGGGGGGGGCGGGCGGAGAGGGGGCGCGGGGCGGGAGGGAGACGTAGTTGTCATGGCGACCAGAAGCGACGTAGGCTCGGGACGTCGGTAAGGGTGCTCGTGACCACAAGGGGGCGTGATGACCCACGGCGGTCCCGTCGCGTCCGTCGCCGTCTCCACGGTGATCTTCACGCTCCTGCCGCGGAGCGACGCCCTGCACCTGCACCTGCCGGTGGTCCGCCGCACGCGCGACCCCTTCGACGGCGCGTGGGCCCTGCCGGGCGGGTGGATCGGGGCCGACGAGGACCTCGCCGACGCCGCCCGCCGCACGCTCGTCGAGACGACGGGGCTGCGTCCCAGCTACGTCGAGCAGCTCTACACGTTCGGCCGCGCGGACCGCTCGCCCACGGGTCGCGTCGTCTCCGTCATCTACTCGGCCCTCGTGCGGAGCCCGGAGGCGGCGCGCGTCGCCGAGGTCCACAACGTCCGCTGGGTGCCGGTCGCCGAGGCGAGCGGGCTGGCCTTCGACCACGACGAGGTCGTCGCCTACGCGCTGTGGCGGCTGCGCGCCAAGGTGGGATACGCGCAGGTCGCCGTCCACCTGCTGGGGGAGACCTTCTCCCTCGGCCAGCTGCGCGAGGTGCACGAGGCCGTGCTCGGCCGCGAGCTCGACCCCGCCAACTTCCGCCGCCGCGTCGTGGCGAGCGGCGCCGTCGAGGCGACGGACGAGCACCTCACCGGCGGGCGTCACCGCCCGCCGCGCCTGTACCGCGCCGTCGTGCCCGAGGGCGCGGCCGGCCCCTTCGAGACCACCGCCGGGCCCGCCGCCTAGGCCCTGCGGCCCTCCGAGACCCGACCACCGACCCGGACCCGGCCACCGACGCCGGACCAGACCGCCGGACCCGCCACCAGACCCGCACCGCTGCGCGCGACGTCGACGCCGCGCCCGAGGAGGACCGATGAGCACGACCCCGCTGACCCTGGGCACCCGGCCCCGCACCTCTCCGGAGACGTCCAGCACAGGCCTGTGCGACCCGGCGCTCGCGGACGGCCCGTGGGCCATGGACGCCGTGCCCGGGGAGGCGCCGCCGGCCCCGGAGTACGGGCCCGGCAGCTCGCGCGACGACGTCGCCCCCGCCGGGACGCCCGTCCAGCAGCGGATCCCCGAGGAGTACCGCCGGGCACCCCTGCCCGAGCTCGAGGCGCGGATCACGGCGGCCAAGGCGGCGCTGGGCGACCGCGTCGTCGTGCTCGGGCACTACTACCAGCGCGACGAGGTGGTGCAGCACGCCGACTTCCTCGGCGACAGCTACCAGCTGGCGCAGCAGGCGACGACGACGGCGGCCGAGCACGTCGTCTTCTGCGGCGTGCACTTCATGGCCGAGACCGCCGACGTCCTCACCGGCGACCACCAGGACGTCGTCCTGCCCAACCTCGCGGCCGGGTGCTCGATGGCCGACATGGCCGACCTCGACTCCGTCACCGCCTGCTGGGAGCAGCTCGAGGCGGTCTACGGCGCGCCGATCGACGAGCCCGACGCCGAGGGGTTCGTGCCCGTCGTGCCCGTGACGTACATGAACTCCTCCGCGGCGCTCAAGGCGTTCTGCGGCGACCACGGCGGCATCGTCTGCACGTCGTCCAACGCCGCCGCGGTGCTCGAGTGGGCGTTCGCGCGCGGACGGCGGGTGCTGTTCTTCCCCGACCAGCACCTCGGGCGGAACACCGGCTCCGCGATGGGCGTGCCGACGTCGCGGATGCCGGTCTGGGACCCGCGCAAGCCGTTGGGCGGCAACGACGCCGACGTCCTGCACGACGCGCGCGTTCTGCTGTGGCGCGGGTGGTGCTCGGTGCACCAGCGCTTCACGACGGCCCAGGTGGAGGCCGCCCGCGCCGCCGACCCGGGCGTGCGCGTCGTCGTCCACCCCGAGTGCCCGAAGGAGGTCGTCGACGCGGCCGACGAGGCCGGCTCCACCCAGCACATCGAGCGGGTCGTCCGCGAGGCGCCGCCGGGCACGAGCTTCGCGATCGGCACCGAGATCACCATGGTCCAGCGCCTCGCCGCGCAGCACCCCGACCTGACGATCACGTGCCTGGACCCGGTGGTGTGCCCCTGCTCGACGATGTACCGCATCCACCCCGGCTACCTGGCGTGGGTGCTCGAGGCGCTCGTGCGCGGCGAGGTGCTCAACCAGGTGCGCGTCGACGCGCGCACGGCCGTCTCGGCGCGGGTGGCGCTGCAGCGGATGCTCGAGGTGCGGCCGCGGTGAGCGCGCCGGAGGGCTCCGGACGAGCGACGGAGCCGGCCGCGAGCGAGGTGCCGGCGCGCGCCGCGGTCGTCGTCGTCGGCACCGGGGTCGCCGGCATGACGGCGGCTCTCGGCCTGCGCGCCCGCGGGGTGGACGACGTGCTGCTCGTCACGAAGACGGCGTGGGACGGGGTCTCCGGCGGCGGCAGCACCGCGTGGGCCCAGGGCGGCGTCGCCGCCGTCACCGGTGCGGACGACGACGTGGCGCTGCACGTCGCGGACACCCTCGCCGCGGGTGCCGGGGCGTGCGACCCCGAGGCGGTGCGGGTCCTGTGCACCGAGGGCCCGGCCCGGCTCGTCGAGCTGGCCGAGCGTGGGCTGCTGCTCGACGGGGCGGCGCCGGGTGCGCCGGCGGACCCGACGACGTGGAGCCGCGGCCTGGAGGCGGCGCACTCGCGGCCACGGGTGCTGCACGCCGGCGGCGACGCGACCGGGGCGCGCACGAGCGCGGCGCTCGTGGCCGCCGTGGGCGCGGCCGGCGTCCCGGTGCTCGACCGCGCGTGCCTCGCCGACCTCGTCGTCGAGGACGGGCGGGTGGCCGGGGTCGACCTGCTCGTCGACGGCCCGCAGGGGCGACCCGCGTCGAGCCGCCGCGTGCTGGCGGACGCCGTCGTCCTCGCCACCGGCGGTGCGGGGCAGCTGTTCTCGTGCACGACGAACCCGCCGGAGGCCACCGGGGACGGGCTCGCCGCGGCCTGGCGCGCCGGTGCCGTCGTCGCCGACCTCGAGCAGCTGCAGCTGCACCCCACGGTCGCCGCGACGCCCGTGCCCTTCCTCGTCTCCGAGGCCGTGCGCGGCGAGGGCGCCGTCCTGCGCGACGAGGACGGCGTCCGCTTCCTGGCCGACCCCGCGTCGTCCCTCGCCGACCCGCGCGCCGAGCTGGCGCCCCGGGACGTCGTGGCCCGGGCGGTCGCCGCCGTCGTCGCCCGCCAGGACGGCCGGCCCGCCCTGCTGGACGCCACGGCGCTCGGCGAGCACCTGCGCACGCGCTTCCCGGGCATCGACGCGATGTGCGCCGCCGCAGGGCTGGACTGGACCCGCGAGCCCGTGCCCGTCGTGCCGGCGGCGCACTACTGGATGGGCGGCGTCGCCACGGATGTCCGCGGCCGCACGGCGCTGCCGGGGCTGTGGGCGGCCGGGGAGGTGGCCCGCACCGGCGTCCACGGGGCCAACCGGCTCGCCTCGAACTCGCTCCTCGAGGGTCTCGTGTTCGCGGACCGGGCCGCGGCGGACGTCGTGGACGTCCTGGCGGGTGCCCCCGCGGGCGGTGTCGAGCCGGGTGTGCTCGGGCAGGGCGACGTCGAAGAGCTCGCGTGCGCGGGCGCGCCCGCCATCCCGCGGGCCGAGCTGCAGGCGCTGACGTGGGAGCACGCCGGCCTGCTGCGGGACGCCCACGGGCTCGAGCTGCTCGCCAAGGCCCTCGACGGGGCCCCCGCGGCTGGTGCGCCGCGGACCCGGAAGGAGATCGAGGACCGCTCGCTCGGCCTGTGCGCGCGGCTGCTCGTCGCCTCGGCGCAGCGCCGCCCCGAGAGCCTCGGCGCGCACTTCCGCACCGACGCCGCCGGCGCCGCGCCGCGCGGCGCCGACCGGCCGGTGCTGCTGCGGCGGGCGTCGTGACCGCGGACCGACGCGCCGGCGACGTCGGCGCGGCGCCCGTGGCCGCGGTCGAGGCGGTCGTGGCCGCGGCGCTCGCCGAGGACGCCCCGTGGGGCGACGCGACGACGGAGGCCTTGCTCGGCCCCGAGGTGCGAGCGAGCGCCCGGGTGGTGGCGCGCGAGGACGGCGTCCTCGCCGAGCTGGGGGTGCTGGCGGCGGCGCTGCACCAGGCGTCGGCGCTCGCGGACGACCCCCGCGTGCCGGCGCCGTCGGTGCGGCTGCTGGTCGGCGACGGGGAGCGGTTCACCGCCGGCCAGGCGCTCGCCGAGGTCGAGGGCAGCGCCCGGGCGGTCCTGCGCGCCGAACGGGTCGCGCTCAACCTCCTCCAGCGGCTGTCCGGCGTCGCCACGCTCACCGCGGCGTTCGTCGCCGAGACCGCCGGGACGCGCTGCCGCGTCGTCGACACCCGCAAGACCACCCCCGGTCTGCGGCAGCTGGAGCGGGCCGCCGTGCGCTGCGGCGGCGGGCGCAACCACCGGACGACGCTCTCGGACGCGGTGATGGTCAAGGACAACCACCTCGCCGTCCTCACCGCGGACGGCTGGGACGACGCCGTCGTCACCGCCGGGCTGCGGCGGCTGCGGGAGCGGCTGCCGCACACGACGACCGTGACGGTCGAGGTAGACCGCCTCGACCAGCTCGACGCCGTCCTCGCGGCCGGCGTCGACGTCGTCCTGCTCGACAACATGGGCCCCGACGAGCTGCGGCGCGGCGTCGAGCGCGTCGCCGGCCGGGCGCTCGTCGAGGCCAGCGGCGGGGTGCGCCTCGGCACCGTCGGCGCGATAGCCCGCGCGGGCGTGGACCTCGTCTCCGTCGGGGCGCTCACGCAGGCCGCGCCGTGCCTCGACCTCGGGCTCGACGTGCACGTCGGCGCGCCCGCCCCCCGGGTGGTGCCCGCGTGATCTACCTCGACCACGCGGCGACCGCGCCGCCGTCGCGGGCGGTGCTCGAGGCGCAGTGGCCCTACCTCACGCAGGTCTTCGCCAACCCCTCGAGCACCCACGAGCCGGGCCGGGCCGCGCGCGCCGGGCTGGACGCGGCGCTCGCCGAGATCGCCGCGGTCCTCGGCTGCCGCCCGGGAGAGGTCGTCCTGACGAGCGGGGGCACCGAGGCCGACGACCTCGCCCTGCTCGGCCTCGCCGCCGCCGCGCCGCGCGGCCGGCACGTCGTCACGACCGCCGTCGAGCACCCGGCCGTCCTCGAGACCGCCCGGGCGCTGGGCCGCGGCGTGCAGGGAGCGCCGTTCCGCGTCGACGAGGTGGGCGTCGACGGAAACGGGGTCGTGGACCTCGCGGCGGTCGCGGCCGTGCTGACGCCCGAGACCACGATCTGCTCGGTGATGCTCGCCAACAACGAGGTGGGCACGGTGCAGCCGGTCCGCGAGGTCGCGGCGCTGTGCCGGGCCGTCGGCGTCCCGCTGCACGTCGACGCCGTCCAGGCGCCCGGCCAGCTCGACGTCCGCCTCGACGCCCTCGGCGCCGACCTGCTGTCGGTCTCGGCGCACAAGCTCGGCGGACCCCGCGGCGCGGGCGTCCTCGCCGTGCGCGGGTCCGTGCCGCTCGCCCCGCACGTGCACGGCGGCGGGCAGCAGCGCGGTCGACGGTCGGGGACGGTCGACGTGGCGGCTGCTGTCGGCACGGCGAGGGCGCTGCGCCTCGCCGAGGAGGGCCGCGCCGCCGGGGCGCCGCGGCTGGCGGGCCTGCGCGACCGGCTCGTCGCGGGCGTCCTCGCCGCCGTTCCCGGGGCGGTCCTCACGGGCCCGCCCGTCGACGCGGTTCTCGCCGACAGCACCCCCGGGCGCCTGCCGGGTCACGCGTCGTTCGTCTTCCCCGGCCTCGGCGGCGAGACGGTGCTGCTCGAGCTGGAGGAGCGCGGCGTCGTCTGCTCGTCGGGCTCGGCCTGCGCCGCCGGCAGCGAGGACGCCTCGCACGTGCTGCTCGCGATGGGTCTCGGCGACGACGCCGCCCGCACCGCCGTCCGGCTGACGCTCGGCCCCGCGACGACCGAGGACGACGTCGACGCGGTCGTCCGACTCCTCCCCGACGCCGTCGCCGCCGCCGGCGGCCCAGCGCTCCTCGCCTCCTGACCCCGCACGTCGACGACTCCTCGCCGCCTGATCCCGCACTTCGACGACTTCGTGCGGCGCCAACCCGGCGTGTCGCAGCGAGAAGTCGTCGAAGTGCGGGAGGGGGGGAGAGGCAGGCGGAGGACAACCGAGGCGTGGGCGCCCGGCCGACGGGCGCCGTCCGGCCCGCCACCGCAGGATCGGCGCATGGCGACGGCACCCGGGCCCACCCGCTGGCTCTTCGGCGACCAGCTGGGCCCGCACTTCCTCGGCGACCCCGGGAGCCCGGGCGACGACGGCGAGCAGCCCGTCGTGATGATCGAGTCGCGGAAGGTCTTCACGCGCCGCCGGTTCCACCGGCAGAAGGCGCACCTCATCCTCTCGGCGATGCGCCACCGCGCCGCCGAGCTCGGGGACCGCTGCACCTACCTGCGCACCGACACCTACGGCGAGGGCCTGGCGAAGCTGCCGAAGAAGGCGCTGCCGCTGTCGGTCTGCTCGCCGACCTCGCGCCCCGCCGAGGACTTCGTCCGCTCGCTCGACGGCTCGGGCGACCTGCCCCCCGTCGAGGTGCTGCCCGCACGGGGCTACGCGACGCCGCGGGAGGACTTCCGCCGCTGGGCCGACGGCAGCGAGCAGCTGCGCATGGAGGACTTCTACCGTCGCGCCCGCCGCGCCCACGACGTCCTCATGGACGGCGCCGAGCCCGCCGGCGGGACGTGGAACCTCGACCACGAGAACCGTGAGCCCCCGCCGAAGGGCGCCGACGACCTCGGCCTGCCGCGGCCGTGGATGCCCGAGGAGGACGAGATCGACGAGGAGGTGCGCGCCGACCTCGACCGGTGGGAGGCCGACGGCGACGTCTCGTTCGTCGGGCGCGACGGGCCGCGCGCCTTCGCGGCCAGCCGCGCCGAGGCGCTCGCCGCGCTCGACGACTTCGCCCGCCACCGGCTGCCCGCCTTCGGCCCGCACGAGGACGCTGTCCTCGAGGGCGACGAGTGGATGGCGCACTCGATGCTCTCGGCGCCGATGAACCTCGGCCTGCTCGACCCGCTGGAGTGCGTCGACCGCGCCGAGCGCGCCTACCGCGACGGCGACGCCCCGCTGGCGTCCGTCGAGGGCTACGTGCGACAGCTCATCGGCTGGCGCGACTACATCTGGCACGTCTACTGGTACGCGGGCGAGGGGTACACGCGGCGCAACGAGCTAGCGGCGCACGAGCCGCTGCCGCAGTGGTTCTGGGACCTCGACGCCGACGCCGTCGAGGCGCGCTGCCTCTCCCACGCGCTGCGCGGCGTCCGCGACCGCGGCTGGGTCCACCACATCCCGCGGCTCATGGTGCTCGGCAACTACGCCCTGCAGCGCGGGTGGGACCCGGCCGAGCTGACCGCGTGGTTCCAGCGCAGCTTCGTCGACGGCTACGACTGGGTGATGGCGGCCAACGTCGTCGGCATGAGCCAGCACGCCGACGGCGGGCTCATGGCGACGAAGCCGTACGCCTCGGGCGGCGCCTACATCAACCGGATGAGCGACCACTGCCGCGGCTGCCGCTACAAGCCCACCGTGCGCGTGGGGGAGGACGCCTGCCCCTTCACCGCCGGGTACTGGTGGTTCCTCGACCGCAACGCGGCGCGCCTCGAGGGCAACTTCCGGATGAAGCGGGCCCTCGACGGGCGTCATCGCCTGAAGGACCTCGACGAGCTGGTCGTCCAGGAGCGCGAGCGCGGTAGCGACGCGCCCTGACGGCGCGGACGGAGGCGTGAGGGCGACCGGTGCGACGCCACGGGGGTTGCCTCGCACCGGCCGCTGGAGGCACAGTACCAACCTGTACGGACAGGTAGTCCGTACAGGAGGACGAGGCGGCGCCCGCAGGTGTGCGTCGCGGAGGTGGTCGACGCATGGCCAGCACGCAGGCAGGACCTCGCAGGTCCCGCGTCCCGATGTTCGCGACGATGAACCGCATCCCCGGCGGGCTGATGCTCGTGCCGCTCGTCCTGGGCTCCCTCGTCGGCACCTTCGCGCCGGGGGCCCTGGAGATCGGCAGCTTCACCACCGCGCTGTTCGCCGACAGCGCCCTGCCGCTCATCGGCCTGCTCATCTTCATGACCGGCACCCAGGTGACCGGGGCGACGAGCGGGCCGGTGCTCGCCCACGCGGGCGTGGCGCTGCTGATGAAGAGCGTCGTCCCGGCGTCGCTCGTCGTGGGCCTCGGGCTGCTCGTCGGGCTCGACGGCGTGCTCGGCGTCTCGCTGCTCGCGCTGCTGGCCTGCATCGACAACAGCAACGGCGGGATCTGGCTCGCCTTCACCGGCCGGTACGGCGACGCCCGGGACCGTGGCGCCTACATCGCCTCGGCCGTCAACGACGGCCCCTTCCTCACGCTGCTCTTCCTCGGGGCGTCCGGGCTCGGGGACATCCCGCTGCTGGCGCTCGTCGGCGCGATCGTGCCCTTCGGCCTGGGCGTCCTCGTCGGCAACCTCGACGGCCAGTGGCGCGACGTCCTCGCCCCGGTGCCGAACATCGTCATCCCCTTCTTCGCCTTCGCCCTGGGCACCGGGATCGACCTCGGCTCCGTCGTCACCGGAGGGCTCTCGGGCCTCGTGCTCGGGCTGGTCGTCGCCCCCGTGACGGGCTTCCTCGTCTACCTCGGCTGGCGCTACCTCCTGCGCCGCGGCGCCAAGTCCGGTCTCGGCTTCGCCGCGGGCACCACCGCGGGCAACGCCATCGCGACACCGGCGATCGTGGCGGCCGCCGACCCGCGCTTCGAGCAGTACGTCGGGACGGCCACCGCGCAGGTGGCGGCCTCGGTGCTGGTGACGGCGATCATCGCGCCGCTGCTCGCCTCCGCCGTCCTGCGCCGGGCCGGCGCCCTCGACGAGGGCGACGCCGTCGACGCGCCGGCCGTCCCCTCGGGCAGCGGCGGCCCCGACCCTGCGGCCGACCGATGACCCCGGCCGGGACGGGCCGGGCGGGCACCTGGGACGCCGCCCTCGTCGCGGACGACCTCACGGGCGCGGGCGACAGCGCCGTCCGCTTCGCCGACGGAGGGTGGCGGACGGTGCTCGCGGTCGGGGCCGGGGCGGCCTCCTCGCCGGCCCCCGTCGAGCGGCCGTCCCTGCTGGCGCTGAGCGCGGACGTCCGGGCCGCCGCACCCGGGACCGCCCGCGAGGTGCTCCGGCAGCGTTTCCGGGCGCTGCTCGCGGCGGGTGTCCCCCGCCTCTACCTCAAGGTCGACTCGACGCTGCGCGGCTCCGTGGCCGCCCAGGTCGCGGGAGCCCTGGACCTGTGGACGGACGTGCGGCCCGACGGGTTCGCCGTCGTGTGCCCGGCCTACCCCGCGATGGGGCGCACCGTCGAGCAGGGGCGCGCCCTCGTGGACGGCGTCCCGCTCGAGCGGGCCGCCGCCGGCGCGGACCCGGTGACGCCGGTCCTCACCTCGGTCCTCGCCGAGCTCCTGCCCGGGTCCCGACGCGTCGTGGTGGACGAGGAGGACGCCCCGGTCGGGGACGCCGACGGGGAGCCGGTGGACGCCGACGGGGCCGCGCTCGCCCGGTCCCTGCTCGCCGCCGCGGACGGCGGCGCCCGTGTGCTCACCGTGGACGCCGCGGACGACGCCGCGCTCGAGCGGGTCGCCCGTGCGGTCGCGCGCTGCGGCGACCGGGCGCTGCCCGTCGGGTCCGCGGGTCTCGCCGACCCGATGGCGCGGCTGTGGTGGCCCGCCGGCGCGGCGCGCGCACCCCGTCGCCGCGTCGAGGAGGCGCGCGAGGGACCCCTCCTGGTGCTCGTGACGTCGCTGCACCCGGTCGCGCGCGAGCAGGTGGAGCGCCTCGCCGGGCGTGCGGGGACGGTCGTCGTGCGGCACCCCGACGCCGACGGCGACGAGGCCGTGGAGGTCCCGCCCGAGGCGCTCGCGGCGGACGTCGTCGTCCTGGCGCCGCAGCGGCCGGGGCACGGAGGGCCGAGCCGCGACGCCGCGGCCGTGGCGACCTCCGCGGCGGCGGCGCTGGACCGGCTGCACCGGCGGCTGGGGGCCTCCGCCGTCGTCGCGGTCGGCGGCGACGGCGCCGCGGCGCTGCTCGAGCGCTGGGGCGCCACGGGCCTCGACGTGCACGGCGCCCTCGCCGCGGGCGTGCCCGCCGGCGCCCTGGTCGGGGGACGTGCCGCCGGCCTCGCCTTCGCCAGCAAGGCGGGCGGCTTCGGGGGACCGTCCACCCTGCTCGACGTCGTCGACCGCCTCGCGGGCGCCCGGCGTCCGCGTGCGGCACCGCGATGACCGACCCGACGCCCGAGCCGGCTCCCGACCCTTCTCCCCGGCCGACGGCCCGGCCCGGCACCCCTGCCACCACCGACCGACCTCAGGAGCACCCCATGGCCCTCCCCGTCCTGGCCGTCACGACCGGCGACGTCGCCGGCGTCGGCCCCGAGATCACCGCCAAGACCCTGCTCGGGCACGACGACCTGCGCGCCGAGTGCGTGCCCGTCGTCCTCGGCGACGTCGAGGTGCTGCGCCGCGCGGTGCGGGACGTCGGCGGCGACCCGGCCGCGGTGCGGCAGGTGGGGCGGCCCGGCGACGCGACCAACGAGCCCGGCACGGTCGAGGTCGTCCAGGTGGGCGACCCGCTGCCCGAGATCGCCGTCGGCGAGCTGAGCCCGGTCGCCGGCGACGCCGCGTACCGCTTCGTCGTCGCGGCCTGCGACCTCGCCAAGGCCGGCGAGGTCGACGGCATCGTCACGGCCCCGCTCAACAAGGCGGCGATGCACGCCGGCGGGCACGCCTTCCCCGGGCACACCGAGCTCCTGGCCCACGAGTTCGGCGTGCGGGACTTCAGCCTCGTGCTGTCCGCCGGGGACCTCTACCTCTTCCACCTGACGACGCACGTCTCGCTGCGGCAGGCGATCGAGGACGTGACGCCGGAGCGCACCGACGCCGTCCTCACGCTCGTCGACGCGTTCAGCCGCGCCCTCGGCCGTCCGGGGGAGCGCATCGGCGTCGCCGGCCTCAACCCGCACGCCGGCGAGAACCGGATCTTCGGGGACGAGGACGCGGACGTCCTGGCCCCCGCCGTGCGGCGGGCGCAGGAGCGGGGGATCAACGCCGAGGGGCCCCTGCCGGCCGACGCGCTGATCCCGGCGGCGGTCCAGGGGCGGTGGGAGTTCGTCGTCGTCTGCTACCACGACCAGGGCCACGCCCCCTTCAAGGCGGTCTACGGCGACGACGGGGTCAACATCACCGTGGGGCTGCCGGTCGTCCGGGTGTCCGTGGACCACGGGACGGCCTTCGACATCGCGGGGCAGGGCGTCGCGCGCGAGGCGAGCCTCGTCCTGTCCTGCCGCCGCGCCGCGGCCCTCGCCCCGGGGTGGGGCCACGTCCGGGACGTCGCGCCGGACGTCGCCTAGCCTCGCCGGCGTGGGGGAGGACGACGTCGTGCCGGCGCCCGACGAGGCGGCGGGTACGCGGACGCCGCTGCACCGGCGGGTCGCGGACGCCCTGCGCGCCGAGGTCGACGACCGCACGACCCCCGCGGGCGCGCTGCTGCCGAGCGAGGCCGCGCTCACCGACCGCTTCGGCGTCAGCCGCTCCGTCGTCCGCCAGGCGCTCGCCGCGCTGGAGGCGGAGGGCCGCGTCCGGCGCGAGCGGGGGCGGGGCTCCGTCGTCGTGGACCGGTCCGACCACCGCCGGCTGGTCACCCGGGCCGGCGGGCTGCACGACCAGCTCGCCGCCGAGGGCGCGGCCGTCTCGACGCGGGTCCTCGAGCTGTCCGTCGAGGAGACGCCCGAGGTCGCCGCGTGGCTGGGCACGGCGCAGGTGCTGCGCCTGGAGCGCGTCCGCAGCGTCGACGGTCGCCCGGTCGCCCGGATCCGCACCTACCTCCCCCTCCCACTGATGGCGGGCCTGCGCCGCGAGGCGCTCGCCGACGCCTCGCTGCACGCCGTCATGGATGACCTCGTCGGGTCGCGGCCCCGCCGCGGGTCGCGGCAGGTCCGGGCCGTGGCCGCGGACGAGGGGCTCGCCGCGCAGCTCGGCGTCGCGGCCGGCGACCCGCTGCTGCTCCTCGAGGGGCGCGGCGCCGCCGAGGACGGCACCCCGCTCGAGGTCTTCGCCACCTGGCACCGGGGGGACGCCGTCTCCTTCGACGTGGAGGTCGACGACGTGCGGGCCCGGCCGCTCGCCCCGGTCGGGCTGACCGGCGGGCGGGGGACACCGCCGTCACCGGCCGTCGCGGAGAACCCGGGCAGGGCGACCACGGGGGACGGCGAGGTCGACGTGCACCGCCTGCTCGCCGACCTCGACGACGTGAGGACCCGCCTGAGGGCTCTGGTCTCCCGTCGGCCGTGAGCGGACCCGTCCCGGGCCGCAGCGATCTGCATGCGCTGACGCCGNTCCGGCGAGCCGGTGGACGTCCCGGCCGACGGCCTCGCGCTGACGCTGCCCGCCTCCGGCTACCGGTGGTACGGCGACGCGGGCTGACCTCCCCGGCCGCGAGGCGTCCGGTCCGCAGACCTGTTCGACGGACGTGACCGTGCACGGTCACGTCCGTCGAACAGGTCTGCGGACCGGACGCCTCGCGGCCGGGGAGGTCAGCCCGCGTCGCCGTACCACCGGTAGCCGGAGGCGGGCAGCGTCAGCGCGAGGCCGTCGGCCGGGACGTCCACCGGCTCGCCGGAGAACAGCTCGACGACGTCGCCCGCGAGGACGTCCCCGGGCAGGCGCACCTGCACCTCCTCCTCGGCGAGGTTGGCCAGCGCGAGCGTCGTGCGGCCCTCCCACGTGCACGCGTGGGCCAGGACGCGGTCGTCACCGACGTCGAGCAGCCGGAGCGTCCCCCGCCCGAGCTCCGGCCGGGCGCGGTACCGGGCGACGAGCCGACGCATCGCGTGCAGCAGCGAGCCCGGGTCGGCCTCCTGGGCGGCGACGCCGGTGGGGACGTCGCGGCCCCAGCGCAGCGGCGTGCGGACGGCCACGCGGCCGGGGACGGAGAGGTCCTCGCCCTGGCCGACCTCCTCGCCGTAGTAGAGGACGGGGACGCCGGGCACCGAGAAGACGAGCGCATAGACCATCTCCATCCGCTGCTGGTCGCCGGACAGGATGCTCGGCAGGCGCAGCCGCAGGCCCCGGCCGAACAGCTGCTGGTCCTCGCGCGGGCCGAAGGCGGCGAGGACCTCGGCGCGCTCGTCGTCGGAGAGCTGGTCCAGGGTCAGCTCGTCGTGGTTGCGGGCGAAGACGCCGAACGACTTGCCGTCCGGCAGCGACGGCCGCTGCTCCAGGGCCCGGCGCACCGGCGCGGACGTGCCGCGCGCGAGGCCCAGGTACATCGCCTGGTTGAGCGTGAAGTCGAGGTTGATCGTCATGCGGTCGCCCATGCCGCCGAAGAAGGGCTCCTGCTGCGCGTACGGGAGGTTGACCTCGCCGAGCATGAGCGCCTCGCTGCTGCGCCGGGCGAGGAAGGAGCGCATGACGTCCAGCATCTGCATCGACTGCTCGAGGTGGTCGGTGGACTCCCCGCCCTGCCCGGCGTCGGCGGACCCCTCCCCGTCGGCGCCGCCCGCGTCGTCGGCGTCCCCTGTCCGCGCGGCGGTCTCGACGAAGAAGGGCACGGCGTCGACGCGGAAGCCGGCGACCCCCAGCTGCAGCCAGAAGCCCATGATCCGCAGGATCTCGTCGCGGACGTCGAGGTTCGACGTGTTGAGGTCGGGCTGGCCGGCGTAGAACCGGTGCCGGTAGTGCTGGCCCGCGACGTCGTCGTAGGACCAGATGGAGTCCTCCGCGTCGGGGAAGACGTTCTGCGCGCCGGAGTCCGCCGGGTCCGGCTCGTCGCGCCAGACGTACCAGTCGCGGTAGGGCGAGTCCTTCGACGTCCGCGCCTGCCGGAACCACGGGTGCTCGGCGGAGGTGTGGTTGACGACGAGGTCCACCAGGACGCGCATGCCCCGCTCGCGGCACGCGCGGACGACCTCGACGAGGTCGCCGAGCGTGCCCGCCGCGGGGTCGACGGCGTAGTAGTCGCTGATGTCGTAGCCGTCGTCCCCCTCCGGCGAGGGGTAGAAGGGCTGCAGCCAGACGAAGCCGACGCCGAGCCGCGACAGGTGGTCCAGGTGGGCGCCGAGGCCCGCGAGGTCGCCGTGCCCGTCGCCGTCCCCGTCCGCGAACCGCTCGACGTCGAGGCAGTACCCGACGCTCGTCGTCCACCACTGGTCCGTCGTCGTCGTCAGCCGCACGCGCCCGGACGCTAGCGGTCGCGGGTCGTCCGCACGCCGAGACACCGGCGCACGCGCCCACCCCTGGGACGCACCATAGATGCATCATGCGTCTCCACCCCGGCCCGACGGCTCCTGCGACCACGCCCGACGACGCGCTCCCCGCCTCCGAGCGCGTCTACGCCCACCTGAAGCGCGGGATCCTCGACCGGACCTACCCGGGCGGCACGCTCGTCACGGAGGGGGAGGTCGCCGAGCGGGTGGGGGTGAGCCGGACGCCCGTGCGCGAGGCGCTGCTGCGGCTGCAGGCCGAGCGGCTGGTCGAGCTCTTCCCCAAGCGCGGCGCCCTCGTGCTGGCGGTGAGCGACACCGAGGCCCACGACGTGCTCGAGGCGCGCGAGCTCGTGGAGGACTGGGCGGCCCCGCGCGCCCTCGACCACGTCCGGCGCCTGCTGCCCGTGCTCGACGAGCACCTCGCGGCGATGCGGCGCGCCCGCGAGCACGGCGACGCCGCCGCCCTCGTCGAGGCGGACCGCGCCTTCCACGAGGCGGTCGTCGACGCGGCCGGCAACGCCGTGCTCACGCGGCTCTACGGGACGCTGCGCGACCGGCAGCTGTGCATGGGTGTCGCCTCGATGGACATGGGCCGGGCCCGGCAGGACCGGGCCGTGCGCGAGCACCAGGCGCTGCGCGACGCCCTCGCCGCCGGCGACCGCGAGGCCTTCGTCCGGCTGACGCGCCAGCACGTGCGCGGCGCGGGGGACCTGCTGCGCGGCGTCCGCGAGGAGGGGCGATGACCGCCTCGCCCGTGGACCGGACGGCGCCGCCGAGGACGCGTGCGGCCGCCTCACCCACGCCTGACGGGGACCGCCGCCCGCGGCGCCCGCGTGCGCGGGCGTACGTCGTGTGGGCCGTCGGCGTGCTCGCCTACGTCGTCGCGATCTTCAACCGCACGTCCCTCGGCGTCGCCGGCCCGGCTGCGCTGGAGCGCTTCTCCACCGGCGCGGCGGTGCTGTCGGTCTTCGCCGTCGTCCAGCTCCTCGTCTACGCCGCCATGCAGGTGCCCGTCGGGGTGCTCGTGGACCGGTTCGGCACCAAGCGGCTGCTCGTCACCGGCGCCGCGCTCATGGTGGCCGGGCAGGCCGTGCTGGCGGTCGTGACGGACGTGCCCGGCGCCTTCGCCGGGCGGGTGCTCGTCGGCCTCGGCGACGCCATGACGTTCATCAGCGTGCTGCGGCTCGTCCCCGCCTGGTTCCCCGCGCGCCAGGTCCCCGTGCTGACCCAGGTCACGGGGATGCTCGGCCAGCTGGGCCAGGTGCTCTCGGCGATCCCGCTCGCCGCGCTGCTCGCCGGGCCCGGCTGGGCCGTGGCGTTCGGCGGGGCGGCCGGCGTCGGGGCCCTCGTCGCCGTGCTCGTGCTCGTCGTGCTGCGCGACGCGCCGCCCGACGCCGTCGTCGTCCGCCGCCGGCGCACGGTCGCGCAGGTGCGCGGCGAGCTCGCGGGGGCGTGGCGCGAGCCGGGCACGCGCCTCGGCTTCTGGAGCCACTTCACCTCCCAGTTCTCCGGTATGGTCTTCGCGCTGCTGTGGGGCTTCCCCTTCATGGTGCAGGGGCTCGGGCTCTCGCCCGTGGCCGCCGGCGGGATGCTCAGCCTCCTCGTGGCCGGCGCCATCGCCGCGGGCCCCGTCGTCGGGCGCCTCACCGCGCTGCACCCCCTGCGGCGGTCCTCGCTCGTGCTCGGCGTCGTCGTGGTGACGGCGCTGGCGTGGACGGTCGTGCTCGTGTGGCCCGGCGGCGCCCCGGCCGCCGTCGTCGCCGTGCTCGTGCTCGTGCTCGCCGTGAACGGCCCGGGCTCGATGGTCGGGTTCGACTTCGCGCGGACCTACAACCCGCCCGAGCGGCTCGGGACGGCGACGGGCCTGGTCAACACCGGCGGCTTCACCGCGTCGTTGCTCACGATCCTCGGGATCGGCGTCGTGCTCGACCTGCTCGCCGGTGACGGGACGCCGGGCCTGGGCGACTTCCGCGCCGCCCTCGCCCTGCAGTACGTCGTCTGGGGCGTGGGCGTCGTCATGGTCGTCCGCACCCGACGGCTGGCGCGGCGGGACCTCGCCGTCCTCGGCGTCGAGGTGCTCCCGCTGCGGCGGGTGTGGGGCACGCGCCCGCTCTGGCGCGCCTGACGCCGACCGGACCCCGGCACGGGTCGGTTCGCGCGGCGTCGCGCGGCCACGGAGGATCACCCCTCGTGACCTCTCCTGTCTCCCGCCCCTACCCGCTCGGCGCCACCTGGCGCGACGGCGTCCTCGACGTCGCCGTCTACTCCGAGACCGCCGAGGCCGTCGAGGTGTGCCTCTTCGGCACCGGTGACGCCCCGGAGGAGGAGCGCCGCGTGCGCCTCACCGAGCGCACCGGCCACGTCTTCCACGGCCTCGTCGACGGCGCCGGCCCCGGCACCCGCTACGGCCTGCGCGTGCACGGCCCCTGGGACCCCGAGAAGGGCCTGCGGCACAACGCCCACAAGCTGTTGCTCGACCCGTACGCCCGTGCGGTGGAGGGGATGTGGGACTGGTCGGAGGACGTCTTCGGGCACCTGCACGAGCAGCCGCAGACCCTCAACGAGGCCGACTCCGCGGCGGCGAGCCCGCGCGGCGTCGTCGTCGACGACGACTTCGACTGGGGCGACGACGCCCCGCCGCGCACGCCGATGGCCGAGACCGTCGTCTACGAGGTGCACGTCAAGGGCTTCACGCAGCAGCACCCGGACGTGCCCGAGGAGATCCGCGGCACCTACGCGGGCCTCGCGCACCCGGCGGCGATCGCGCACCTCGTGGACCTCGGCGTCACCGCCGTCGAGCTGCTGCCGGTGCACCAGTTCGCGCAGGACAGCCACCTGCTCGAGAAGGGCCTGCGCAACTACTGGGGCTACAACTCCATCGGCTTCATGGCCCCGCACAACGAGTACTCCTCGGCCGGCGACGGCGGCGCCCAGGTCACCGAGTTCAAGGCGCTCGTCAAGGCGCTGCACGCGGCCGGGCTCGAGGTCATCCTCGACGTGGTCTACAACCACACGGCGGAGGGCAACCACCTCGGGCCGACGATCTCCCTCAAGGGCATCGACAACGCGTCGTACTACCGCCTCGTGGAGGAGCAGCCGGAGAGCTACTTCGACACGACCGGCACGGGCAACAGCCTCAACGTCGGCCACCCGGCGGCGCTGCAGCTGATCATGGACTCGCTGCGCTACTGGGTCACCGAGATGCACGTCGACGGCTTCCGCTTCGACCTCGCGACGACGCTGACCCGCCAGGACGGCGACGCCGAGGTGCACAGCGCCTTCCTCTCCCTCGTGCACCAGGACCCCGTGCTGGCGCGGGCCAAGCTGATCGCGGAGCCGTGGGACGTGGCCGGCTACCAGGTGGGCGGCTTCCCGGCCCGGTGGTCGGAGTGGAACGGCAAGTTCCGCGACGACGTCCGCGACTTCTGGCGCGGCGCCGACGGGGCGCTCGGCGCCCTGGCGCAGCGCCTCACCGGCAGCCCCGACGTCTACGAGGGCGCCGGCCGCTCGGCGCTGTGCAGCGTCAACTTCGTCACGGCGCACGACGGCTTCACCCTCGCCGACCTGACGATGTACGACGAGAAGCACAACGACGCCAACGGCGAGGGCGGCGAGGACGGGGAGAGCGACAACCGCAGCGACAACAACGGCACCGAGGGCCCGACCGCCGACCGGGAGATCGACGCCCAGCGGGACCGCCAGCGCCGCAACATCATGGCCACGCTGCTGCTCTCGGCCGGCGTGCCGATGGTCCTCGGCGGCGACGAGATCGCCCGCAGCCAGGGCGGCAACAACAACGCCTACTGCCAGGACGACGAGATCTCCTGGTTCGACTGGGCCGAGGCCGACCGGGAGCTGCAGGCCTTCACCGCGGAGCTCGTCACCCTGCGCCGGGAGAACGCCGTGCTGCGCCCGCGCTGGTACGACGACGAGGGTCCCGGCACGCGGTCGGTGCGGATGCTGCGCGCCGACGGCGCCGACATGGAGCCGGCCGACTGGCAGGACGCCGGCGCCAAGTCGCTCGGTGTCCAGCTCTCGCCGGGGGAGGGGGCCGAGGAAGGTGCCTCGTTCCTCCTGCTGCTCAACGCCGCGGACGGTCCCGTGGACTTCTCGGTCCCGGACGCGCCGGCCGGCCGCTGGCGGCTGGCGATCTCCAGCGACCCCGAGCAGGAGGTGGGCAAGGAGGTGAAGGACCTCTTCCTGCGCGACCGGTCCTTCACGCTGCTCCGCTCGGCCTGACGCGGCCCGCCCCGTTCTGCCCCGTCCCCGCCTCGGGGGCGGGGCGGGGCGCGGACGGGGGAGCGGCGAGGATGTCGCGCGACGTGCCGCCCCGGCGGGCGCGAGGATGCCGGGGTGCTCCTGACGATCACCGCGACGTCGTCGCCCGTGCTGCCGGACGCGACCGACCTCGGGTACCTGCTGCACAAGCACCCCGGACGGGCGCAGTCGACCGACCTCCCGGTCGGGACGGCGCACGTCGTCTACCCCGAGGCGTCGCCGGAGCGGTGCACGGCGGCGCTCCTGCTCGAGGTCGACCCCGTCGAGCAGGCCCGGGGGCGGCGCGGGCGACCGGCGTGGGCCCTCGGCCGCTACGTCAGCGAGCAGCACTACGCGAGCTCGTCGGCGCTCGCCGTCGCGCTGGCGCGGGTCTTCGCCACCGCCCTGCGCGGCCGGTGCGACGCCCGGCCGGCGCTCGTGGACGCCGCGCTGGACCTCGCCGTCCACGTGCCCGCGGCCTCGGCGACGCCGGGCGGGGGCCCGCACGGTCCCGACGGGAGCCCCGACGACGGACCGGCCCTGGCACGTCGCCTGCTCGCCCCGCTCGGCTGGGACGTCGACGCCCGGGCGGTGCCGCGCGACCCCGAGGTGCCCCGCTGGGGCGACGCCGCGGTCGTCGACCTCCGCCTGCAGGGTCGGATGCCCGCTCGCCCGGGCGCTGTCGTCCCTCTACGTGCTGCTCCCGGTGCTCGCCGGCTCGAAGCACTACTGGGTGTCCGCCGACGAGGTCGACAAGCTGCTGCGCGCCGCGGGGGACTGGCTGCCCGAGCACCCCGAGCGCGAGCTGGTGACCCGTCGGTACCTGGCCCACCAGCGCTCCTACGTCGACGACGCCACGGCGCGCCTCGGTGCGCTGGAGGGCGTGCCCGCGCCCGAGGAGCCGGACGCCGGGGCGGGCGAGGCCGCGCCCGCGCGGCCGCTCGCGGCCCTGCGCCGCGAGGCCGTCGTCGCCGAGCTGCGCCGTCTCGGCGCCGCCCGGGTCGTCGACATGGGCTGCGGCGAGGGTGCTCTCGTCGCCGACCTCCTGCGTGAGCCGTGGGTGGAGGAGGTCGTCGGCGCCGACGTCTCGGCGACCGAGCTCGACCGTGCCGCGCGACGTCTCGACCTCGCCCGGATGCCCGACCGGCAGCGCGCCCGCGTCCGGCTGCTCCAGTCGTCGGTCACCTACCGCGACCGGCGCCTGGCCGGCTACGACGTCGTGGTGCTCTCCGAGGTGCTCGAGCACGTCGACCTCGAGCGCCTGCCCGCCCTGGAGCGGGCCGTCCTCGCGGACGCCCGGCCCCGGGCCGTGGTCCTGACGACGCCGAACGTCGAGCGCAACGCCGGGTACGGGCTGGCGCCGGGCGAGCGCCGGCACCTCGACCACCGCTTCGAGTGGACCCGCGCCGAGCTGGCCGCCTGGGCCGCGCGCGTGGGGGCCGAGCACGGCTACGCGGTGCGCCTCGGCGGCGTCGGCGACGACGACCCGCAGCACGGGCAGCCCACGCAGCTGGTCGTCCTCGACCGGGGGGACGCCGCGTGAGCACCTGGACGGACGAGGGTGACGACGTGGGCGCGGCGGAGGCTCGTGGGAGCCGCGACCTCCCCGTGCCCGCGACGTCCCTCGTCGTCCTCGTCGGCGCGTCCGGCTCCGGCAAGAGCACCTTCGCGCGGGAGCGCTTCGGCCCCTACGAGGTGGTGTCCAGCGACGTCTGCCGCGGCATGGTCAGCGACGACGAGAACGACCAGTCGGCCACGAAGGACGCCTTCGACCTGCTCGGCTTCGTCGTCGCCAAGCGGCTCGCGGCCGGGAGGCTCACGGTCGTGGACGCGACGAACGTCCAGCGCGAGGCCCGGCGGCACCTCGTCGAGCTCGCCCGGTCCCACGACGTGCTGCCCGTGGCCGTGGTGCTCGACCTCCCGGAGCAGGTGTGCCTGCAGCGCAACGAGGCACGCGCCGACCGCACCTTCGGCGCGCACGTCGTCCGACGCCAGCGCGAGCAGCTGCGCCGCTCCTTGCGGGGGCTCGGCCGGGAGGGCTTCCGGGTGGTGCACGTGCTGCGCTCGCCGGAGGAGGTGGCGTCGGCCCGGGTGGTCCGCACCCGCCTGCTCGTCGACCGGCGCGACGAGCACGGCCCCTTCGACGTCGTCGGCGACGTCCACGGCTGCCGGGCCGAGCTCGAGGCCCTGCTCGGGCGGCTCGGGTACGCGCTCGTGCGCGACGGGCAGGGGCGCCCCGTCGACGCCGTGCACCCGCAGGGGCGGCGCGTCGTGCTGCTCGGGGACCTCGTCGACCGCGGCCCCGACTCGCCCGGCGTGCTGCGCCTGGCGATGGGCATGCACGCCGCGGGGCACGCGCTCGTCGTCCCCGGCAACCACGAGGCGAAGCTCGTGCGGGCGCTCTCCGGGCGGGACGTCAGCACCGGGCACGGCCTCGCCGAGACGCTGGCGCAGCTCGCCGGCGAGCCCCCGGAGTTCCGGGACGCCGTGCGGGAGTGGTGCCGCGAGCTCGTCAGCCACCTCGTGCTCGACGGCGGTGACCTCGTCGTCGCGCACGCCGGGATGACGCAGGCCTACGCCGGCCGCGCCTCCGGGCGCGTGCGTGCCTTCGCCCTGTACGGCGACACGACGGGGGAGACCGACGAGTACGGCCTGCCCGTGCGCTACCCGTGGGCGCGGGACTACCGCGGGGCGGCGACCGTGCTCTACGGGCACACGCCGGTGCCGCAGGCGGAGTGGACCAACCGGACGATGTGCCTGGACACGGGCTGCGTCTTCGGCGGTTCCCTGTCGGCGCTGCGGTGGCCCGAGCGCGAGGTGGTCGCCGTCCCCGCGGAGCGGGTCTGGTACGAGCCGGCGCGCCCGCTCGAGCTCGCCGCCGTCGAGGGGGAGGCCCTCGGGGACGCGCGGGGCGAGGACGAGCTCGACGTCGACGACGTCCTCGGCCGCCGGGTGGTCGAGACGGCCCACCACGGCCGGGTCTCGGTGCGCGCCGAGCAGGCGGCGGGGGCGCTGGAGGTGGTCAGCCGCTTCGCCGTGCACCCGCGGTGGCTCGTGCACCTGCCGCCCACGACGGCGCCGGTGGCGACGTCGCGGCGTCCCGACCTGCTCGAGCACCCGGACGAGGCCTTCGCCGCCTACGCCGCCGAGGGCGTCGAGGAGGTGGTGTGCGAGGAGAAGCACATGGGCTCGCGCGCCCTCGTCCTCGTGGCCGCCGACCAGGCCGCCGCGACGGCGCGCTTCGGCGCACCGTCGGGGGAGACCGGCGCCGTCCTCACCCGCACCGGGAGGGCCTTCTTCCCGCGCCCGCTCGTCGAGGAGCTGCTCGCCCGCGTGCGGGCGGCGGTCGGCGCCGCGGGGCTGTGGGAGGAGCTCGGGACCTCCTGGCTGCTGCTGGACGCCGAGCTGCTCCCGTGGACGGCGAAGGCGGAAGAGCTCGTGCGGGACCAGTACGCCGCCGTCGGGGCCGCCGCCGGCGCCCTGCTGCCGCCGGCCGTCGCGGTGCTGGAGGCCGCCGCGGACCGCGGGCTCGACGTCGGGGCGCTGCTCTCCCGCACCCGGGCGCGGCGGGACGGCGCTGCGGCGTTCCGCGACGCCTACCGGCGGTACACGGGCGAGCAGCACGTGCCGGGGACGCTGGACGGCGTCCAGCTGGCGCCCTTCCAGGTGCTGGCCGCCGAGGGGCTCGTCGGGCCCACCCGGGACCACCTCGCGCACCTCGCCTGGGCCGACCGGCTCGTCGCCGCCGACCCGGTGCTGCTGCGGACGACGCAGCGGCTCGTCGTGCGGACCGGTGACCCGGCGTCCTGCGCCGAGGGGGTCGCCTGGTGGGAGGGGCTGTGCGCGGCCGGGGGCGAGGGGGCCGTCGTCAAGCCCGTCGAGGGGCTGCGGCGCGGGCCGCGCGGGCTCGTGCAGCCCGCGCTGAAGGTCCGGGGGCCGGAGTACCTCCGGCTCGTCTACGGCCCGGACTACCGGGCGCCGGAGAACCTCCGGCGCCTGCGGGACCGCGACCTCGGGCGCAAGCGTTCCCTCGCGCTGCGCGAGCACGCGCTCGGCGTCGAGGCGCTGCAGCGTCTCGTCGACGCCGAACCGCTGTGGCGCGTCCACGAGGCGGTCGTCGCCGTCCTGGCCCTCGAGTCCGACCCGGTGGACCCACGGCTGTGAGCCGTGGGCCCGCCGCCGCCGGTCGCGCGCGCTGCGCCTCCGCACGGTCATGCGCTCGGCGAGATGGAGCCTCTCGTCATCCACGAGCCCCCTCCGTGACGCAGACCTCCATCTCGACGCACGACATCGGGTCCGCCGCCCGCCCGGCCGCACCAGCCCCGCGCCCTCGACGCCGCCCCGACGGCCCGGGCGCCCGTCGAGCCGGCTCAGCCCTGGGCGGCGAGGGCGGTGAGCAGGTCCGCGACGACGGGCGCGGCGACGGCGCCGCCGGCGCTGCCGCCCTCGACGAGCGCCGCGACGGCCACGCCCTCGCCGTCCGGCCCGGACGGGCCCGTGCCGGGCTGGAAGGCGACGGTCCAGGCGTTCGTCGCGAGGCTGTCGTCGGGGCCCGGCTCGCCCAGCTCGGCCGTGCCGGTCTTGGCCCCGACGGGTCGGCCGGGCACGTCGGCGAGGGCGTCGGCCGCCGTGCCCTCGGTGGCGACGAGCCCCATGAGGTCGCGCACGACCGCCAGGTCGGCGACGGGCTCGGGAGGCGTCCCGCCCTCCTCGGGCGCCGGGTCCAGCACGACCCGCGGCGCGAGCCACGAGCCGCGGGCGATGGTCGCCGTCGCCACGGCCAGGCCGGCGGGGCTGACCTGCACCTGGCCCTGGCCGATCATCTCGGCTCCCCGCACGTCCTCGCTCCCCGCCTCGGGCACCTCCCCGGTGAACAGCGGGACGCCGACGGACCAGTCACCGCCGATCCCCATCGGGGCGGCCGCGGTGGTGAGGGCGCCCGCGTCGAGCCGGTCCGCCAGGGAGACGAAGGCGGTGTTGCAGGACTGCGCGAAGTCGGTCGAGAAGGGCACGTCCCCGAGCTCCTCGCCGCCCGCGTTGACGAAGTCACGGCCGTCCACGGTGACCGTCGCGGGGCAGGGCACGGTCTCGTCCACGGACAGGCCGGCGGCGAGCAGGGCCTGCGTGGACACGGTCTTGAAGGTCGAGCCGGGCGCGTACCGCCCCTGCAGCGCGCGGTCCAGGCCCGTGGACGGCGCCGAGGAGACGGCGAGCAGGTCACCGCTCCCGACGTCGACGACGACGAGCGCGCCCTGCCCGCCGTCCCCGGTGGCGCCCGCGAGCGCCTCGTCCGCCGCGACCTGCACGTCGGCGTCCAGGGAGACCTGCACGTCCTGCCCCGCGACCGGGCCGGCGGAGTACAGCGTCTGCTCCGGCGGGCCGGCGCTCTCGTCGGCCGAGCCCGCGTCGTCCGCCCCGCCCGCGTCGTCCGCCCCGCCCGGCACCCGGACGACCGTCGCGCCGGCGGTCCCGGCGAGACGCTCGTCGTACTGCGCCTGCAGGCCTGACAGCCCCGTCGTGTCGCCGGCGACGACGCGCCCCTGCGAGGACTCGACCACCTCGGCGGTCGCGTCACCCACCACCCCGAGCAGGGCACGGGCGAAGTCGGTCGTGGGCGCCAGGGGCAGCTCGCCGGGGAGCGTCTGCACGCCGGCGAGGGACCGCACGTCCTGCGGCACGGCGGCCCAGGCGTCCTCGCGGAGCGTGATGACGGAGACGGCCTGCCCCTGCGGCGCCGACGTGATGCGGTCGGCCAGCGAGGCGGCGTCGACGCCGAGCGCCGCCGAGAGCCGCCCCGCCAGGGCGGTCGGGTCGTCGACGCGGGCAGGGTCGACCTGGACGTCGACGACCGGCCGGTCGACGACGAGAGGGTCGCCGCCGCGGTCGGTGACGGTGCCGCGCTCGGCGCGCACGCGGTCCAGCCGCAGCGCGTCCCCCTCCTCCAGGGCGGGGGCGACGACGGTGGGCGTCCACGTGGCCGTCCATCCCGACGCCTCGCGGTCGTCCCCGGTGGCCGCCAGCGGGAGCGTCGTCCCGCTGGTCCAGCCCCCGTCGGCGCCGGGCACCGGCCAGGTGACCTCGAGGTCGGCGGTCGCGGCGTCCTCGTCCCGCTCGACGTCGACGAGCGTGACCTGCGGCTGCAGGTCGCCCATCCCGGCGACGACGGCGTCGTAGGCGCCCGCGACGTCGTCGGCGCCGCCGCCGTCGGCCGTCACGACGGGCGCGGAGGCGAGCCCGCCGGAGGTCCAGGCCGCGACGACGGCCTCGGCCGCCGCCCGGGCGGCCTCGTCACGTCGGTCGTCGGCCCGGCCGACGAGGACCACGGCCGTCACCGCACCGGCGGCGACGACGACGAGGCCGGCGGCGGCCAGGGCGGTGGTCCTGCGGCTGGGGCGCTGCACGGGGCGACCCTGCCAGGCGCGCGGGCGCCGGCGGCGGCGGCGCGGCCGGGGCGTCGCCGACCCGCCCGGACGCGCCCCGGGATGCCCAGGCACCTCACAGGCCCGTACCGCTCCAGGGCCGGGAGGGCGAACCGATGCCGTCGTAGCATCGAAGCACCCGCATCCGGCGTGCCCGCGTGGGCGCGCGGTCGCCGTCCGCCCGCCGGACCGGCCCGAGCGCACGGGAAGGCCTCCACCGCATGACGTCGTCGCACCCCAGGTCCGCCGGCCGGCACGTCCGGCGGCGGTCCACGGCCCACCGCGTCGTCGCCACGGGCGCAGCCGTGGTCGTCGGCGTCGGCGTCGTCGGTGCCGCCGCCGGGGCGGCCGTCGTGGCGCACCTCGACGGCAACATCACCTCCGTCGACGTCGACGCCGAGCTGGGCGGGAGCGACCGTCCCACCACCGACGGGTCCTCCGGCGACGGCAGCACCGGGCCGCTGAACATCCTCGTCATGGGCTCGGACGACCGCAGCGAGCTGCGCGAGGGCGGCAACGCCTTCGGCGGCGACATCGGCGGCGGGGGGTCCGACACGACGCTGCTCGTGCACCTGGCCGGCGACCGGCAGAGCGCGACGGCGGTGAGCATCCCGCGCGACTCGATGGTCCAGGTCCCCGCCTGCGGGTACGGCGAGGACGACGACGTCAGCGCCGCGGAGCGGGCGAGCGACGACACCCACCTGGCGATGTTCAACTCCGCGCTCGCCGGCGGCGGGCCCGCCTGCGCGATCCAGACGGTGGAGATCAACACGAGGGTGCCGATCGACCACTTCGCGGTCGTCGACTTCGACGGCTTCCAGGACATGGTGGACGCGCTCGGCGGGGTCGAGGTCTGCCTGCCCGAGGCGGTGGACGACCCGAAGAGCCACCTGGACCTGCCGGCGGGGACCAGCCGCGTGTCGGGGGAGCAGGCGCTCGCCTACGTGCGCGCCCGCTACAACGTGCCCGGCACGGAGGGCAGCGACATCGGCCGCATCGGCCGCCAGCAGCAGTTCCTGTCCTCCGTCGTCCAGGAGGTGACGAGCGCGGGCGTCCTGCTGCGTCCCGACCGTCTCGTGCGCTTCCTCGACGCCGCGACGCAGTCCCTCACCACGGACCCCGACCTCGCCAGCGTCCCGCGGCTGACGCGCCTGGCGCAGAGCGTCTCGGGGATGCGGCCGGACGACGTCAGCTTCGTCACGGTCCCCTTCGAGGCGTACGAGCCCGACCCCAACCGCCTGCAGTGGGCACCCGAGGCCGAGGCGCTGTGGGAGAGCATCCGCACCGACTCGCCGCTGCCGGGCAGCGAGCCCGAGCCCGCCGAGACGGCGCAGGTGACGCCGGCGCTGACGGTGTCGCCGGGCGACATCAGCGTCGAGGTCTACAACGGCACGGGCGAGAGCGGACGTGCGAGCGAGGCGCAGGCGGACCTGCAGGTGCAGGGCTTCACCGTCCCGGTGGCGGGCAACGCCGCCGCAGGCGACGCGCCCGACGGCGTCCGCGTGACCTACCCGACGGGCTCGCAGGCCGCCGCGGAGACGGTCGCCGCGGCCTTCCCCGGCGCGAACGTGGTCGAGGACCCGAGCCTGACCGGCAGCGTCGTCGTCACCCTCGGGGCGGGAGCCCCGGACGTCGCCGAGGTCCCCAACCGCCTGGGCGAGGAGCCCCTGCCCGACCGCAGCGAGCCCGACCCGGCCAGCACCATCGAGGCGCGCTCCGGCGCGGACGACATCTGCAGCTGACCGGCACCTCGACGGACCGGCACCTCGACGGACCGGCACGGGGCGAGGACGCGAGCAGCGCACGTCCCGGGGGACGTGCGCTGCTCGTGGAGCGGAGGCGGCGGGATTTGAACCCGCGATGGGGTATCACCCCAAACCCGCTTAGCAGGCGGGCGCCATAGGCCACTAGGCGACGCCTCCGCCGGTGAGGGTACAGAGGCCGGGAGTCGGCCCGCAAAGCGCCGACGAGCCGGCCGGGCGGCCGGGCGGCCGGGCGACCGGGCGGCCGGGCGGGCTCAGGCCGCCGGGCCCGGGTGCCGATCTGCACCTCGGGGCGCCGTCGGGCTCGCGCCCCGGCACGGCCTGCCGAGCCCATGACCTCCCAGGAGACGACCGTGCGACTGCGACGCGGCCCCGCGCACCGACCGGCCACGGCCGCGGTCCCCGCGCCGCGCCGCCCCGTCGCCGCCCCGCCCCGGGACGTGGAGGCGCTCGAGGAGGTGATCGTCGCCCTCGACGCCGGGGTGCGCGACGACGCCGAGGCCCACGCCCGCGTCGTCAGCACGTTGGTGACCGCCCTGCGGCTCCGCTACGGCGCGGTCTGGCTGCCCGTCGGCGGCGGGCGCTGGCGACGGCTCGTGGAGAGCGGGGACCTCGTGCCCGCGATGGCCGGTGCCCCCCGCGAGGGCGTGGCCGAGGGGCTGCTGGGCCGGGCGCTCGCGACGCGCAGCCGCACCGTCGTCGCGGTGGACGGCGACGACCTCCCCTCCTGCCCGCGCTGGCGGACGGCGCGGGCCGCCGGCATGTCGGCGGGCGCCTTCCTGCCCGTGGTCGAGGACGGCGAGGTCGTCGCCGTCCAGGAGTTCTACGGCGACGGACCGCTGCCCTTCGCGGGCACCCGCGGCGAGAAGTGGGACGCGCTGGGGCGCATCGCCGCGCAGGCGCGCCGTGGGGCGGTGGCTGCGGCGGCCCTGGCCGCGACCGTGGAGGACCGTGCCGCCGTGACGACCGTGGTGGAGGCCGTCTCCGCCGCCCCCGACGAGGAGGCCGCCGTCCGGCTGGCGCTGGAGACGGTGCGCTCGTCCTTCGGCTGGGCCTACGGCTCGTTCTGGGCGGTCGACGAGGCGGCGGGGGTGCTGCGCTTCGTCGTCGAGTCCGGCTCGGCGGGTGAGGAGTTCCGGAGCACCACCCGCCGGTCGACGTTCGCGCCCGGGGTCGGGCTCGCCGGGCGCGCCTGGCAGCAGGGCGACCTCGTGGTCGTCCGCGACCTCGGAGAGCTCACCGACTGCGTGCGCGCCCCCGCCGCACGGCGGGCCGGCATCCACGCCGGGGTGTGCATGCCGCTGACCGTGGGCGACCGGGTCATCGGCACGATGGACTTCTTCGTCGAGGACGTCCTGGACCTCTCGCCCTCGCGCGCCGACTCCCTCCGCAGCGTCCGCCAGCTGGTGTCCCAGCACCTCGGCACGCTCCGGCGCGCCCAGGAGGACGTCCTCAGCGCCCAGGAGCTCATGGACACCATCGCCCGCGTCCGCGAGGCGACGACGCAGGGCTGGAGCGCCGCCGGGCGCGCCGTCGACCGGACGGCCGCGCTCACCGCGGACGTCGAGGCGCTGGGCAGCGCGTCGGCCGCCGTGGGCGACGTCATCGAGATCATCTCGGGGATCGCCGCGCAGACGAACCTGCTCGCCCTCAACGCGACGATCGAGGCGGCGCGGGCGGGGGACGTCGGGCGCGGCTTCGCCGTCGTCGCCGGCGAGGTCAAGCAGCTGGCGCGCGAGACGGCCGCGGCGACGGACCGGGTCGCGGAGCAGGTGGCCACCATCCAGGCCAGCAGCCGCGAGGTCTCGCAGGGCATGGAGGAGACGAGCGAGCTCATCGGCCGCCTCGACGCCGTCCAGGCGCGCATCGGCGACGCGCTGCGCGAGCAGGCCGACATGGCCTCGGCCTTCGCCCGACGGCGCTGAGCCCGCCTGCCGTGGGTCGGTGCCGCCCCCCGCGGTCGCCGGCCGAGGACGCACCGGATTTCGGCTGCCGCGGGGGACCCGGTACTGTTCACGTCGGCCTGCGGGAGCGGGCCCTGCGCCCGTAGCTCAACGGATAGAGCATCTGACTACGGATCAGAAGGTTGGGGGTTCGAGTCCCTCCGGGCGCGCTCGTTGAGACAGCGACGACGAAGGCCCCACCGGCAGACGTGCCGGTGGGGCCTTCGTCGTCCGCCCAGCCGCCACCGCCCCGCGCCCGGCACCGGCGCGCTGCGTCTGGGCACCGGCGACCGGGGACGCGCAGCCCCGGGCGGGGGCCGCAGTCCGAGGCCCGGCGTCCCCGGTCGGGCTGCGCCGGCTGCGGCGGCAGGCGCGGCCCGGGCTAGGCTCCGCCGCGAACTGCACCGTCCCCGTGCGGGGGAAGCCGGTCCGACGCCGGCGCTGACCCGCAGCCGTAGGCGGCTCCCGGCGTGCGCCGGGCGGTCGTGAGCCGGAACGCCCGCCCGGGGGCAGCGGCTCCCGTCGTCCCCCGCCGAGGTCTGCGGGGCGGAGCCCGGTCGGTGGTCCGTCGCGACCGTGCCCTCGGCAGGGCCGGAGCCGCGCGGGTCGCGGGTCGGCGTGCCCGCCTCCGCCGGCCCCTCCCCGAGAGGCCTCCCGTGCCCGCACGCCCCCGTCCCGTCCTCCGGCACCGCTGGGCCGCTCTCGTCGCCGGCGCGGGCCTGGCCGTCGCGCTGGGCGTCGGCCCCGCCGCCGCCACGCCCGCGACCCCCACGCCCGCGACCCCTACGCCCGCCCCGGGGTCCTCGGCCCCCGCGGACGTCGCCCCCACGGGCGAGGCGTGCCCGGAGGGCGAGGGCGCCACCGTCGTCGTGGACCCGCAGGGGCTGGCCGGCGAGCTCGACGGCCCGACCGCCGGCTGCGCGCCCGCGGCCGAGGACGGGCTCGCGGCGCTCACCGACGCCGGGTTCGCGGTCACCGAGGTCTCCCCGGGCTTCGTGTGCACCATCGCCGGCGTGCCGACGCCCGAGGAGGCCGACTGCGAGACGGCCGGCTACTGGTCCTACTGGTACGCCCCCCGCGACGGCGCGTGGACGCTCAGCGACGTCGGTGCCGCCGACCGCACCCCCGAGCCGGGCAGCGTCGACGCGTGGTCCTGGACGGTGCTGTCCGGTGACTCCCTCGACGCCACGCCGCCGCGCCTGCAGCCCGCGGCGGTCGCCGACCTCCCCGTCGCCGGTGCCGAGGGGACGACGTCGCCGTCCGCGACGGACGAGCCGTCCCCGTCTGCCTCCGCCTCCCCGTCCGTCGGCGGGGGCTCCGTCGACGACGGCGCGCAGGACGCCGCCGGGGACATCGAGGAGGACGGACCGCCGGTGGGCACGATCGCCGTCGTGGCGGTCCTGGTCGTGCTCGTGGTCGTGGGCGGCCTGCTCGCCGCGCGTCGTCGGCGCGCCGACCTCGACGAGCACGGGCGCGGGGCGTCCGACGGCCGCTGAGGCCACCGCCCGCGCGGACGGTCGTGCTCGCGTCGGTGGTGGTGCCCGGCGCGGGGCGGGCGGGGGCGAGCACCCCGGGCCCGCCCGGGGGAGGCCCGGGTCGGCGGGCGCGCCCGAGCGGCGCGGGCTGCACCCGGGCGCCTGGTGGCTGTGGGCGCTCGGGCTCGCGGCGGCGGCCGGCCGGACGTCGGACCCGCTGCTCCTCCTCGTGGTGGTCGCCGTCGTCTGCGTCGTCGTCGCGGCCCGGCGCCCGGACGCCCCGCACGGCCTGGACCTGCGCTTCTACCTCGTCCTCGCCGCGGTGGTCGTGGCCGTGCGTGTCGCCTTCCGCGTGCTCTTCGGCGGGACGGGTCTCGGCACGGGGCCCGTCGTGCTGGACCTGCCGCGGGTGCCGCTGCCGGACGCCGTCACCGGGGTCACGCTGCTCGGCCCGGTGACCGCCGGGTCCCTGCTCGCCGGCGTCTACGAGGGGCTGCGCCTGGCCGCGGTGCTCGTCTGCGTCGGGGCCGCCAACGCCCTCGCCGACGCCCGCCGGCTGCTGCGGGCCGTGCCGGGTGCCCTCGCGGAGGTCTCGACGGCCGTCGTCATCGCGCTGACCGCGGCCCCGCAGCTCGTCGACAGCGTGCGGCGGGTGCGACGCGCCCGGCGGCTCCGGTCGGGCGGCGGGGAGGGCCTGCGCGCGCTGCCCGCCGTCCTCACCCCCGTCCTCGCGGACGCGCTCGACCGCTCGCTGGCGCTCGCCGCGGCGATGGCCGTCCGCGGCTACGGCCGGACGGCCGGCGTCCCGCGGCGCGTGCGGGCGACCTCCGCCACGCTCCTGCTCGCCGGTCTCGTCGGCGTGTGCCTCGGCCTCTTCGGCCTGCTCGACCCGACGGCCGGACCGGCCACGGGCCCGGCGCTGCTGGCCGCCGGCGTCCTGCTCGCGCTGCTGGGCCTGCGGACCGCGTCGGCGCGCGTGCGCCGCACCGCCCACCGGCCGGACCCGTGGGGCGTCCCCGAGTGGGCGGTGGCCGCGACGGGCGCGGCCTCGGCCGGCCTCGTGGTGCTGGCCGGGGCGCTCGCGCCGGGGTCGCTGGACCCCTCGACCGCGCCGCCGGCCTGGCCCGAGCCCGCACCGCTCGCGCTGGTCGGCGTCCTCGTCGCCGTCCTGCCCGCCGTGCTCGCGCCGTCACCGGGTGCACCGGCGCGGACCCGGACCCGCACGAGGCCGGCGTGAGCGCCGCCGCCCCCGCCCCGGGGCCGGCCGCCGCACCGCAGCCCGCCCGGGGACCGGTGGGCGACGCCGTCGTGCGGCTGGACCGGGTGTCGGTCACCTACCCCGGTGCCCCGGCCCCCGCGCTGCGCGACGTGGACCTCGCGGTCGGCGAGGGCGAGCTCTGCCTGGTCGCCGGCCCGACCGGCAGCGGGAAGTCGACGCTGCTCGGCGCGGTCTGCGGCCTCGTCCCGCACCTCACCGGCGGCGAGCTGTCCGGCGAGGTCGTCGTCGCCGGGACGTCGACCCGTGCGGTGCCGCCGAGGGACCTCGCCGCCCTCGTCGGCTACGTGGGCCAGGACCCCGTCGCCGGGTTCGTCACGGACTCCGTCGAGGACGAGATCGCCTACGCGATGGAGCAGCTCGCCGTCCCGCCCGCCGCCATGCGGCGTCGCGTCGAGGAGGTGCTCGACCTGCTGGGCGTCGCGGACCTGCGCGACCGGCCCCTGCGGACGCTGTCCGGCGGGCAGGCCCAGCGCGTGGCCGTCGGCTCGGTGCTCGCGGCGGGCCCGCGCGTCCTGGTGCTCGACGAGCCGACCTCGGCGCTGGACCCGGCGGCCGCCGAGGAGGTGCTCGCGGCCCTCGTCCGCCTCGTGCACGACCTGGCGCTGACCGTCCTCGTCGCCGAGCACCGGCTCGAGCGCGTCGTCCAGCACGCCGACCGGGTCGTCCTGGTGGACGCCGGTGGCCAGGTCCGGGACGGGGCGCCTGCCGCGATGATGCGCGAGCACGCCGGGGCGCCCCCCGTCGTGGAGCTCGGTCGCCTGGCCGGGTGGGAGCCGCTGCCGCTGTCGGTCCGCGACGCCCGCCGGCTCGCCGGCCCGCTGCGCGCTGCCCTCGCCGGTGCGTCCCCTCCGGCTGCCGGTCCTGCCCGTGGTCCGAGGGCCGTCGACCGGGGCGTCGCGCCGCTGCTCGTCTCCCGCGGCGTCGAGGTCGTCCACGGCCACGGGACCTCGGCCGTCCGCGCCGTCGGCGGCGTCGACCTCGACCTCGCGCCCGGCGAGGTGGTGGCCCTCATGGGGCGCAACGGCTCCGGCAAGTCGTCGCTGCTGTGGGCCTGGCAGGGCTCGGGCCCCCGGACCGGCGGGCAGGTCGGCGTGCTCCCCGACGGGACCGCGGCCGTCGTGCCCGCGCGGCGACGCCCGTGGCGGCGCCGCCGGGACGAGGCGGGCGGTGGACGCCTCGACCCGGCCGTCCTCGACCCGGCGGGCGGGCGCGCCCTCGTGGGCCTCGTCCCGCAGACGCCCGGCGACCTGCTGTACCTGCCGACGGTGGCCGCCGAGTGCGCGCGCGCCGACGCCGAGTCGGGTCGTCCGGCCGGCAGCTGCCGGGCGCTGCTGGACGAGATCACGCCGGGCGTCGCCGACGACCGCCACCCGCGCGACCTCTCCGAGGGCCAGCGCCTCGCGCTCGTCCTCGCCGTCCAGCTCGCCGCCACCCCGCGGGTGGTCCTGCTCGACGAGCCGACGCGCGGGCTCGACGAGGAGGCCAAGCGCCGGGTCGCCGAGGTCGTCCGCGAGCTCGCCGACGGCGGGCGGGCCGTCGCCTTGGCCACGCACGACGTCGAGCTCGTCGCCGCGGCCGCCGACCGGGTCGTGCTGCTCGCGCAGGGCAGGGTCGTCGCGGACGGGCCGACGGCCGAGGTCGTCGCGTCCTCCCCGGCCTTCGCCCCGCAGACGGCGAAGGTGCTGTCGCCGCAGGAGTGGCTCACGCCCGCGCAGGTGCGGGCGGCGCTCGCGGAGACGGCCGGCGACGCGTCCTCCCCGCGCCGGCGGCCCGGCGGGGGACCGTCGTGAGCGCCGCCGCGAGCCGGGGGACCGCGGCCGGCGGACGGGTCAGCGCGGTGCGGCTGCGGCCGCGCTCGGCGCTCGTGCTGTCCCTCGCGTCGCTGGCCGGGCTCGTCATGTTCGCGTGGCCGCTGCTCGTGCCGGCGGGGGCGGCGCTGGCGCAGGGGCCGGCGGCCTCGCTGCTCTTCGCGCTCGTCCTGCCCGTGCTCGTCGCCGTCGTCCTCGCCGAGCTCGCCGACGGGGGCGTCGACGTCTCCGCGCTGGCGCTGCTGGGCGTGCTGTCCGCCGTCAACGCCGGCCTGCGCGTGCTCGGGGCGGGGCTCGTCGGGGTCGAGACCGTCTTCTTCCTCCTCGTGCTCGCCGGTCGCGTGCTCGGGCCCGGCTTCGGCTTCGTCCTCGGCTGCACGTCCCTGTTCGCCTCCGCGCTGCTGACGGCCGGCGTCGGCCCGTGGCTGCCGTTCCAGATGGTCGCCGCGGGCTGGGTCGGCCTCGGCGCCGGCCTGCTGCCGGGGCGCCGGCTGCGCGGGCGGGGCGAGGTGCTCCTGCTGGCCGGCTACGGCGTCGTCGCGGCCTTCGCTTTCGGGCTGCTGATGAACCTGTGGGGGTGGCCGCTCGCCACGGCCGGCACGGGCGCCTCCTACGTCGCGGGGGCGCCGCTCGCCGACAACCTGTGGCGGCTGCTCGCGTACACGGCGCTCACGTCGCTCGGCTGGGACGCGGGGCGGGCGGTGACGACGGCGCTCGCCGTCCTCGTCGTCGGCCCGGCCGTGCTCGGCGGGCTGCGCCGCGTCGTCCGGCGCGCGTCCTTCTCCGTGGCCCCCTCCCCGGTGACCCCGCTCCCGGAGGCCCCGCTCCCGGAGGCCACGCTCCCGGAGGCCCCGCTCCCGGAGGCCCCGCCTGCGGACGCCGGCGCCGCCGCCCCGACGGCGCCGGCACCGACCGAGGCCGTCCGCGGCCGCGGCTACGGTGGCGGGGTGCGAGGGGGCGCGGGGTCACGTCGCACGGCCCGGTGGGGACGACGGCCGGGCACCGCCGGACCGCCTCTCGACGACGCCGACGACGCCGACCACGCAGGAGACGCATGAACGCCACGGGAGCACGGGAGGACGGGGTCGTGCTCGCCCGCCAGGAGGCCTCGCTGCTCGTGCTCGAGGGCGACGTGGACCTGGCGGCCGTGGAGGCCTTCGACCGGGGCGGCGGTGGCGCGGACGGCGACCTGTCGTGGGTCCGCCGCATCGACGTCAGCGGCGTCACCTTCATCGACACCCAGGGCCTGGGGCTGCTGCTGCGCGTGGCGGCGCCGCGCGGGCGCCCGACCCCCGACGAGCCGCCCGAGCTGCTGGGCACGCCCCCGCAGGTGCGGCAGCTCCTGGAGATGCTCGGCGTCGAGCAGCTCTTCGCCCCCCGGGCCGGCGAGGACGGCTCCGCGGGCTGACGTGCGCCGCCACCGCGCCGGTCAGGTGACGGCGCTGACGACGACGCCGGCGATCGCCGCGTTGGAGAGGTTGGCCAGGCTCCCGGCGAGCAGCGCCCGCAGGCCGAGGCGCGCGACCACCGGGCGCAGCGGCGGGTGCAGGCTGGAGAGCACCCCGATCTGGATGGCGATCGAGGAGAAGTTGGCGAAGCCCGCGAGCGCGAAGGTCACGACGGCGACCGTGGTCGGCGCCAGCTGGTCGACCTGCGGGCCGAAGGCCGCGAAGGCCACGAACTCGTTGAGCACCGTCTTCTGCCCGATGAACGAGCCCGCCGTCGCGGCCTCGGACCAGGGCACGCCGAGGAGCCAGGCGAGCGGCGACAGCACCGTCCCGAGGAGGCCCTGGAAGGTCAGGTCGTCCACGCCGAACCAGCCCCCGACCGCCGAGAGCACGCCGTTGGCCAGCGCGATGAGGGCCACGAAGGCCACCAGCAGCGCCGCGACCGTCACGGCGATGCGGCCGCCGGCGAGCGCACCCCGGCCGACGGCGTCGATGGCGTTGGCCGACTCGGTGTCCCGGTAGCGCCGCACGTCCGTGTGCGCGTCCTCGTCCGCCGGGTCCTGCTGCACCTCCTCGTCGGGGCCCAGGCCCAGGCGGGCCCGGCGCTCGGCCTCCGTCTCGACCGTGCTGTCGGGCCACGTCGCCTTGGCCATGAGCAGCCCGGCCGGGGCGTTCATGACCGTCGCCGCCAGCAGGTACTCCAGCGGTGCCCCCAGGACGGCGTAGCCGACGAGCGTCGAGCCCGCCGCGGCCGCGAGCCCCCCGGTCATCACGGTGAAGACCTGCGCCGTCCGCAGCCGCCGCAGGTACGGGGCGATCATCAGCGGGGCCTCGCTCATGCCGAGGAAGACGACCGTGGCGCCGTAGACCGACTCGACGTCGCTGACGCGCAGCAGCCGGCCCAGGGCCCCGCCGAGGTAGTACGTCAGGTACTGGACGACCCGCAGGTGCAGGAGCAGCCCGATCAGCGCGCCGAGGAAGACGATGACGGGCAGCACGCCGAGCGCGAAGGCGGCCGAGCCGCCGTCCTCGGTGACGTCCAGCAGGGGCCCGAAGACGAAGGCGGTGCCCTCCTGGGCGTAGCCGATCAGCGTCTCGAACCGCGCCGACACCCACCCGAGGGCGGCGGCGCCGGGGCCCCACCCCAGCACCAGGAGGGCGAAGCCCACCTGCAGCGCGAGGGCGACGACGACGGTCCGCCAGCGGATCCCGCGCCGGTCCCGGGAGACGAGGACGGCGACGCCCAGCAGCAGGAGCAGGCCCAGGACCCCGCGCAGCTCGCCCACCTCGGCACCGTAGGGCTCCACGGTGCTGCGCTCCACGGTGCTGCGGGCCACGGTGCGGCGGGCCACGGCTCCCGTGGTGGGGTGGGGGCCGTGGTGGCGACGACGTGAGCGGTACGGCAGGGACGGGGCGACGGGTCCGCACCGTCCCCGCGTTCTGGGTGCTGGTGCTCCTGTCCGGCGTCTCGGCCCTCGCGACCGACATGTACCTGCCGGCGCTGCCGCAGGTCGGGGCGGACCTCGGGGCCGGCGCCGTCGGGGCCCAGCTGACGCTCACCGCCTTCCTCGTCGGCTTCGCCGCGGGCCAGCTGGCCCTCGGCCCGGTCAGCGACGCGCTCGGCCGTCGCCCGCTGCTGCTCGTGGGGCCCGCGCTCTTCGCGGTGGCGTCGGTGCTCTGCGCCCTCGCCCCGACCGCAGCGGTGCTCGTCGGCGCCCGCCTCGTCCAGGGGGTCGCGGCGGCGGCCGGTGCCGTCTGCGCCCGCGCCGTCGTCAGCGACACCCACCGCGGACCCGACGCCGCCGCGCGTTTCGGCCTCCTCACGGCGGTGGGGCTGCTCGGTCCGGTCGTCGCCCCGACGATCGGCGCCGGCGTCCTCCAGGTGGGCAGCTGGCGGCTGGTCTTCGGCGTCCTGGCGGTGATCGGGCTCGTGCAGGTGCTCGGCGCCTGGCGGGCCGTCCCGGAGAGCCTGCCCGCCGACGAGCGCCAGCACGCCTCCGCACGGGCCACGGCGTCGCGCGTCCTCGACCTCCTGCGGGACGGCCGCTTCATGCGGCACGTGCTGGTGGCGTGCCTCGCCACCGTCGGGTTCTTCGGCTACATCGGCGGCTCCAGCCTCGTGCTCCAGGACGTCTACGGGATCGGGGCGGGGCTCTACGGCGTCGTCTTCGCGACGAACGGCGCCACCATGGCCGCGACGAGCTTCGCCTTCGCCCGGCTCGTGCACCGGTGGCCGCCGACGGCGCTGCGCGCCACCGGTCTCGCCGTCGCCGCCTCCTCCTCGGCGCTGCTGCTGGTGGCGTCCCTCGTCGGTCCGGCCGTCGGCGTCGCCGCGCCGCCCTTCGCGCTCGTGTGGGTGCTCCTGTCGGGGCTGACCGCGGGCATGGGGCTCGTGCTCCCGGCCGGCTTCGCCCTGGCGCAGGCGGCCGGCGACCGCTCCCGCGGCACGGCGTCCGCGCTCGGCGGCGGCCTGGCGTTCACCTGCGGCGCCGCCGTCATCCCCCTCACCGGGGTCCTCGGCACGGCGTCGGTGCTGCCCATGGCGACGCTCATGAGCGTCGGCCTCGCGGCCGCCCTGCTCGCCGCCCGGCGCGCGCCCGCCTGAGGGCGACCGTGCGGCCTCGTACGGCACCGCAGCGGCACGTCGTGCGGTCCAGCGCGGCTCCGGCGACGGCGGAGGATCAGGTCTACCGTGCCGGCATGACGTCCACCCCGACGCGACCTGCCGCGGACGTCCCGGGTGCCGGGGACCTCTACCGCGTCGCCGTCGAGGAGTACCGGTTCCAGGCCCAGTTCAACTGGTCGAGGACCCAGTACCTCCTGGCGTTCAACGCTGCGATCCTGGCGGCAGCCGTGGCGGTCAGCGGCGGCCGGCCGGCTGCCCTCGTCTTCGGGCTGGGAGCGGTCGCGGCGGTCCTGTCCGCATCGGCGGTCCACACCCAGCACGGGTACTACAGGGCGGCCCGCGACCGTATGCGGCAGGTGGAGGAGCGGATGGAGGTCCCCGTGGAGCAACGGGTGACGACGACGGCGGTGCTGGGCGGTCGGCGACGCCCTCGGCCGAACGTGACGCAGGTGACCTACCTGCTCTTCGCTGCGCTCTTCCTCGCTCACGTCGTCGGCGCGGTCGTCGTGCTCCAGGGGTAGCCGTTCTCGCGTGCGGCGGCGGCGCCGCCGTGGTGGCGTGGCACTCGACGGGGCGCGGACGGCGCCCGGAGGCGAGCGCAGGAGGACGGCATGCAGTACACGCGGCTGGGCACGAGCGGGCTCGAGGTCTCGCGGATCGCGCTGGGGTGCATGAGCTACGGCGACCCGGAGCGAGGGGGGCACCCGTGGTCGCTGCCCGAGGAGGAGAGCCGGGAGTCGATCCGTCGGGCGCTCGAGGCCGGCGTCACCTTCTTCGACACGGCCAACGTCTACTCCGACGGGTCGAGCGAGGAGATCGTCGGACGGGCGCTCGGCGACATGGCCCGGCGCGACGACGTCGTCCTCGCCACCAAGGTGAACGGCCGGATGCGGCCCGGGCCGAACGGGGCCGGCCTGTCCCGCAAGGCCATCCTGGCCGAGGTCGACAACAGCCTCCGCCGGCTCGGCACCGACCACGTCGACCTCTACCAGATCCACCGCTTCGACCCGGCCACGCCGGTCGAGGAGACGATGGAGGCGCTGCACGACGTGGTGCGCGCGGGCAAGGCGCGCTACCTCGGCGCCTCGTCGATGTGGACCTGGCAGCTCCAGCAGATGCAGCACGTCGCGGACGTGAACGGCTGGACGCGCTTCGTCTCCATGCAGGACCACTACAACCTCCTCATGCGCGAGGAGGAGCGCGAGATGCTCCCCTTCTGCGCGGCGACCGGCGTCGGCTCGATCCCGTGGAGCCCGCTGGCCCGCGGCCGGCTCACGCGGCCCTGGGACTCCGAGACGGCGCGCGCGGACACCGACGAGTTCGGCAAGAAGCTGTACCGCGACGACGACGCCGCGATCGTGGACGCCGTCGCCGAGGTGGCGCGCGAGCGCGACGTGCCGCCGGCCCAGGTGGCCCTCGCGTGGGTGCTGCGCAACCCCGTCGTCTCGGCGCCGATCGTCGGGACGACGAAGCCCCACCACCTCGACGACGCCGTCGCCGCCGTCGAGCTGGAGCTCTCCGACGCCGAGGCCGCCCGGCTGGAGGAGCACTACACGCCGCGGGAGAACGCCGGCTTCGCCTGACTGAGCGCCTGCGTCGGACCCCGCCGACGTGGCACACGTCGGCTGGGGGCCGGGTGGGGCGGGGGCGTCGCCGGCGGGCCTCGCGTCGCCGTCCGGGCCGGGGCGCGGCAGGGTGGCGGGACCCCCACCGACGAGGAGAGCACCTGATGGAGCACCGCACCCTCGGCCGCAGCGGCCTGGCCGTCTCGACCTACGCCCTCGGCACCATGACGTTCGGCGCGGAGGCCGACGAGGCCACGAGCCACCGGATGATGTCGCAGTACGTCGACGCGGGCGGCGTCGTCCTGGAGACCGCGGACGTCTACGCCGGAGGCCTGTCCGAGTCGATCATCGGCCGCTGGGTGGCCGCGCAGGGCTCGAGCCGGCGCGACCGGGTCGTGCTCGCGACCAAGGGCCGCTTCCCCTCCCGGGGGGTCGAGCCCCGGGACGCCGGTGGCTCGCGGCGCAACCTGCGTCGCTCCCTGGACCGCTCGCTGGAGCGCCTCGGCGTCGACCACGTCGACCTGTACCAGGTGCACGCCCACGAGGCGCTGACGCCGATGGACGAGACGGCCGGCTTCCTCGAGGACGCCGTGCGCGCCGGCAAGATCGGCTACGCCGGGCTGTCGAACTACACCGGCTGGCAGACCGCCACGATGGTGGCGCTGGCGGCGGGCCGCTTCCCGCTCGTGAGCCACCAGCCGCAGTACAACCTGCTCGTCCGCGAGACGGAGTACGAGATCGTCCCGGCCGCGCAGGCCGGCGGCCTCGGGCTGCTGCCCTGGAGCCCGCTGGCCGGCGGCTGGCTCTCCGGGAAGTACCGCCGCGACAGCCGTCCGGAGGGCGCGACCCGCCTGGGCGAGGACCCGCAGCGCGGCATGGAGGCCTACGACAAGCGCGGCGGCAGCGAGCAGACGTGGGACGTCCTCGAGGTCCTCCAGCAGGTCGCCGAGGGGCGCGGCGCGACGATGGCGCAGGTGGCCCTCGCCTGGCTGCACGACCGCCCCGGCGTCGGCTCGGTCATCCTGGGCGTCCGGACGCCCGAGCAGCTCGAGGGCAACCTCGGCGCCGTGGGCCTGCACCTGACCGACGTCGAGACCGCCAAGCTCGACGAGGCCAGCGCGCCGTCCCCGGCGGACTACCCGTACGGACCGGCCGGCGTCGCGCAGCGCACGCGCACGCTCGACTGAGGCGCTGCCGGCCGGGCGCGCCCGCGGGGCGCGACGTCCGGTCAGCCGGTGACCTCGGTGCAGGAGAAGGGCGGGTCCTCGGTCTCGGGGACCCGCCCGCCGCAGTACTGGCCGAAGACCTCGTACTCCGAGCCCAGCTCGGACGTCGAGTAGAGCTCGTCGCAGGCGGCACCGTCGCCGTCCTCGCACGCGTCCCACAGCGCGTCGAGGTCGGCGTTGTCGCCGTAGGTCTGCCCCTCGGCGAGCGGCGGCTCCTCCACGAGCTCGCCGTCCTGGGTGTAGACGCCCTCGTCGCCGGTGTCGCCGCCGAGGGTGCCGTCGAGCAGGGCGAAGACGCCGACGCCCACGACGGCGAGGACGCCGACGAGCGCCACGGTGAGCAGGACCCACGGCCAGGCGCGACGGCGCGTCGCCGTGGGTCGGTCGTCGACGTCCTCGTCACGCGCCGTCACGGCGCCTCCACCCGGTCACGAGAGGACGATGCCACGCGGAGGGCCGGCGCAGCAGGCGGCTAGCGCAGCGCGTCGGCGCAGAACTCGGGAGCGCGCACCGCCGAGTAGCGCTCGCCGCACGTCACGCCGAACTCCGCGTAGTCGCTGCCCTCCTCCGACGAGCCGTACAGCTCGTCGCAGTCGACGCCGTCCCCGGCCTCGCACCCGTCCCAGAGGCGGTCGAGCACCGCGTCGTCCCCGTAGCGGCTGCCCTCGCGCACGTCGGCGACGGCGCCCCGCCCGTCGCCGCCCATCTCGTCCACGCAGAAGTCGGGGGTCGAGGCCTCGGTGAAGCGCTCGCCGCACGTGTAGCCGAAGTCCTCGTAGTCGGTGCCGAGGCCCGAGGAGTCGTAGAGGTCGTCGCAGGCGGTGCCGTCGCCGGCCTCGCACCCGTCCCACATCTCGTCCAGGACGGGGTTGTCGCCGTAGGCCTCGCCCTCCTCGACGCCGAAGAAGTCGCTGCCGCCGCCCGCCAGCGCGTCCCACCCGCTGCGGACGCCGGTGACGGCGAGGGCGACGACGCCGCCGACCAGCACGACCGAGGCGACCACGACGGCGACCACGACCGGCCACCGGCGGCGCCGCGGCGGGGGTGGTGGCGCGCTGCCGCCCCCCGTGGCCCACACCGGTGCCCACGCGTCGTCGCGGTGCGCACCCGGGGCCTCGGAGGGCGCGGGACGCGCCGCCCGCGCGTCGCCCGCGGACGGCGTGGGGGAGGCCCAGGGGTCCGGGCCGCTCGTGCTCATGGTCGCTCCTGCCTCTCCTGCCCTCTCCTGCCCTGACGTGGCGCAGGAGGAGGAGAGCGCACCCCCGGCCCGGCCGTCCCGGGCTCGGGCGGTCCGACGCCGACTCGTGACCTGCGTGCCGCCGTCCGGGTGGCGCGCCCCCGCCCCGGGACCCGAGGACGGGGCGCACGCCGACCCGTCCTCGTCGGCGCGCACGTCCCGCAGGCGGGCGTGGCTCAGGCGGGCGGCATCCGCAGGGAGCCGTCGAGGCGGACGACCTCGCCGTTCAGGTAGGGGTTCTCGACGAGGTGGCGCGCCAGGGCGGCGTACTCCTCCGGCCGCCCCAGCCGGGCGGGGTGGGGGACGCCCGCGCCGAGCGCGCGGGTGGCCTCCTCCGGCAGCGCCGCGACCATCGGGGTCGCGAAGACGCCCGGCGCGATCCCGACGACGCGGACGCGGTGGGCCGCCAGCTCGCGCGCCGCGGGCAGGACCAGGCCGGCGACGGCCGCCTTCGACGCCGCGTACACGGGCTGGCCGACCTGCCCGTCGTAGGCGGCGACGGACGCGGTGAGGACGACGACGCCCCGCTCCTCGCCGTCGGGGGCCGCCGGCTCCGAGCCCGCCATGGCCTCCGCGGCCAGCCGGAGCACGTTGAGCGTGCCGACCACGTTGACGTCGAGGACCCGGCGGGCCTCGTCGAGGGGGAGGGGCCCCCGCCGGCCCAGCAGACGACCGGCGGTGGCGACGCCGGCGCAGTGCACCACCGCGCGCAGCGGCGCCCCGCCCGCGGCGGTCGCCGCGTCGACGGCGGCGGCGACGTCACCCTCCGAGGTGACGTCCGCGGCCAGCGAGGTGGAGCCCGCCGCGGACCCGCAGCGGCCCAGGACGGCGGCTGCGGCGTCCCCGTCGCGGTCGAGGAGCACCAGGCGCGCCCCGGCCCCCGCCATCTCCACCGCGGTCGCGGCCCCCAGGCCGCTGCCCGCCCCGGTCACCAGCACCGTCGTGCCCTCGAGCCTCACGGGGGTCGAGGCTACGCACGGGGCGCCCGGGTGCGGCGGTGGCGGGGCCGGGGCCGGACGGGGGGCGTGCGCCGTGCGGGGTCAGGCGTCGTCCGTGCCCGGCCGACGAGAGGCGAGGAGCACGCAGAGCACTGCGGGCCCACGAGAGCCGGAGGTGCCGCGTGGCGAGCTGGCTGCGCGCTCACCGGGGCCGCCCGCAGGAGCGGGCCGCCGGGGCGGTCCTGCTCGCCGCCGTCACGGCCGCGCTCGCCGCGCTCGTCCTGCCCGACCTCGGGGTGCCCTCCGCCCGGCCCGTCCTGCTCGTCGGGTCGGCGTGGGCCTCGGTCCTCGCGGTCGTCGTCGGCGTCCTCGTCCACCGGCCGCAGCGCCGGCGGCCGTGGCTCGCCCTCGGCGTCATGCTCGGGTGCTGGGCCCTCGCCCAGACCGGCGCGGTCGTGGGCACCCTCCCGGGGCTCGGCCCCTCGACGGGCACGGGTCCGTGGTCGGGCCCGGCCGCGGGCGCCGAGGCCCTCATGACGGCCGGGCAGGTGGTCGGCGCCGGCCTCGTCGCCCGGCTGTTCGTGCGCGGACGGGGGCGGGGCCGGCGCGCCGGCGCTGCGCCCGGCCCCCGGGTCCGGGGGGTCGACGCCGGAGCCGTCCTCGACCACGTGATCCTCCTGGTGACCGCCGCCCTCGTCGTCGCGCAGGCGCTGGCGCTCGCCGTCCGCGACGGCACCCCGGGCGAGGTGGCGCTGGGGACGTCGGCCGCGGCCGACGTGCTCCTGCTGGCGCTCGTGCTGCGCTTCACCGTCTCCCGCTCGGGGCTCCCCGCGGCGACCAGGGTGCTCGTGCTCGGCGCCGTGCTCAGCCTCGGCTACCACCTCGCCGGCACGACGACGTCGCTGTCGACCGGACCGTCGGGCCCGCTGGAGGCCGTCGCCGTCGCCGCCTTCGTCCTGCTCGGCGGGGCCGCCCTGACGCCGTCCATGCCCAGGGCCCTCGACGTGCGCGAGCACCTGCCGCGCCGCCCCGCCTCGCTGCGGCTGCTGGGCCTCGTGCCCGTGGTCGTCGCGGCGCCGGTGCTCTGGTTCGTCACCCGCTCGTCGGCCGGCGCCGAGGGGCTGCCGACCGGCGCCTTCGTCTGCGCCGGAGCCCTGCTGGCCGCCCTCGGCATGCTGCGTGGCGTCGCCGCCCTCGGGGCGAGCGAACGGGCGGCCGAGCACGACCCGCTCACCGGCCTGCGCAACCGCCGCGGCCTCGGCCGGGCCTTCGACGACCGGCTCGCCGACCCGGACGGCCTGCTCCTCTGCCTCGTCGACCTCGACGACTTCAAGGGCGTCAACGACACGCACGGCCACGAGGTGGGGGACGAGCTGCTCGTCGCCGTGGGCGCCGGCCTGCGCGAGGCGGCGGGCCCGGACGCCGTCGTCGCCCGGCTGGGCGGGGACGAGTTCGTCGTCCTGCTGCCCGCCGTGCCGGTGCCCCCCGCGGCGGACGGCCCGGTCGGCGACGTCGGCGGGGCGGGGCCGCGGCGGGTCCACGACGCGACGCCGGGCCGGCTCGTCGCCGCCCTGCAGCGGCCGGTGCGCCTGGGCGGCCAGGAGCTGCGCACGAGCGCCAGCGTCGGCGTGGTGCACGTGGTCGCGCCGTCCTCGCTGCCGCAGGCCCTCACCCGGGCGGACATCGCCATGTACGAGGCGAAGGCCGCCGGCAAGGACGGCGTCACGACCTACCGGCCGCGGATGCGGACCCAGGTCCAGCGCCGTCAGCGCCTCGGCGAGGACCTGCGCCTCCTGCTCGAGGGGGCGCCGGCGGCGCGGGTCGGCGCGCTCGTGCCGCACCACCAGCCCCTCGTCCTGCTGGAGACGGGCGAGGTCGTCGGCTCGGAGGCGCTCGTGCGCTGGCACCACCCCCACCTGGGTCTCCTGCCGCCCGTCGACTTCCTCGGCATCGCCCACGACGGCGGCCGGGAGGCGGACCTGGACGCCCACGTCCTCGACGCCGCGCTGGCCCAGGTGGGCGCCTGGCTCCGCGCCGGTCTCGTCCCCGTCCCCGTCAGCGTCAACGTGACGCCGGCCAGCCTGCTGGACGGGCGGCTGGACGTCCGGGTGCAGCGGGCGCTGCGGCGCCACGAGGTCCCGGCCGGTCTGCTGCGGCTGGAGATCACCGAGCACGAGCAGGTCCCGGCCTCTCCGGAGGTGGTCCGGGTGCTGCGGGCGCTGTCCGCCGAGGGCGTCCGGCTCAGCCTCGACGACTTCGGCGCGGGGTACACCTCGCTCGGCTACCTCCAGCGCTTCCCGGTCTCCCTGCTCAAGCTGGACCGCTCCCTCGTCACCGCCGCGGAGGACGGTCTCGGCCTGCTCGGCGGCATCGCGGCGATGGCGCAGGCGCTCGAGCTGGACGTCCTCGCCGAGGGAGTCGAGACCCCGGACCAGCGCCGGCTGCTCGTGGAGCTCGGGATCCGCTACGGGCAGGGCCACCTGTTCTCGCCCGCGCTGGCGGCCGCCGACATGCAGGCGCTGCTGCGACCGGCGCCGCCCCGGCCCGCGAGCGGCCTGCCCGGCCCGCGCCGGTCGGACGTCGGCGCCGTGCCTCCCGCCGGCCCTCGGGCCGACCTCGTCGCCGGGGGCTGACCGCCGCGAGGCGACCTGCAGAGGTGTCGCCGTCGGCCGTGAACGGGGCGTCGCCGCTGGTCACGGCGTCGCTCCGGCCCGGAGGTCGGACTTCTGCAGGTCGCCTCGCACGGGCTCGGCCGGGGAGGCCGTGCCGACGGGGTCAGTGCGGGCTGTGCGAGCCCTGGTCGGCGGTGTCCTGCCGCTCCTCGGAGAGGTCGCCGCCCCACAGCGTGTGGAAGGTGCCCTCGGTGTCGACCCGCCGGTAGGTGTGCGCGCCGAAGAGGTCGCGCAGCCCCTGCACGAGGGAGGCCGGGAGGCGGTCGCGGCGCAGGCCGTCGTAGTACGCGAGGGCGCTGGAGAAGCCCGGGGCGGGGATCCCGAGCCGCACCGCGGCGGACACGACCCGTCGCCAGGCGTCCTGGGCGTCGTCGACCGCCGAGGCGAAGTAGTCGTCCAGCAGCAGCGAGGCGAGGTGCTCGTCGGCGTCGTACGCCTCCTTGATCCGGTCCAGGAAGCGGGCCCGGATGATGCAGCCCCCGCGCCAGATCGTCGCCATCATCCCGCGGTCGACGCCCCACCCGTACTCGGCGCTGGCCGCGGTGATCTGGTCGAAGCCCTGCGCGTACGCGACGACCTTCGAGGCGTACAGCGCCTGGCGGACCGCGTCGACGAAGCCCTCGGCGTCCTCGCCCTCCAGGCGGACGCCGGAGGGGCCGGCGAGGCCCTTGTCCAGCACCGCCTTCCGCTGGCCGGCCGCCCCGGAGAGGGCGCGGGCGAAGACGGCCTCGGCGATGCCGGTGACCGGGATGCCGAGGTCGAGGGCGGACTGCACGGTCCACCGTCCCGTGCCCTTCTGCTCGGCCTGGTCCACGACGACGTCGACGAAGGGCTTGCCCGTCTGCGCGTCGGTGTGCCGCAGGACGCGCGCGGTGATCTCCACGAGGAAGGACTCGAGGTCGCCGGAGTTCCAGTCCTCGAAGACGCCGGCGATGTCGGCGGGCTCCATGCCGAGACCGGACCGCAGCAGGTCGTACGCCTCGGCGATGAGCTGCATGTCGGCGTACTCGATGCCGTTGTGCACCATCTTGACGAAGTGCCCGGCGCCGTCGGGGCCGACGTAGGTGCAGCACGGGGTCCCGTCGACGTCGACGGCGATGTCCTCGAGGATCGGCCCCAGCGCGTCGTAGGACTCCCGGGAGCCGCCCGGCATGATGCTCGGCCCCTCGAGCGCGCCCTCCTCGCCGCCCGAGACGCCGGTGCCGACGTAGTGCAGGCCGTGCTCGCGCAGGTCGCGCTCGCGGCGGCGGGTGTCCTCGAAGTGCGCGTTGCCGGCGTCGACGACGATGTCGCCCTCCTCCAGCAGCGGCACCAGCTCGTCGATGACGGCGTCGGTGGCCTTCCCCGCCTTGACCATGATGATCACGCGGCGCGGCTTCGCCAGGGAGGCGACGAAGTCCTCGAGCGAGTGCGAGGGGCGGAAGTCCCCCTCGTCGCCGTGCTCGTCGACGAGCTCGTCGACGCGCGAGGACGTGCGGTTGTGCACCGCGACGGCGTGCCCGTGGCGGGCGATGTTGCGGGCGAGGTTGCGGCCCATGACGGCGAGGCCGGTGACGCCGACGTCGGCGAGGTCGCCCCGGTCCGACGCGGCGGGGGTGGTGGTGGTCTCGGCCATGCGGGGTCTCCCGGGGGTTTCGGGGCCGCGGTGGCGGCCCGGGTGGTGACGGAGGCGGTGACGGGGGCGGGGTCTGCTGGCGGGACGGGGCAGGCGCCGGGGCGACGTGCGCGTCCGGTGCCCGCCCGATCGTGCCCGACCCGGCCCGGGGCGGCAGTCCGGTCAGGCCCCGAGCGCCGAGCGCAGCAGCGCGAGCTTGGCGGTCGTCTCGGCGAGCTCGGAATCGGGGTCGGAGCCACGGACGATGCCGGCGCCCGCGTGCAGCCGCACCGACGGCCCCTCGACGACGCCGCAGCGGATGGCGACGGCCCACTCGCCGTCGCCGCTCGCGTCCTGCCAGCCGACGGCGCCGGCGTAGAAGCCGCGGTCGACCGGCTCGAGCTCCTCGATCGCCCTGCGCGCCGCGCCGGCCGGGGTGCCGCCGACCGCGGGCGTCGGGTGCAGGGCGCGGGCCAGGTGCAGCGACGTCGTCGCGGGGTCGGCCGTGCGGCCCTCGACGCGGGTGGCCAGGTGCCAGACGGTCGGCGTCGCGACGAGCTCGGGCTCCGCCGGCACGGACAGCTCGGCGCACCACGCGCCCAGGGCGTGCGCCATCGCGTCGACGACGAGCGCGTGCTCGCGGCGGTCCTTGTCGGAGGCCAGCAGCGCGCGGGCGCGGGCGGCGTCCTCGTCGGGGTCGGCCGAGCGTGCGGCGGAGCCCGCCAGCGGGGTGGCGAGCACCCGGCCCGCCGTCAGCGAGACGAGCAGCTCGGGGCTGGCCCCGACGAGCGTCCGCGGGGCGGACCCCGTGGCGGGGAGGGGGACGGCGAAGACGCGGGCCTCCTCGTCGTGGGCGGCCAGCGCCGCGACGAGCGCGCGCACGTCGACGTCCGAGGCCGTCCGCAGGTCGAGCGCCCGGGCGAGGACGACCTTCTCGAGCGTCCCGTCGGCGAGGAGGTCCAGCGCCCGCCGCACCGACTCGCGGTAGTGCTCCTCGGCCGGGGCGGGGGCCCCCGAGAGGACGGCGGGCACCGGGGCGACCGGGCGGCCGGGGCGCAGGCGCCCCGGCGCTCGCCGGACCGCGGCGGGACGCACCAGCGCCGCCGCGGCCCCGGTGCGGAAGGGCGCGGCGCCGACGACGAGCGCGTCCGCCGCCGGCGTCCGGGCCGCGGCCTCCCGGAGCCGCTCCCCGACGAGGTCGGGCAGGTCGCTCGTCCACGGGAGGTCGAGGCGCTCCGCGGCGCCGGTCGCCAGCAGGGTGCCCCGCGAGGACGACCAGAGGGTGTCCCGGCCCGGGCGGAAGGAGCGCAGCAGCCCGGTCGGGGCGGTGGGTGCGGCGTCGACCGAGCGGCGCGGGCGCCCGACCGGGGAGCCGGGGACCGTCTCCCTCGTCGTCCCCCCGCCGCGCGCCACGCGCCCATCATCCCCCGCCCCCCGGCAGGAGCCCTCCCGAGGTCCCCCGTCGGGTGCACGGGGGCAGGCGGGCCGGCTCGGGGGCCCTGCCGGCGCGCGGGGGCACGGCGCGGGGACGCCGTGCTGGCCGGGACCGGGCCCCGGCCCGGATACCGTGGCGACCCATGAGCCCGACGACGACCGCCGCCCGCCGTCGCGGCTCCCTCCGCCGTTCCAGCCGCGCCGCCGCGGCCGTGGCGCTCGGCGCCGTCCTCCTCGCCGGGTGCACGTCGTCCGGCGACGACGACGGCGGCGGCAGCGGGGACGGCGGCGGCCTGTTCGGGGGCGGGGAGCCGGACCCGCAGGTCGAGCTCGCCGCCGTCCCCGCCGTCGCGGTCCTCGACGACGAGGGCGACCGCTCGGTCCCCGCCAGCGAGGCGCTCTTCACCGCCTCGCCCGTCGTCGTCGTCGTCGACGAGGACGGCGACGTGGCCGGCGCGGGTGCGCGCGCCGAGGAGCTCGGCGTCCCCGTGCTCGTCGTCGCGACGCCCGAGCCCGAGCCCACCGGCACGTCGAGCAGCACCGGCACGTCGACCGCGTCGCCGTCGGGCTCGCCCACGTCCTCGGCCGCGAGCACGCCGACCAGCACGTCCTCGGACGAGCCGACCGAGGGGACCGCAGGGGTCGAGCCCTCCGACCTCGACCCCGCGGCGGACGACGCCGACGAGGCCGCCGGTGCGGGCACCCCCGCGGTGCCCGGCGCCGACCCCGCGGCGGTCGTCGCCGAGGTCGCGCGCCTCGGCGCCGAGCAGGTCGTCGCGTTCGACGACAGGTCGTCCGCCTGGGCGGCCGACGCCCTCGACGCCGAGGTGCTCGGCGCCGACGACGACGTCGACGCGCCGGACCGGGCCGAGGCGACCGACGCGCCGGCCGACGGGGCGTCGCCCTCGGCCTCGGGCGCCACGGCGACGCCGGACGCCTCCGGGCTGCTCGCCCTCGGCTCGGGCCAGCCCGCCGACGCCGCGGCCGCCTCCACCGCGCGCTCGGCCGGCGCGACGGTCGAGGAGGTCCCCGGCGGTGACCCCCGGGCCGACGCCGCGCTGGTCGACGAGCTCTCCGCCGCGCCGCCCGCGTCGGTCCTCGCGCTCTCGTCGGCCTTCGGGGACGTCGACACCCTCACCGAGCGGATGGACGTCGTCGAGACCGGGTACCAGCTGCCCGGCGGTGGCCAGGTCCCCTTCCCGGGCCGGCACATGATCGCGCTGTACGGCTCGCCGGGGACGCCGTCGCTCGGCGTCATGGGCGAGCAGGACGTCGACGCGGCGATCGAGCGCGCGAAGGAGGTCGCCGCCGAGTACGACGAGCTCGTCGAGGACCCCGTCGTGCCGACCTTCGAGATCATCACGACCGTCGCCTCGGCGTCCGCCGGCGAGGACGGCGACTACTCCCAGGAGCTCGACCCGGAGGTCATCCGGCCCTGGATCGAGGCCGCGGCGCAGAACGGCGTCTACGTCGTCCTGGACCTGCAGCCGGGCCGTACCGACTTCCTCACCCAGGCGCAGCGCTACGAGGACCTGCTCACCTACCCCGGCGTCGGCCTCGCGCTCGACCCGGAGTGGCGGCTGAAGCCCGACCAGCGGCACCTGCGCCAGGTCGGCCAGGTCGGCGTGGACGAGGTCAACGCGGTGGGGGACTGGCTCGCGCAGCTGACGGCCGAGAACACGCTGCCGCCCAAGGTCTTCCTCCTGCACCAGTTCCAGACCCGGATGATCGTCGACCGCGAGCGCCTGGACATGTCCCACGACGAGCTCGTCCCGCTCGTCCACGCGGACGGCCACGGCACGCCGGGGCAGAAGCTCGACACCTACCGCGCGCTGCAGACCGACGCGCCGGAGGGGATGCGCTGGGGCTGGAAGAACTTCTACGACGAGGACACCCCGACCCTCACTCCCGCCGAGACCATGGCGGTGGAGCCGGTGCCCGACTTCGTCTCCTACCAGTGAGAACCGGTCGCCAGCCCGGGTGAGGTGAGGCTAACCTCACCGCCATGACGCCGACCCGTGCCCTGCCCCGTCGACGCCGCGCGCCCCGGCGCCCCCGGCTCGTCCGCCCCCTCGCCGCAGCCGCCCTGGCCCCGATGGTCCTCGTGGGCGCCTGCGGAGGGACCGACGGCGACGCGGCCGCCGGCGGGGCGCAGACGAGCGGGGACGCCGAGGCGCCGTCGACCGGCGGGGCCGTCGTCGAGCACACCTACGGCTCGACCACCGTGCCGGCGGACCCGCAGCGGGTCGTGACGATCGGCTTCAACGAGGAGGACTTCGCCCTGGCCCTCGGCACGACGCCGGTGGGGACCCGGCAGTACCTCGGCGACTACGACGCCCCGAGCCGGCCCTGGGCGCAGGAGCTGCTGCCCGCCGAGCCGCTGCCGACGGTCGGTGCGGAGGAGCTCGACCTGGAGGCCATCGCCGCCCTGGACCCCGACCTCATCCTCGGGATCTACTCCTTCGTCGACGAGCAGACGTACGACCTCCTCAGCGAGATCGCCCCGACCGTGGCGGAGTCCGCCGACTTCCCCCAGGGCGGCACGCCCTGGCAGGAGCAGACCCTCATGACCGGGCAGGCGCTCGGGGCCGAGGAGGAGGCGCAGGCGCTGGTCGAGGACGTCGAGGGGCAGATCCAGGAGGCCGCCGCCGCGCTGCCGGCGATGGACGGCGCGGTGGTGCCCGTCGACCTGTCCTTCGACGACGGCACCCACAACCTCCTCGCCCCCGAGGACCTGCGCGCCCGCCTCTTCACCGACCTCGGGGCCGTCATGCCGGAGCAGACCGGGCCGATCAGCCCCGAGCTGCTGGACACGGCGCTGGACGGCGACGCCCTCGTCGTCCTCGGCGCGTCGGAGCAGGGCTTCGTCCAGGGGCCCGTGGTCCCCGACCTCCCGGTGGTCACCGAGGACCGGACGGTCTTCCTCGGCGGGTACGACGAGGACCTGCCGGCGGCGATCGGCTACGGGAGCCCCCTGAGCATCCCCTTCGTCCTCGACGCCGTCGTCCCCCCGCTGCAGGCGGCGCTGGACGGCGACCCCGGGACCGAGGTCCAGCAGCCCTCCGCGAGCTGAGGAGGGGCACCGGGGCGCGAGGGGTCCCGTCTCGACGCACGCGTCCCGCGGGCGTCGAGACGGAGGTTCTCGTCGGGTGTGGGCCTCTCGACCGACGGAAGCCTCCATCTCGACACGTGTCGAGGCGTTCGAGGGACGGTCTGGTGGCCGCCCGGGTGCGAGGCCACCTGACCGGATGCCGGCGCCTGCCACCACCAGGGCACCGGCCGGAGCACGTGGAGCCCCCGACCCGGTCGGGTCGGGGGGCTCCGCGGACGGGCGCGGTCAGGTCCGGTGCGGGCTGCTCAGCTCGCGCGCGTCGGGCTCGTCGGCGTAGGCGGGGTCGCGGGTGCCGATGTCACGCCCGACGGACAGGTGGCCGCCCAGGTAGCCCCCGACGCCGGCGATGGCCCCGCCGGCGAGCGCCAGCGCCACGCCGAGGCCGTGCTGGTCCTCGTGCCGGCGCACCCACCAGGACGCGAGGTAGGCGACGAAGGAGGTCCCGTTGGCGGCGGCGTGCACGTAGCCCACGCGCTTGTCGCCGCCGCTCGTGCCGATCCACTCGGCCCCGCCGGTGAGGAAGGTCGGCAGCGCCGACACGCAGCCCAGCCCGACCAGGAACCGGGCGGCCGGGCGGGCGCCGCGCCCGCCGACGAGGTCCAGGGCGGACGCCGACAGCCACGCGCCGATCGGCACGTCGGTCATGGGCGGGTGGACGGCGTGCCCGACGGCACGGCCGCGCAGCAGGCCCAGCAGCCCCGGCGGTGCCGTCAGCACCTTGGCGAGCAGCCGCTGCTCGACGTCGGCGGTCGTGTCGAGCCAGGTGGCGCCCTCGAGGCGCTGCGTAGCGCGCACCGCCCAGGGGCGGGGATCGGTCGCCGGGCCGCCCTCGGTGCGCTGCCACGACGGGACGTCGTCCCCGCCGGTGCCGCTGGTCGTGCCGGTCGTCGCGCTCACGTCTCGCTCCTCCCCGGCCGCCCGACCTCCGGCGCGGCCTCCTGCCGCCCCACTGTGGTCGCGGGACCGCCGGGCCGCGCGCCGGGGCGCGACGCGGCGCCCGTACCGTCGTCCGCACCGCCGAGCCACGCGCCCCACGGGGGCGCGCCCGGCACGGACGGGCAGCCGTCGGGAGGAGCAGGCCGGCGAGGACCAGCAGGGGGCGCGATGGAGATCGAGGCGCAGGACGTCGCCGTCGAGACGGGCGGCGCGCTGCTGCTGCCGCCGACGGGGGTGCTCCTGGCGGCGGGGCGTCGCACCCTCGTGGCGGGGGCGGCGGGCCACGACCTCGGCGCGCACACGGCGCTGGCGCTCGTGCTCACCGGTCGGATGGTGCCCAGCCGCGGGCGGCTGCTGGTCGACGGGCACGACGTCGGGCTGTGGGGCCGGGACCAGCTGCGCCGGGCCGCCGCCGTCGTCGACGCGCCGGGCGTCGACGAGCCGGAGCCCGACCTGCCGCTGCGGGCCGCCGTGGGGGAGGAGCTCCGCGGGGCGGGGCGCCCCGCCTCGGCCGCCGACGCGCACGCCTGGCTCGACGACCTCGGCCTCGCCGGCTCGGCCGGCACCGCCGCCCGGGACCTGCCGCCGGGCGTCCGCACCCGCGCGCTCGCCGAGCTGGCCGCCTCGCGTCCCAGTGTCGCGGCGCTCGTCCTCGTGCGCCCCGACCGCGCCGGCGGGGACGCGCGCGACGACGACGGCTGGTGGGCGACCGCCGGCGACCTCGCCGCCCGGGGCCTCGCCGTCGGCGTCCTCGTGCCGCCCGCCGACGCGGCCCTGGTCGAGGGCGCCGGCCTGCTGACGACGTCCGACCTGCGGGCCGCCCTCGGCGTCGCCCACGCCGCGCGCCCCGACGACCTGCCCGCCCGCCCCACCGAGCTCGCCGTGGAGGCGACCCTGTGACCGACCCCTCCGGCGCCGACCGCCGCTCCTCCCGACGCGGGTCCTCGGGGCGGGGTGGTGCCGCGGCCGCCGCCGGCGCCACCGCCCGGGCCGAGCTCGCGCGCCTGACCGCCACGCGCCTCGGGCGCCTGGCGCTCGCGGCCCTCGCCGTCGTGCCCGTGCTCTACGCCGGGCTCTACCTGTGGGCGAACGCCGACCCCTACGAGCGTCTCGACCAGGTGCCCGCCGCGCTCGTCGTCGAGGACGAGGGCGCCAGCACCGGCGGCGTCCTGCTCTCGGTCGGCGCGCAGCTGGCGGACGACCTGCAGTCCGCCGGCACCTTCGACTGGCAGCGCACGGACGCCGAGGACGCCGCCGAGGGCGTGCGGTCCGGGCGGTACGAGGCCTCGCTGCTCGTCCCGTCGACGTTCTCCGCCGACCTCGCCTCCGTGCAGCAGGCCGTCTCGGCCGGCGACCCCGCGCCGCCCCGGCGCGCGCAGCTGCAGCTGACGACGAACGACGCCACGAGCTACATCGGGCGGACCGTCGCCGAGCGCGTCGTCGCCGCCGCGCGCCAGGCGGTCGTCACGCAGGTCGGCGAGCAGGCGTCGGACTCCTTCCTCGTCGGCTTCTCCACCGTCAGCCAGCAGCTGCAGCAGGCCGCCGACGGCGCGGGCGAGCTGGCGGACGGCCTGGCGCAGGCGTCCGACGGCGCCGACGGGCTCGCGCAGGGCACGGACGCGCTCGTCGACGGGCAGCAGGCGCTGCAGCAGGGCGCGGACGCGCTCGCCTCGGGCGCCGACCGGCTCGCGGACGGCACCGGCGCCGCGGCCGACGGCGTCCAGCAGCTCGCGCCCGCGGTGGAGCAGCTCGACGACGGCGCCCAGGCGCTCGCCGACGGGCTGGGCGAGCTCGAGGACCGCACGAGCGGCCTGCCCGGGCAGACCCGTGCCCTGGCCGACGGGGCCGCGGCCGTCGCGGACGGCAACGCCCAGGTGGCGCAGACCGCCGACGCGCTGGCGACCGCCTCCGCCGACGCCGTCGCCGGGGTCGACGCCGCCCGCGGCGACCTCGCGGCCCAGCTCGTCGACCTCGGTCTCGCCCCCGAGCAGGTGGACGCCGTCCTGGCGCAGGCCGACGCCCTCGTCGCCCCCGTCCGGGACGCCCAGGCGCAGGTCGCGGAGGCCGACGCGGCCCTCGACGAGCTCGCGACGGGGTCGCGCCAGGTGGCCGACGGGACGGCGGCCCTCGCCGGCGCCGCCCCCGCCCTGGCGCAGGGGATCGGGGCGTCCGCCGACGGGGCGGCCGCCCTCGCGCAGGGCACGGGGCAGCTCGCCGACGGCGTCGCCCCCCTGGCGGCGCAGGCGCAGCAGCTCGACGACGGCGCGAGCGCGCTGGCCGACGGGGCGCAGCAGCTGGCCGACGGCGAGGACCAGGCCGTCACCGCGTCGCAGCAGCTGGACGACGGCGCGCAGGCGCTGGCGACCGGGGTCGGGCAGGCGCAGGAGGGGGCCGCCTCGCTGCGCGACGGCCTGGTGCAGGGCGCGGGCGGCGTCCCCGACCTGTCCGACGACCAGCGGGAGCAGGCCGTCGGGGCGATCACCGACCCCGTCGTGACGACGAGCGCGAACCCCGCGGAGGTCGGCAGCTACGGCGCGGGGCTGGCGCCGTTCTTCCTCGCGCTGGCGCTGTGGATCGGCGGCTACGTGCTCTTCCTCGTGCTGCGGCCGCTCTCGCGCCGGGCGAGCGCCGCCGGGCGCCCGGCCCTCGGCGTCGCCCTCGGCGGGTACGGGCCCGCCGCGCTCGTGGGCGTCGTGCAGGCCGTCGTCGTCTGGGCGGTCGTCGTGCTCTTCCTGGACGTGGACCCGGCCTCGCCGGTGGGCCTGCTGGGGATGCTCCTGCTGACGTCGGCCGCCTTCGTCGCGGTCGTCCACGCCCTCGTCGCCTGGTTCGGGCTGCCGGGGCAGTTCCTCGGGCTCGTCCTGCTCGTCCTGCAGCTCGTCAGCTCGGGCGGCACCTTCCCCTGGCAGACCCTGCCGGCGCCGCTCGCGGCGCTGCACCAGGTGCTGCCGATGGGCTACGCCGTCGAGGCCCTGCGCTCGCTCGTCGCGGGCGGCTCGGCGACGCCGGTCTGGACGGCGGTCGCCGTGCTGGGGGGCTACCTCGTCCTCGGGCTCGCCGCCTCGACGCTCGCCGCGCGACGCGCCCGGGTGGTGCCGGCCTCGGCGCTGCGGCCCGCTCTGGGCTGAGCCCGCCGCCCGCGGGTACAGTGGTTACCCGCCGGTAACTTGCGAGGGTGCAGAGGTCCGCCCCGCGCGGCGGCGAGGACGGGGAGGCGCAGTGACGGCATCGACGACGACCAGCGCGGCGGGGCGCGGGGACGCCCCGACGAGCACCCGGACGAGCACGGATCGGGGCGGCAGGGCCGACGAGGGACGACGCCGCGGGCGCCGTGCGCCGCTGCCCCGGGCCGCCGCCCGGCCGGGCGGCGGCGGGGTCGGCGCCGTGACGGCGTCCGACCTCACGGACCTGCTCGCCGGCCGGTGGGGCTGGGTCCGCGAGGAGGCCCGCTCGACCTTCCCCGACTCCCTGTTCCGGACCGACCCGCACGCGCCGCTGGACGCCTACCGCGACGAGGTGCTCGACGTCGTCCGGGAGCTGGCCGCCACGGGCGCCACCGCCCACGGCTTCCCCCGCTCGGTGGGCGGCGGGGGTGACGTCGGCGCCAGCGTCGTGCAGTTCGAGATGCTCGGCTACGGCGACCTGTCGGTGATGATCAAGTCGGGCGTCCACTTCGGCCTCTACGGCGGCGCGGTGCAGAGCCTCGGCTCCGACGACCACCACCGGCGCTTCCTGCCCCCGGCGCTGGCGATGGAGACCGTCGGGTGCTTCGCGATGACCGAGACGGGGCACGGGTCCGACGTCGCGAGCCTCGAGACCACGGCGGTGTACGACCCGGAGGCGCAGGAGTTCCTCCTCAGCACGCCGCACGACGGCGCGCGCAAGGACTACATCGGCGGAGCCGCCCGGCACGCCCGCGTCGCCGCCGTCTTCGCCCAGCTCGTGACCGGGGGTCCCGCCGAGGAGCCCGTCGGGCGCGGGGTGCACTGCCTCGTGGTCCCGCTGCGGGACGAGCGCGGCGACCTGCTGCCCGGCGTCGAGGTCGAGGACGACGGCGCGAAGGCCGGCCTCAACGGCGTCGACAACGGCCGGATCCGCTTCACCGGCGTCCGGGTGCCCCGGGAGGACCTGCTCGACCGCTTCGCGCAGGTCGCCCCCGACGGCACGTACAGCAGCAGCATCGCGAGCCCGTCGCGCCGCTTCTTCACGACGCTCGGCGCGCTCGTGCGGGGGCGGGTGTGCGTCGCGGCGGGCGCCGGCGCGGCGACCCAGGCCGCGCTCGCGGTCGCCGTGCGCTACGGGCTCACCCGTCGCCAGTTCGCCCGGCCCGGCGCGGACGGCACCTCCGAGGAGGTCGTCCTCCTCGACCACCGCGCGCACCAGCGGCGGCTGCTGCCCGCGCTCGCGACCTCCTACGTGCTCCAGCTGGCCCAGAACGAGCTGACCGCCCGCCTGCACGACCTGCAGACGGCGGCGGGCGGGGTGGCCGACGCCGACCAGCGCGACCTGGAGAACCGGGCGGCGGGCGTCAAGGCCGTCGCGACGTGGCACGCGACGTCGACCATCCAGACCTGCCGCGAGGCCTGCGGCGGCGCCGGGTACCTCGCCGTGAACCGCCTGCCGCAGCTGAAGGCGGACACGGACGTCTTCACCACCTTCGAGGGGGACAACACCGTCCTGCTCCAGCTCGTCGGCAAGGGCCTCCTGGCGGCCTACGCCGAGGACTTCGGCGAGAAGGGCACGTGGGGGACGGTGCGGGCGGTCGTCGACCAGCTGGCCGACCACGTCGCGGAGCGGACCACCGCCCGGGTGACGCTGCAGCGGCTGCGCGAGGCCGCGCCCGGCCGCGACGACGCGGACCTGCGGGACCGGGGCTGGCAGATGCGCCTGCTCGTGGAGCGCGAGGCGCACCTGCTCGTCGGCGTCGCCCGGCGGCTGCGCCGTGCCTCGGCCCCGGGCGCGGACGCCGGCGCCGTCTTCGACGACGCGCAGGACCACCTGCTGGCGGCGGCCCGGGCGCACGTCGACCGCGTCGTCGTCGAGGCGCTCGTGGCGGCGGAGGACGCCTGCGAGGACGACGCCGTCGCCGAGCTGCTGGCCCGGGTCGGGGACCTGCACGTGCTGTCGACGATCGAGCGGGACCGTGCCTGGTACCTCGAGCACGGGTGGCTGACGCCCGGGCGGAGCAAGGCCGTCGTCGCCGCCGTCAACGAGGTGTGCGGCGAGCTGCGCCCCGACGCGCGGCTGCTCGTCGACGGCTTCGGCATCCCCGAGCGGTGGGTCACCGCCCCCATCGCCCACGACGGTGTGGCGCAGCCGACGCACGGCGACGCCACCACGACGACGGGCGACCAGGGAGCCCCGGCCGGGGGCGACGCGGCGCCGGCCGACGAGCGGGTGCCGGTGCAGGCGGGCTGACACGACGCCCCCCGGGAGCCTCGGGCGGGCGGCGTCGGGCGGAGGTGTCGGGCGGCGTCGGGAGGGCCGGGGCCGACGGCGCGGGGCCGCCGCGGCGCGCGCCATGATGTCCGGGTGAGCGTGACGAGGCCGGAGGACGGCGTGCAGCAGGACGCCCGCTGGCTGGACGAGGGCGAGGACGCCACGTGGCGCGACCTGCTCGCGATGACCCAGCTGCTGCAGGTCAGCCTGGACCGGCAGATGCGCGCCGACGCCGGGATGCCGCAGACGTACTACACGGTGCTGGCGATGCTCTCCGAGGCCCCCGGCCGGCGGCTGCGGATGAGCGAGCTCGCCGCGATCACGACGTCGTCGCCGAGCCGCATCTCCCACGCCGTGACGCGGCTGGAGGAGAAGGGGTGGGTGCGCCGGTCGCGGGCGGCGGACGACGGCCGTGGTGCCGTCGCCTCCCTCACCGACGAGGGCTGGGAGGTGCTGCACCGCACCGCACCCGGACACGTCGAGCAGGTCCGCCGGGTGCTGTTCGACCCGCTCACGCCCGACCAGCGCGGCCAGCTCGGCGACATCTGCCGGGCCGTGCTGGCCGCCCTGGAGCAGGGGCCCCACGCGGCACGCCGCACCGACTGCGCGTCCGCCGTCGAGGGCTGAGGCGGTCGGACGGGACCGCACCCCTCGCCGCCGGGGGGCGCCGTCCGTCGACGGCTACTGTCCGCGGATGAGCAGACCGGGTCGACGCCGCGCCGAGCAGACCCCGGGCCGACGACCCGAGCGGGTCTACCCGCCCGTGATCGGGCTGGCGAAGGCGTCCTTCCGGGTGCTCGGCATCCGGACCCGCCTGTCGGGCCTCGAGCACGTCCCGGCCGAGGGCGGCGCGGTCCTCGCGAGCAACCACGTCGGCTACCTCGACTTCGTCTTCGCCGGCCTGGCGCCGTGGGAGGCGCACCGCCGCCTCACCCGCTTCATGGCGAAGGAGTCGATCTTCGAGCACCGGCTCGCGGGACCGCTCATGCGCGGCATGCACCACATCCCCGTCGACCGGGCCGCCGGGTCCGCCTCCCTGCGCGCGGCGCTGCGGGCGCTGCAGGGCGGCGAGGTCGTCGGCCTGTTCCCCGAGGCGACGGTCTCGCAGTCCTTCACCGTCAAGCCGATCCGCTCGGGGGCGCTGCGGATGGCGGCCTCGGCGCGGGTGCCGGTGCTGCCGACGGCGGTGTGGGGCACCCAGCGGCTGGTCGGCAAGGGGACGCCGCGCGACCTCTCCCGCGGCCAGACCGTGTCCGTCGCCGTGGGCGAGCCGATGGAGGTGGTGCGGGCGAGCGTCGACGCCTGCGCGGTGGAGCTGCGCCGGCGCATGCAGTCGCTGCTCGACGAGCTCCAGGCGACCCACCCCGACACCGTCTCGCCCCCTCCGGGCGCCTGGTGGCTGCCCGCGCACCTCGGCGGCACGGCCCCGACGCCCGAGGAGGCCGGCGAGGACGAGCGCCGCCGCGGGGTCTGAGCCGGCGGCCGGAGCCGGCGGCCGCTCGCCCTCAGACCACGCCGTAGAGGCGGTCGCCCGCGTCGCCGAGGCCGGGGACGATGTACCCGCGCTCGTCGAGGCGCTCGTCGACGGCGGCCGTCACCACCTGGACGCGGTCGTCGTCGCCCACCGCGTCGCGCAGCGCCTCCACCCCCTCCGGCGCCGCGAGCAGGCACAGCGCCGTGACGTCGTCGGCGCCGCGGTCGAAGAGGTAGCGGATCGCCGTGGCCAGCGTGCCGCCCGTGGCCAGCATCGGGTCGAGCACGTAGCACTGGCGGCCGGACAGGTCGTCGGGCAGCCGGTCGGCGTACGTCGTCGCCTGCAGCGTCGCCTCGTCGCGGACCAGCCCGAGGAAGCCGACCTCGGCGGTCGGCAGCAGCCGGGTCATCCCGTCGAGCATCCCGAGGCCGGCGCGCAGGATCGGCACGACGAGCGGCTTCGGCGAGGACAGGCGCGTGCCCGTCGTCGCCGCCACGGGCGTGCGGATCGCCACGTCCGTCGTGCGGACGTCGCGGGTGGCCTCGTAGGCCAGCAGCGTCACGAGCTCGTCCGCGAGGCGGCGGAAGGTGGGGGAGTCGGTCCCCTCGTCCCGCAGCACCGTCAGCTTGTGGGCCACGAGCGGGTGGTCCGCGATGTGCAGGCGCATGGCGGGGAACCCTAGCCGTGCGCCACCATCTGCCCCATGTCCTACTTCACCGCCGTCATCACCTGCGAGGAGGGCGCCTGGCGCTCCCACGACGTCGACGTGGAGGACGTCACCGACCTCGACGACCTCGCCGACGTCCTGCGCCGCGTCGCCCCCGACGGGGGGACGGCGCTCGCCGTCCTCGAGCACGAGGACGAGTGGTTCGCCGTCGCGCGCCTCGACGGCGACACCCTGGCCGCGGGCGAGGACGTCGACGAGGAGGTCCGCCTCTTCGTCTCCGACCTCGCGGCCTCGCAGCGCAGCCACTACGGCGACCTCGTCGCGCCCGCCGCCGAGACCGAGGCCGAGATGGGCGACGAGCCGGAGGAGGCGCCCGAGGAGGTCACCGACCCGGCGAGCCGCACCCGCGGCCCGGGCGCAGAGGCCGCGGACGGGGCGCCGACGCCCGCGGACGACGAGGAGGACGAGCCCGACCGGCAGACGCCGGGCCTCGCCCCCTGGGCGGGCGACCCGGACCTGCTGTCCGACCTCGGCGTGGACCGCACCCGGCTGCTGGAGATCACCGAGGGCGCGCCCGAGGACCCGGACAGCGCGCTCGCGCAGATCGGCGCGGACTGCGGCTTCGACGAGCTGCTCGAGGCGCTGCGCTGAGGAGCCCGAGCCCGAGCCCGAGCCCGAGCCCGAGCCCGAGCCCGAGCCAGGGCCAGGGCACGGGCACGGGTCCGGCGCCGGGCCCGGGCTCGCCCGCCCACCTCGACGGGCTCATGGGCCTGGCCCTGTCCGTGGCCCGGCGCGCGGCCCCCACCGGCGACGTGCCGGTGGGGGCCGTCGTGCTCTCCGCCGACGGCACGGTGCTGGGGGAGGGCGCCAACCGCCGCGAGGCCGACGGGGACCCGACGGCGCACGCCGAGGTCCTGGCGCTGCGCGAGGCCGCCCGGGTCGCGGGCGCGTGGCGGCTGGACGGCTGCACGCTCGTCGTCACGCTGGAGCCCTGCACGATGTGCGCCGGCGCGCTGCTGCTGGCCCGCGTCGAGCGGCTCGTCCTGGGGGCCTGGGACCCGAAGGCGGGGGCGACGGGCTCGGTGCTCGACGTCGTCCGCGACCGCCGGCTGCCGCACCGGGTCGAGGTCGTGGGGGGCGTGCGCGAGGACGAGTGCGGTGCGCTCCTGCGGTCCTTCTTCGCCGGGCGTCGGGCTCCCGCGGACGACCTCGGGGCCTGGACGGCGCCGTCACCGGGGGAGTAGGACGGGCGCCGTGGTCCGCGTCGACGCCGCCGAGGTGGCACTGCTCCGCCTCGTCGCGCAGCGCCTCGCGGGACCGCGGGAGCCCGACGCGGCCGCCGCCGTGGCCCGGCTGCTCGCCCTCCAGGGCCAGGACCTGCGGGCGTCGCTCGTGGCGACGGCCCTGCGGACGTCCTCGCCGGACCTGGGCGACGTCCGGGCGGCGCTGGACGCCGGCGACGTCGTCCGGTCCTGGCCGGTGCGGGGGACCCTGCACCTCGTCCTCGGCGAGGACCTCGGCTGGCTCCTGGGACTGACGTCGGAGCGCGTGCTGCGGTCGGCCGCCGCCCGGCGGACGGCGCTCGGGATCGACGACGCGCTGGTGGAGCGGGCGCGGGAGGTGCTGGTCGCGGCCCTCGAGGGCGGTCGCCGCCTCTCCCGCGAGCAGGCGCTCGCTCTCCTCGCGGACGAGGGACTGCTGGCCGTGCCGCAGCGCGGCTACCACCTGCTGTGGACGCTCGCGCAGACCGGGACGACGTGCTGGGGGCCGCTGCTGCCCCGTCCGACCGGCCGTCCCGCGGGGGGCGGCACCGACGAGCAGGCGCTGGTCCTCCTCGACGAGTGGGCGCCCCGACCGCGCCGCCTCGAGCGGGACGAGGCGCTCGGCGAGCTCGCCCGCCGCTACGTCTGCGGGCACGGGCCCGCGACCACCGCCGACCTCGTCCGCTGGTGCGGGCTGACCGTGCGCGACGTCCGCGCCGGCCTGGCGGTGGCCCGCCCGCACCTGGAGGCGGTGGAGGTGGACGGCGTCGAGCACCTCGTGGACCCCGCGACGCCGGAGCGTCTGGCCGAGCACCGCGAGGACGCCCGGCGCGTGCTCCTGCTGCCGGGCTTCGACGAGCTCGTCCTCGGGTACGCGGACCGGTCGGCGAGCCTGCCGGTCGAGCACGCGTCGCGCGTCGTCCCGGGGAGCAACGGGATCTTCCTCGCCACCGTCGTCGACGACGGCCGCATCGTGGGGACGTGGCGGCGGACCGGACGCCGGACGGGCCCGCCGGTCGAGGCGACGCCGTTCACGACCTTCAGCGCGCGCGTCGAGCGCGCCCTGCCGGGGCTCGGGGCCGCCCTGCCGGCGTGACCTCCGGTCAGGACGCCCGGTACCCGACCGTGCCGGCGCGGCGCGGGGCCGCCGAGGCGATCGTGGCGATCAGGGGATCGACCTTGTCCGGGCCGCCGGCGATCACCCCGAGAACCCTGGCCGACTGCACCTGCTCGGCCGTGACCGTGACCGTGGTGCATGGCTCGTCGTCCCCTCGCTCGTCGTCCGTCCTGCGGCCGTCCTCGTCCCTCGTGAGGTCGACGTCGTCCAGGGCGTCGCCGGGGAGCAGCAGTCGCAGGTCGCCCGTCCTGCTCTGCGTCGCGGCGGCGTCCAGGACGGCCTCTGCCACCCGCCGGTCGTCCTCGGTGGCGAGCTCGCTGCGAGCAGCGCCACCCTCAGGCCGCGTCCGGTCGCCCGTCGCCGTCGGTCATCGGACGTGATGGCCTCGAGAGAGGCCGTGAAGCGCCGACCCCACTCCTCGCGCCGGCGTGCCGCCCGCTCGACCCTCGTCCCGAAGCGGCTGGCGACATCGTGCGACGGCAGGCTCCCGGCGCCGCCGGTTTGGGGCCCACCGCGGCCCGCCGGTACTGTCGGCGGCGGTGGCGTGTCCGAGCGGCCTAAGGAGCACGCCTCGAAAGCGTGTGAGGGGGCAACTCCTCCGTGGGTTCAAATCCCACCGCCACCGCCGGTCACCAGGGGCGCCCGTCCAGCAGGACGGGCGCCCC